>JASGGR010000192.1:0-5790 GCA_047602705.1 Sphingomonas bacterium | reverse complement strand
CTCCGGCGTGCGCGCGCCGAACCGCGCGATCCGCAACAGGCGGCGCAGGCGCGGCGGCGTGTTCGCGTCGCGCTCGATCCCGCGCAGCGCCCCGTGCCGCGCGAGGATGCGGCCCCATTTCAGCAGCCGCCAGCCGTGGACGACGGAGGAGGTCAAATCTTCCAGCCGCTATGGATCGCGACCAGCCCGCCCAGCAGAGGCTCCACCTTCGTCTGGGTGAAGCCCGCCTCGCGGATCATCGCCTCGAACGCGGGCATCGTCGGGAAGCGGCGGATCGATTCGATCAGGTAGCGATAGCTGTCCGCATCCTGCGCCAGCATCTGCCCCAGCTTCGGCACGAGACGATGCGAATAAGCGTCGTAAATCTCGCGGAACCCCGGCCATTGCGTGGTCGAGAACTCGAGGCAGAAGAAGCGCCCGCCGCGCCGCAGCACGCGATGCGCCTCGCGCAGCGCCGCCGGGATATCGGTGACGTTCCGGATGCCGAAGGCGATCGCATAGGCGTCGAAGAAGCGATCGGGGAAGGTGAGCGTCTCCGCATTCGCCTCGGTCCACACCAGCCCGTCGATCCCGCGCTGCTGCGCGCGGCCCATGCCGACTTCCAGCATGGCGGGGTTGATGTCCGCCACCGTCACGCTCGCGCCGGCGCGCTGGAGGCGGAAGGCGATGTCGCCGGTGCCGCCGGCCATGTCGAGGATCTGCTCCCCGCCACGCGGCTTCACGCGGCGGACGAAGCGGTCCTTCCACAGCCGGTGCATGCCGCCGGACATGGCGTCGTTCATCAGGTCGTAGCGGCTGGCAACGCTGGCAAAGACCCCGCCGACACGCGCGGTCTTTTCCTCTGGCGTCACTTCCTCATAGCCGAAGGAGACGGTTTCGCTCATGGCGAGCAGCCCTAGCGGCGGCTGCGCGCGGCGGCTAGGGGGAGAGATGCATATGCCCGAGCTTCCCGAAGTCGAAACCACCGTGCGCGGGCTGGTCCCGGTGCTGGAGGGCGCCCGGATCGCCGCGATCGAGATGCGCCGCCCCGATCTGCGCCGCCCGTTCCCGCCGGACCTGCGCCAGCGGATGACCGGCGCGCGCGTCGTCTCGCTCGGGCGGCGCGCGAAATACGGGCTGATCGGCACGGATCGCGGCGACACGATGATCTTCCATCTCGGCATGTCCGGCCGCTGGCGGATCGACCCGACCGAGCCCTTGCCCCACGATCACCTGCTGATCGAGACGGGGGAGGGGCGGCGCGTCGCGCTCAACGATCCCCGGCGATTCGGCTCGGTGGATCTGTGGCCGAGCGATGCGCTGGCGGCCTTTCCCACCTTCGCCGCCCTGGGGCCGGAGCCGCTGGGGCCGGACCTTACGGGCGCATATCTGTATCGCGTGCTCGCGGGGCGGCGCGCCTCGATCAAGCTGATGCTGCTCGACCAGCGAATCGTCGCCGGGCTGGGCAACATCTATGTCTGCGAGGCGCTGCATCGCGCGCATATCTCGCCCAGGCGCGCGGCGGGCGACGTCTCGCGCGCGAAGCTCGACCGGCTGGTGGCGGCGATTCGCGAGATCCTGTCCGGCGCGATCGCGGCCGGCGGCTCCACCCTGCGCGATTTCGCGCGGCCCGACGGGGAATTGGGATATTTTCCCGCGCAATTCACCGTCTACGGACGGGAGGGCGAGGCGTGTGGATGCGGCGGGAAAGTGGCGCGTTATGCCGAAGGCGGGCGCTCCACCTTCTGGTGTCCGGCCTGCCAGCGCGGTTGACCGGCGCGGCACCCTGCGCTAAGGGCGCCCCTTCCAGGGCGTAGGGGTATCCCCGCCGCCCTTTTTTCATCGACCAGATTTCGAGGACGTCAATGGCGAACACGCCGCAAGCGAAGAAGCGCATCCGCCGCAACCAGCGCCGGGCCGAGGTCAATGGTGCACGGGTGGGCCGTATCCGCACCTTCGTGAAGCGCGTGGAAGCCGCGCTGGACGCCGGCGACAAGACCGCCGCCGCCGCCGCCCTTGCGGAAGCGCAGCCGGAAATGGCCCGTGGCGTCGCGCGTGGCGTGCTCCACCGCAACACCGCCAGCCGCAAATTCTCGCGCCTGACCAAGAGGGTCGCCGCGCTGGCCTGATCCGGCCTGCCGGATTGCCGACAAAAAGCCCGCCGGAATTCCCGGCGGGCTTTTTGTCGTGTTTTTGCACCCGTCATCAAATTGTCATGGAATTCCCGCGATTCGCGGCCGTTCGCATCCGGTGCGTTACGGAATATGCTTTCTCTTTCAATGAATTGTGAGATTTTCGACGGATTTGCGCGGCTCTGCGCGAGTCAACCGTGTTTATTTCAACGATGTGTCCGCTGGCGGTCTTGATCGACTCACCGGCTTGTTCCTAAACCTCCATCCGTCGCAGGGCCGATGCCCATGCGCCCAGATTCGCAGCGTCATTTCCGACCGTGGCGGGGACCACATCGGGGGGCCTTTTTTTGACGGTTACATGAGAAGTCGCTGCGCTGGCGCGCGGTGGCTCCGGGAGAGTTGTGCGTGGTGGCAAACGGTCGATCTTCGGAGCAGGTGAGCGATGCGGCCCGTGCATGGGCGCGTATCCGCACCAACCTGCGCGAATCGGCCGGGGCGCGCCTGTTCGACCAGTGGCTGAAGCCGATCGCGCTGATCGAGACGGGGGACGCCGAATCGATTCGCCTGGCGCTGCCGTCCGCCTTCATGACCAACTGGGTCCGCAATCATTATGCCGATCGGCTGCTGCACGAATTCCGCGCGCTGCTGCCGGACGTGCGCAACGTCGCGATCGAGACGGCCGCCGCATCCGGCGCGGTCGCCGTGATCGCGGCCGCGCCGGAGGCGGAGGCGACGCCTGTACCTGCGCCCGTGGCCGCCGGCGAGCGTCCCGCGCTCGATCCGCGCTTCACCTTCGATCGGTTCGTCGTGGACGGTTCGAACAAGGTCGCCTTCAACGCCGCGCGCGCGCTCGCCGCGCCGGGGCCGGTGCGGTTCAGCCCGCTGTTCCTTCATTCGGGCACCGGGCAGGGCAAGACGCACCTGATGCATGCGATCGCGCATGACTTCCTCGCCGCGCATCCCGGCGCGCGCGTGATGCTGATGTCGGCGGAGCGTTTCATGTTCGATTTCGTCGCCGCGCTCCGCGCGCGCGACACGTTCGCGTTCAAGGCGCGGCTGCGCGGTTGTGACCTGCTGCTGATCGACGACCTGCAATTCATCGCCGGCAAGGATTCGACGCAGGAGGAATTCTTCCACACCGTCAACGAGATCATGGCCGCCGGCAAGCGCCTCGTGATCTCCGCCGATCGCTGTCCGCAGGCGCTGGAGGGGATCGAGCAGCGCATCGTCAGCCGCATGGGCGTCGGGCTGGTGGCGGACATCAAGGCCCCGCCGCTGGAGCTGCGCCGCGCGATCCTCGATCGCAAGCTGGCGGACCTGCCGGAGGCGAAAGTGCCGGCCGAGGTGCTCGACCTGCTGGCGGGACGCATCCGCACCAGCATCCGCGAGTTGGAAGGCGCGCTCAACCGCGTGGTGGCCTATGCCCAGCTCACGGGCGATACGATCGATCTGGATTTCGCGGTCGGCGTGCTGGGCGACGTGCTGCGCGGCGGGCAGCGCCGGGTGACGATCGACGAGATCCAGAAGGTCGTTTCCGCGCATTTCGAGCTGAAGCCGATCGATCTCGTCTCGGCGCGCCGCGCGCGGGCGATCGCGCGGCCCCGCCAGATCGCCATGTATCTGGCGAAGCGCCTCACCACGCGCTCGCTGCCGGAGATCGGCCGCAAGTTCGGCGGGCGCGATCATTCGACGGTGATCCATGCCGTCCGCCGCATCGAGGCGCTGCGCGACAGCGATCAGGATATCGACGGCGCGGTCCGCATGCTGACCCGCCAGCTCGAGGGCTGATCCCGCCGCCTCCGGCTGTGCGGAAGCGGCGGGTGGGGGCGATTCAGGCGGCCTTCCGGAGAACGGGCGCGGCGGACACGTCCTGCGTGGTCGCGGGAGTTTCCTGCCGGGTTTCCGCGACGCGCTTCGGCTCCGGCGAAAGCAGGCGGCTCGCCAGCACGATCAGGCCCATCGTGATATAGGCGGCCACCACGCCTTCGATGCTGAACACCATTCCCAGCGCCAGCGCGATGCGCAGCACGTTCGGATGGATGCCGAGATCGTCGCCCAGACGGCGGCAGATACCGAAGATTTCAGGCTTGTCGTTGGCGGTGGTCATTGCACTGGCTCCGTGATCGGATGATGCACGGCACTAAGCAGGAGGCGTGCCAGTTATTTAAGATATTGATTTAATGAAGATAAATTGTTGCGCTTGTTCCGGCGCAGGCGAAACGCGCCAGAAGTTGGCGTGATCCGCTATCGCTTCGCCCCGCCTCGAAGCTTGTCGAAGGACCGCTTCTCTCGAAAAGCGCGGCGGCTTCGACAAGCCCCGGGGCGAATGGGCAGGGGGCTGGCCCTAAGCCAGCAGCCCCATCGCCTCCTGCGCGGCGCGCAATGTCGGCGCCGCCAGATCGCGCGCCTTCTCCGCCCCGCGCGCGAGGATCGCGTCGATCGCGCCGCGATCGTTGAGCAGCCGCACCATCTCGTCGCGGATCGGCCCCAGCTTCGCCACCGCCAGATCGGCGAGGGCGGGCTTGAACTGGCCGAAGCCCTGCCCGGCGAACTCGGCCACCACCTCCTGCGGCGTGCGGTCCGCCAGCGCGGAGAAGATCGTCACCAGATTGCGCGCTTCGGGCCGCCCCTCCAGCGCATCCCACGAATCGGGCAGGGCCTCCGGATCGGTCTTCGCCTTGCGGAATTTATCCGCGATCGTGTCATCCGAATCGACCAGCTTCACGAGCGACATTTCGGACGGGTTCGATTTGGACATCTTCGCCGACGCATCGCGCAGGCTCATGATGCGCGGCGCGGCGGCGCTGACCAAAGGCTCCGGCAAGGTGAACAGCTCCCGCTCGTAATCGAGATTGAACTTGGCGGCGATATCGCGCGCCAGCTCCAGATGCTGCTTCTGGTCCTCGCCCACCGGGACATGGGTGGCGTTATAGAGCAGGACGTCCGCCGCCATCAGCACCGGATAGTCGTAGAGGCCGACCGAGGCGCCCTCGCGGTTCTTGCCGGCCTTGTCCTTGAACTGCGTCATCCGGTTCAGCCAGCCGACGCGCGCGACATTGTTGAGCAGCCACGCCAACTCGCTGTGCGCGGGCACGCGCGTCTGGTTGAACAGGATCGAGCGTTCCGGATCGATCCCGGCGGCGACCAGCGTGGCGGTCATCTCGATCGTGTTGGCGCTGAGGGTGGCGGGTGCGATCCACTGCGTCAGGCCGTGGAGATCGGCGATGAAATACATCGTCTCGCCGCCGGCCGCCTGCACCTCGTCCTGCATCGCCACCCACTGTTTCACGGCGCCCAGATAATTGCCGAGGTGGAGATTGCCGGTGGGCTGGATGCCGGAAACGACGCGCATGATGTCCTTCTCAACTCTGTCTGCGGATCAGCCTTCGCGCATCGGCGAGCCGGAACGCGCCGAACAGGAAGGTCGCCGCCACGTAGACCAGCCCGCCCATTGCCACCAGCACGAACATCGCGCCCCAGCGCTCCAGGCTGGGGCCGGTGGTGTAGGGGCGAAACAGGTCGTTGGCGAAATAGAGTATCGCGCCCATCAGCAGGGCGGCCGCCGCCAGCCGCCACGCGCGGCGGCGAAGCTGCGCATCGGGCGTGAAATGCTCGCGCCGCCGCAGCTCGCGCCACAGCATCCATACGTTGACGGTGGAGGCGAGCGCCGTCGCCAGCG
>JASGGR010000191.1:0-5819 GCA_047602705.1 Sphingomonas bacterium | reverse complement strand
ATCTCGATCACGGCCGGTGGAGCGGGCGCGGGTTCGAGGCGATCATGGCGGAGGAGCCGGAGGCGCTGGCGCAATGGCTTGCCGATCCCGCCAGCGGCGCGCCGGAGGGCGAGAGCATGACGGCGGCGAAGACGCGGATCGGCCCATGGCTGGATGCGCTTGCGGAGACTGATGCGCCCCACACGGCGATCACGCATCCGATGATGATCCGCACGGCGCTGGCCCATGCGCTGGGCCTGTCGCTCGCCGCCACATTGTCGATCGACATCGCCCCGCTATCGCGCACGCTCCTGTCGTTCAATCGCAAGTGGCGGTTGCAGGCGCTGATCCCGCACTAGCGCAGGCGCGCCCGTCGTCTTCGGCGTGTTCGGCGGAGATCGCGCTTGAGCTTGTTCCACGCCATCCACGTTCCCGTGCCGCAGACGAAGGTGACCATCGCGAGCAGGGGCAGCACCACCAGGTCCCACACGGGCCTTTGCCGCAGGATGGGGAAGTCCAGGCTGTGCAGCCCGTCCTGCAACCAGCGGAAGCCGCGGCCGTTGCCGTCCACCGCGCGCGCGATCTGGCCGGATACTGGATCGATGTAGAGGATCGTCCGCCCCGCATCGCCCAGCCGCGCGCGCCACACCGGCAGCGGCGCGGGATTGTGGTGCGCGTAATAATAATCGTCCTCCCGCGTCAGCCGCTCCAGCGCCGCGAGCGGCAGCGCGCGGGCGAGCGCGGCGCGCAATTCCCCGCCGGTCAGGGGGGCCGCGCGGCCATCGGCGGAAAGACGCTCGCGACGCCCGTCCGCCGTGTCGGCGATCAGGAAAACGCGGCCGCCTAGCGGCGCCGTCTCGATCCGCGCCACGCCCGATCCCGGCCGCGCCGCCGCGAGCGCATCGCGCACCGCGCCCCAGCGCATCTCGCCCGCAAGCTGCCGGCGCTCGGCAAAGCCCGCCATGCTGTCGAGGAAGCCCCATGGGTTCATCGAGAACAGGCCGCTCGCCACCCATGTCAGCGTCAGCACGCCGAAGAACAGGCCGAGCATGTGGTGCCACCACCAGACGCCCCGGAACGGTGAGCCGATCGAGCCGTCCCGCCACCTGCGCAGCCGCGCGATGCCGACCCAGATGCCGGTGACGGTGAGGAAGCAGCCGGCCAGCGAGGTCCAGACGACCACCTGATTCCACAACTCCCCGTCCTGCCGCAGGATCGTGGGATAGAGCCAGTGCGGCACCGCGCCCAGCCAGCCCCAGAAACGCTGGAAGCGCGTGGTGCGCTGCACCACCTCGCCCGTCTTGCCGGAGATGTAGATTTGAGTGCCCGCCGCATCGGCATAATCGGCGCGATAGAGCGGGGCGTTGCGGCGCCAGGTCTGCACCGTCCACTGGTCGATGCCGGTTTCCGCGACATGGCTCACCCCGCCCGCGACGCCCGTCCGCGCGCCGAAGCCCGCCGCGACCTTCGCGATATCGGCGGGCGACACGGCGGAGACGGGCGCGCCGTCCGTCAGGTCGAAGGCCTCGGGCGTCACCCGCATCTGCCGGATCGGACGGGCGGGATCGAGCGCGGGGACGATGCGCAGCACCGGCTGCCCCGCCATCATCTCCACCCGCGCGGACGCGAGCGGCGCGTCCTCCGCCAGCGCCACCCCCGCCAGCCCGCCCGCCGGGACGGGGACCAGCGGCGCAAGGCCCCCGATCTGCGCATCCGGCGGGAAGCGTGGATAATCCACATACATCATCACGAAGCCGGACAGGCACCAGAGCGCCATGACCGCGCCGATGACGACGCCCAGCCATCGGTGAAGGATGAGGATCGGCTTCAGCATCGGATCAGAACGCGATGCCGTAGGTGACGCGCAGCGTGCGGGGAACGCCGCGCCGGTAATAGAGGAACTGGCTGTTGGTGCCGTCGATCCGCCCCGCGTCGCTGACCGTGCGGCCATAGCCGGTGGACGAATATGCCTTGTTGAACAGATTCTCGATGTTCACGCCGAAACGATGCCGGCGCGCCGCGTCCGGGTGGACGTATGCGCCGATATCGACCAGCGCGTAATTGCCATAGTCGATCCGCCCGAACTGGCCGCCGACGTCCGAATAGGTGTTTCCCACCCATTCGACCGAGACGTTCGCGCCGAACGGCTTGTCCTCCGGCGCATAGCCGATCGCGCCGCGCGCGCGCTGCTCCGGCACGCTGTGGAGCTGGAGGCTGCTGCCTTCCTGCCGCAGATGCGCCAGCGTGTAATTGGCGGTGAGCCGCCAGCCGCCCCGGAGCCGCGCGTCCAGCTCGAGGTCCACGCCTTCCGATTTCACCTTGCCCGGCACGTTCACGAAGGTGCCGAAATAGGTGATGCCGTCCTTCACGATCTCGACGGTTTCGTCGGTGTCGATCAGGTTGGTGATGCGGCGGTTGAAATAGGTCGCCTTCCACGTCAGCCGGCTGTCCCCGAACGGCAGCACGCCGCCCAGCGAGGCGTTGAGGTTCAGGCTCTGCTCCGGCTTGAGGTTCGGATTGCCCAGCTCGCAGCACGGATCGACCTCGTAGAGCGAGGAGGCGTCGGGCAGCACGAACGAGGTGCCGCCATTGGCCTCGACATACAGCGCGTTCGAGAAATCGTAGCGGCCGGAGACGTTCCAGACCGTCTTCTTCGATCCCCTGGTGCTGTTGTAGCGCAAGCCGGCCGCCAGACGGCCCTTGCCCGACAATTCGTCGGTGGTGCGGACCTGGAAGATGCCGGCATGCACCTGCTCGTCGGTCGGCGCGATCTTCAGCACGTCGTCACGGCCGTTGAACTGCTGGAAATCGTAGCCGACCAGATATTCCAGATACCGATGGAGATGCAGCTTCATCACCGCCGTGCCGCCGTAATCCTGATAGCCCCAGAAGGTGTTCGGCGGATAGACCGTCACCGGCTGCGTCGCGGGCACGGTGTTGCGGATCGAGAAATAGGCCGTCTTCCAGTCGTGGAAATAGCCCTTCAGGAAGAATTGCACCGCTTCGCTATGGGTATAGTCCAGCCGGACGCCCGCGATCTCCTCGTTGCGGTCGTTGCGGCTGCCGTTGACCAGCGTCGGCGAGAGATTGTCGATCTTCGCCTCGGTATGCTGCCAGAAGGCGTTGAGGTTCAGGTCCGGCGCGATCTCATATTGGTATTTCAGGCCCGCCGTCCACATGTCGTAGCCGCGCTTGCGGTCGGTCGCGCTCGGCTCCATCCGGCTGAACGGCTTGTATCCTTCGGACTGGTTGTGGGAGGCATAGGCCACGAAGCGCTGGTCGCCGAGCGCGCCACGCACGAAGCCGTCCACGGCGTTGCCGCCCCAGCTATCGACGCTGGCGTTGATCTGGCCGTTGAAATCATCGGTGAAGCCGCGCGTCACGACATTGACGACGCCGGCCGCCGCCTGCGTGCCGTAGAACAGGCTCTCGCCGCCCTTCAGCACCTCGATCCGCTCGATCATGCTGGCGGGCAAGGTGTCGGTCGGCAGCGTGGTGCCGTAGAGGCGGTTGTTCAGGCGGATGCCGTCCCACGTCCACAGGATATCCTGCTTGCGCGATCCCTGAAGCGAGGCGTCGATATAGCTGAACGGGCCGGATGCGTTGCGGACATAGAGGCCCGGCACGGACTCCAGCGCGGTGGCGAGGTCCAGCGCGCCGCGATCGCGGATGTCCTTGGCGTCGACCGTCACCAGATCGCTGCCGAAGCGCGCCAGCTCCTGCGGCTGGGTCTCCTCCAGCCCCCGGCCGACCACGACCACCGCATCGTCGCCACCGTCCTCCACACCCGGCGCGGCATGCGCCTGCGCCGTCCAGCCAAGACACACCGCGGCCAGCGCCACATGCGAAACTTCCCTGATATCCATCTTCTTACCCCTGAGCGCCTCGCGAACCTGAGGCGGGGACCTGCCGCGCGAACGGCCGACGCGAAAAGGCGGCCGGGCGCCCATGGAGGCGACCGCCCTTCGCATCGCGCGGCCCCCGCCGCTCGTTCGTCGCTCAGACGGAAAGAACACCGTGCCCCGGCCATCCCCTGGACCAAAGCAAGAGCGACCAGACGCCGGCAGGTCTCCTGGCTCGCGGGTCATCGCTTGATGCACGGCCTTCCCAGGCCTCGCATGATTTAGCGTCCGGCCCAGTGGCTGCGGCGCGGGCGCAATGCCCGGCCGCGATATGCATCGCGCTCACCGCTTACAGTTGCAGGGACAGCCGCGGATTTGGACGGCTCGCGCCATCCGCACCGCATTCCCTTTCAAGCCCCTTTCGGGGCACCGGCGCGATCAATGAGGGATGATTTACCCACCCCCCGGCTCGCGCCCATAGCAGAATCGCGGCGGGGTGCAATCGGGGCGGCTATTCCAGCCGGAAGGAATGTTGCGCGCCTTCCAGGTCGGAAACGAAGACGTAGCGGTCCGCGCGATAGGTGGAGCGCGTGAATTCCACCGGGCGCCCGTCCGCAAGCAGGGTCAGGCGCTCGATCCGCAGCACGGCGGCGTTCGGCTCGGTGGAGAGCATCCCGGCTTCCGTCGGCGTGGCGAGCGCGCCCTGTATCCGCTGCGTGCCGCGCACCGGGCGGCAATCGTTCTTCTCCAGCGCGGCGTAGAGCGAATCCCCGATCCGATCGAGATCGGGCAGGAATTCCGCCGGCACCACGGCATGTTCGATCGCCAGCGGCTCGCCGCCCGAAAGACGCACGCGTCCCAGCCGCGCGACCTGCGCCGCGCTCGCGATCTTCAGCATCGCGGCCTCGTCCTCGGTCGGCTGGGCATAGGCCTTTATCATCCAGATCACGCCGGGATTTTCCCCGCGCGATCGGGCGTCGTCGCTGAAGCTGCTCAGCACCGATCCCGGCGTCTCGATCCGCCGCGCGACGAACGTGCCGGAACCTTGCTTTCGGAAGAGGATGCCCTCCTCGATCAGCCGGTCGATGCTCTTGCGGATCGTCACGCGCGACAGGCCGGTCAGCTCCGTCAGCTCGCGTTCGGACGGCAGCGCCTCGCCCGGATCGATGCCGCCGCTGGCGATATGGCGGCGGATGTTGCGCGCAAGCTGGAGGTAGAGCGGCGTGCTGTCGTCGCTCCGCGCCCCGAGAATCTCACGCATGGCCGGCTCGCAAGGCGGCGATCGCGCGCGAAAGATCGCCGGACGCCTCCGACAGCAGGCCGCGCGCGCGATCGGGGGCCGCGCCCAGCGCGACCAGCACGCCGGGCTTGATCTCACGGTCCGCCGCGTCGAGCGCCGCCGTCGCCGCCGCAAGGTCCACGCCGGCGATGTCCCGGATCATCTCCCGCGCGCGGTGGAGCAATTTCTCGTTCGAAACCCGCATGTTCACCATCAGGCCGCGATGCACCAGCCCAAGGCGCAGCATCGTCGCGGTGGAGAACATGTTCAAGACCGCCTTCTGCGCCGTGCCCGCCTTCATCCGCGTGGAGCCGGCGATCACCTCCGCCCCGGTCTTCACCGTGATGCCGTGCTCGGCGGCGCGCGCCAGCGGGCTGTCCGGATTGTTGGCGAGGCCGACGGTCAGCGCGCCCGCTTCCCGCGCGGCGGCGACGGCGGCGACGGTATAGGGCGTGCGGCCGCTCGCGGCGACGCCGATCACCACGTCCCGCGCGCCGACGCGCGCTTCCGCCAGCTCGCGGCGGGCGGCGGCCTCGTCGTCCTCCGCGCCTTCCGCGCTTTCGGTCAGCGCGGCCAGCCCGCCCGCCATCAGGAACAGCACGCGCTCGCGCGGCCAGTTGTAGGTGGGGAACAACTCCACCCCGTCCTGCACCGCGACACGGCCCGACGTGCCCGCGCCGGCATAGATCAGCCGCCCGCCGTCGCCGAGCCGCGCGGCC
>JASGGR010000020.1:0-27344 GCA_047602705.1 Sphingomonas bacterium | reverse complement strand
CCTCCACCGGCGGCACGGAGGCGCTGCGCGAGGTGCTGGAGCGGCTGCCGGCCAATGCGCCGGGGATCGTGGTCGTCCAGCATATGCCGGAGAATTTCACCCGCGCCTTCGCCAAGCGCCTCAACACCCTGTGCGAGGTGGACGTGAAGGAGGCGAGCGACGGCGATCCCGTGCTGCGCGGCCATGTGCTGATCGCGCCGGGCGGGCGGCACATGATGCTCCAGCGGCAGGGCGCGCGCTATCATGTCGCGGTGCGCGAGGGGCCTCTGGTGTCGCGGCACCGCCCCTCGGTGGACGTGCTGTTCCGCTCCGCCGCGCGCTCGGCCGGCTCCAACGCGGTGGGCATCATCATGACGGGCATGGGCGACGACGGCGCGCGCGGCCTGCTTGAGATGAAGGAGGCGGGCGCGCGCACCATCGCGCAGGACGAGGCAAGCTCCATCGTGTTCGGCATGCCGAGGGAGGCGATCGCGCGGGGCGCGGCCGACCGCATCGTGCCGCTCGACGGAATCGCCCGGGAATTGCTGGCGGCGGCATCGCGCTGAGCGCGGCTTTTCCGCCGGGCGGGCACGCTCCCCCCTCTTTTCATCCTATCATGATCCTTAAGGCTCAGCCGGGAGGTTACATTGTATTTCGCCAGGATTTCCGAGGATCTCATCGAGCAACAGGCGATGCCGCTCGACATGATCGAGGCGGAAATGCGCGGCCTGACCGGCAATCTCGACACGCGTTTCGTCGAGGCGGGCGCCGCGCTCGGCAACGCCTATGACATCGTGGAGCGGCTGATCGCCGGGCTGGACGGCGTGATAAACGCGCTGGGCGCGGAGGCCGCCGACGGCGCCATGGCGCGGATGCAGCAGACCGCGAGCCGGCTGATGCGGCTTCCCGAACGCCAGCGGGAGCGCGCGCAGGCCTTCGGCACGATCCGCGAGATGAGCGCCGCGATCCGGCAGCAGGCGCGCAAGGTGAACCGGCTGCTGAGCTTTCTGCGCATCTGCGGCCTCAATATCCGCATCGCCGCCGCGGGCGCGCAGGATTTCGCCGATTTCGCCGAGATCATCTTCGCCCGCATCGATCAGGGCGAGGAGCAGATGAGCCAGGTGAGCCACACCACCGAGCGGCTCCACGCCGGCATGGCCGACGTGCTGGAGGTGGAGCAAAGGCTGGCGGGCGAATGCCGGCAGGTCATCCCGGCCGTGCCGATGCAGCTCGACGCCGACGCGGAGGCGCTGCGCGGGCATCAGCAGGAATCCGGCCGCCGCGCGGCGCAAAGCGCGGAGATGGCGCGCACGATCCGCGCGCATGTCGCCGCCGCGATCGGCGCGATCCAGATCGGGGACATCACGCGCCAGCGCCTGGAGCATGTCACCGACGGCATCCGCGCGCTTCAGGCGTTTCTGGACGCGCGGCCCGAAACCGGCGCGGAAGCGGCGGAGGCGATCCGCGGCCATGTGCTGGCGCTGCTCGCCGCGCAGGCGATGGATGCCGTGGATGATCTCCAGCGCGAATCCCGGACGCTGACGCAGAGCATGCGCGCGATCCAGCCCGCCGTCTCCTCCCTGCTGGACCTCGGCGGCGCGGACACGGCCGGCGGCGGGGGGCAGGAAAGCGCCGCGCTGTTCGAAACGCTGGAGCATGATATCGGGCGGATGTCGAAGCTGACCCGCCAGCTTCACGCCGCCGACGCCCTGTCGAACCGGCTGGGCAACGACGCGTCTGCCACCGCCGCCGACCTTGCGGAACGCGCGCGGCATATCCATCGCATCACCAACGACGTGCAGCAGATGGCGTGGAACACCGATCTGCGCTGTCACCGCATGGGCGACGAAGGGCGCGGACTGGCGGCGGTCGCTTCCGAGATCCGCGATCTCGCCAACCAGCTCGAAGCCATTTCGGGCGGCATCTCGCACCTGTTCGACCGGCTGGGCGACGCGGCCGAGGCGATCCATGCCGCGCCCGGGGACCAGGAGGATGCCGGAAGCGCGCTCGCGGAGTCGCTGGCCTGCATCCGCGAGGGCAATGTGCGCTTGCGCGCCGGTCTCGCTTCCTTGCGCGACGATGCCGAGAACGTGGCGCGCGTGCTGGACGGCACCGAGCGCAAGGTGGATTGCGAGGAGCTTTCCGCCGCGCTCGGCACGCTGGCGGCGCAGCTCGGGCAGTTCGGCTCCCCCTGCGATCCGGCCCGAGAGGATATAGCGCCGCTGCTCGGCGAATTGCTCGGCGCGATCGCCGCCACCTATACGATGGTGCGCGAGCGCGAGGTCCACCGCCCCTTCGCCGGGGAGACGGGGGAAGCCGCGCCGGTCATGGCCGACGACGATGATTTCGACGACGGCCTGTTCTGAACCCTCCGGACGGACGCCAATCATTTCCCCTGCGCGAATGATCCATGCTAGATGCGTATATCCGGGAGAACTCGAACGAAATCCGTGACTGGCAAGCTGGACGCGCCGATGGGCGCGCAGGAGAGATTTGATCGACAGGTCGCGATCAGCCTGGCCACGCTGGGGCTGGCATGCGGCCTGGCGGGATTGTCCGGCTGGATTTTCGACATCCCCGTCCTGCGCGAGTTCGGGGCGGCCCATGCGCCGATCTGGCCGTGGACCGCGATCGGCTTCATCGCGATCGCGCTGAGCTTCATCATGTCGCTGATGCGGCGCACGCGCTGCATGTTCATCCTGTGCGCGGTGCCGATCCTGATCGCTGCCATCGCGCTGGCGGAGCGCTGGCTGAACCTCGATACCGGTTTCGATCGGCTGCTCTTCGCACGGAAGGTCGCCGGATATGCCGCGCTGCATCCCGGGCGGCCGGGGGCCAATGCCACGACGGTCATGCTCCTGCTGGCGCTGTCGGGGCTGAGCGCTTATCTGCCGGTCAGGCCCTCGCAGGAGGTGCGCGGGCTGATCGCCGCCGCGCCGCTGCCGCTGATCGTCACCGCATCGGTGCTGACGCTCCATTCCACCCCCGGAGACGGGCGGGATCATCTGTTCACCAACTCGCTGGCCGGGGAGATCACGGCGCTGGCGATCGCGCTGGCGATGATCGTGCGCCATACCGGGTTGAGCTGGGTGCGGGCGCTGATCGCCCATCCGGTGATCCACAATCTGCGGATCATCCTGTTGTGCTTCCTCGCCTCGCTGGTGCTGATCCCGCTCGGGCTGCACGCGATCATCAACGAGGAGGTATCGCAGGCCCCGGTCGCGGCACAGGCGCTGATCGTCGTGTCGCAGGCGCTGGCGCTGATATGCGTCAGCCACTGGGCGGTGACGCTGGTGATGCGCCAGTACAGCACGCAGACCGCGCTCACGAAGGCGCTGGACGTCGCCAACATGGTGCTCACCACGCCGGACGGGCGGATCGCCCATTGGTCGAACGGCGCGTCCCAGCTCTACGGCTGGAGCGCGGAGGAGGCGAGGGGGCAAATGAAATACGCCCTGCTGCGCTCCCGGTGCGAAAGCGCTGACAGCAGCCTGCCCCGCAACAGCGGCGCGGGGCTGCAGGAACTGGTGGAGATCGACCGTAACGGGCGCGAGATCGCCGTGCTCGAACGCACCTACCCGATCGACCTGCCGGACGGGCGGCGCTTCGTCGTGCACAAGATGACGGACATTTCCGATCGCGTTTCGGCCATCGCGCAATTGCGTGTCAGCGAGGAGCGGCTGGGGATCGCGATGGCGGCGAACCGCTTCGGCGTGTTCGACTGGGACGGCGATGCCGACCGGATCGTCTGGTCGCCCGGCGCGCGGGCGCAATTGCCGTGCCTTCCGACGGAGAGCATCTCCACCCAGGCGAGCTGGGCCGCGCTGATGGACCCGGAAGACCTGCCGTCGATGCTCGATCGCGGCAAGCGGATGATCGCCCGGCGGCAGGAACTGGTGAATTTCCGCTATCGCCTGCGCAACGCCCATGGGATGACGCGGATCGTGGAAGGCGCGAGCCGCAATTTCTTCCACGCCGACGGGCGGCTGGCGCGCAGCATCGGCGCGATCGCCGACGTGACCGAGCGGGAGGAGCGCGAAGCCGCGCTGCGCCGGCGCGAGGCGCAATTGCGCTCGATCGTCGAGACCGCGCCGGACGCGATCCTGGTCGTCGATGCGCAAGGGCTGGTGCGCATCTTCAGCGCGGCGGCGGAGGAATTGTGGGGCTATTCCGAGCGGCAGGTGGTCGGGCGGAGCATCAGCATGCTCGCGCCCGAACAGCATGCGAGGTTCCACGCCGCGCTGTTCCGCCGTTTCCAGAAGGGCGCGCGCCCCGAAAAGGCCAGCGAGTCCTTCTCCGCCATGGGGCAGGCGGCGGACGGGCGGCGCTTCCCGCTGGAAGTGCGCGTGGGGGTGATGCGGCTCGACGAGGAGGCACTGCTCACCCTCTTCGCCCGCGACGTAAGCGAACGGCTGGCGACCGAGGGGCGTCTGGCCGAGCTGAACGCGGAGCTTGCCCATGCCTCCCGCCAGATCGCCGTCAGCGAGCTGGCGACCGACATGGCGCATGAACTGAACCAGCCGCTCAGCGCCGCGGTCAATTATCTCTCGGCCGCCGATCTGCTGATCGGCAATGGCGGCGATCCGGCGCATCTGGCCGATCTGCTGCGCTCGGCATCCGCCCAGACATTGCGCGCGGGCGAGATCATCCGCCGGCTGCGCCGCTTCAGCGCGCGCGGTGGTGGAGATGCGCCGCGAGCCGCTGGCCGCCACCGTGCGCGACGCCGCCGCGATGGTGCTGGCCGGCAGCAACCAGTTCGACATCCGCTTCACCTACGATCTCGATCCCGACGCGCCGACGATCTTCGCCGATCGCATCCAGGTGCAGCAGGTGCTGGTGAACCTGCTGCGCAACGCGCTGGACGTGATGGAGAAAAGCCGCCAGCCGGAGCGGCGCATCCACATCCGCTCCACCCGGCTGGATTCGCGCACGGTGGAGATAGAGGTGGCGGACAACGGCCCGGGCATCTCGCCGGAAATCGAGGGCCAGCTCTTTTCCCGCTTCACCACCACGAAGGCCCCGGATCACGGGCTGGGGATCGGCCTTTCGATCAGCAAGCGGATCGTGGAGGCGCATGGCGGGATGATGTCCGCCGAGAACCGCCCGGAAGGCGGCGCCGCCTTCCGCTTCACGCTGGCCACCGAGCAGGCGGAGCAGGCGGCATGACGGCCGCGCTCTATATCGTGGACGACGAAGCCACGGTGCGCGCGTCGCTCAACAGCCTGCTTTCGATCGCCGGATATCCGGTGGTGCGCGATTTCGCATCCGGCGCGGCCTTTCTGGAAGCGCGGCCGAAGCTCGATCCCGGCGTGATCCTGCTCGATTATCACATGGCGGGAATGAACGGGCTGGACGTCCTGTCCGCGCTGCGGGGCGACGAGCGCTTCCGCGCGATCATCCTGACGGGCGAGGGCCATGTCGCGCTCGCGATCCAGGCGATGAAGGCGGGCGCGTTCGATTTCCTCGAAAAGCCGTGCGATCCGAAACTGATGCTGGACGCGGTGGCCGCCGCCGCCGCGCGCCTTGCGGAAGGACAAGACGCCACCACCCGCGCCCATGCCGCGCAGGCGAAGATCGACACCCTTTCCCCGCGCGAGCGCGACGTGCTGGCCGGGCTGGCGCGCGGGCAATCGAACAAGGTGATCGCGCACGATCTGGGCATCAGCCCGCGCACGATCGAAATCTATCGCGCGAACATCAAGGACAAATTGGGCGTGGACAATCTTTCCGACATGCTGCGCATCGCCTTCGCGGCCGGATTGTGAGCCGTCCCTAGCCCATCCGCCCCAGGATGTCCGATATCTCCGCGAAGGCGAAGGCGACCGAGCTGTCCGCTATCCCATAAGGCACGAACAGCCGCTTGCCGAGCTTGAGCGCGCCGCAGGTATAGACCACGTTGGGCACATAGCCCTCGCGATCATGGTCGGCCGCCGAGAGCAAAGGCTCGATCGTGCGCCCCAGCACCTTCGACGGATCGTTCTTGTCCAGCAACGCCGCGCCGATGGAATATTTGCGCATCGGCCCGACGCCATGGGTGAGCAGCAGCCAGCCCTCGTCCAGCTCGATCGGCGCGCCGCAATTGCCGATCTGGATGAACTCCCACGGATAACGCGGCTCCAGCAGCAACTGGCCGCCATCCCAATCGCCCAGCGAATCCGAAACGAGCAGGAACAGGTTCTTCCCGTCCTGCCGCCCGATCATGTGATAGCGGCCGTCGATCCGGCGGGGGAACAAAGCCATGCCCTTGTTCACGCGGGCGGAGCCGGTCATCGGCTGCAGCACGAAGCGCTGGAAATCGGTGGTGCGCAGCAACTCGGAACGGATGTCCCGCCCGCTATAGGCGGTATAGGTGCCGATCCATTCGACCGAGCCGTCCTCCTCCACGAAGCGGGTGAGGCGCAGGTCTTCCAGCCCGTTGGCCTGTTCGGGCGTCACGGGGAACAGCACCGTGCCGGAAAGATTGCTGTCGGAATTGCGCGATACCTCCACGACGCCCTCGGCCATCGCGGACTGGTCATGCTCCAGCACCGCCGCCGTGGCGAAGGGCGGCTCGGGCGCGAGGTAGAAGGAGCCGTCGGCGCTCACCAGCCCCTCGCGGAAGGCGATCGAGCTGATATGCCCTTCCCCCACCGCGCGCAGCGACATGATGAAGCGCACCGTCCCCCGCTCCAGCCCCGTCTGATCCGGGTGCGGCACGATCGAGGGGTTCATCAGCGCGGCGGCGGCATAGCTGTATTCGTGGCAGAAATAGGCCCCGATCAGCTCGCGCCGCGCGAGGCTGAGGCTGTCGGGATCGATATCGAGCTGCTGCGCCAGCTCCCCGAAGCGCGTTTCGAAGATGCGGCGCGTGTGCCAGTGGCGCGGCTCGAAATCGGCGAGGACGTTGGCGAGGCTTTCCTCCACCATCACCTCCGGCATCTCGCATATGTCGTCCACGAGCTGGCGCGCGCGCGTCGGCTTGCCCTCGCCTGCCTGCCAGGAAAGATGGAACGGCCGCACCACCACCCGCGTGGGATCAGCGGTGAGGCGCACCGCAAGACGCTGAAAGATTGCCACGCGAGTTTCCGTCATGCCATTTCAACCGGCGGGCAGGCTTAGCGGCCCGAAACGGGCGCGCCAATGCCCTGCCGGCTCAGGCCGCCGCGATCTGGAGAGATTTCTGCGCTTCGTCCGGCAAGGCGCGGATGGCGACAAGTGCCTGTTGCAGCGCCAGAATCGATTCCGCCCCCTGATTCAGGTTCACGCCCTCCGGCGTCAGCCCGTCGAAACATTTGCCGGTCCGCGCATCGGCCAGCGGCACGCCCAGATCATTGTCCCCGGTGAACCACGCCAATGCGACGTGCGCGCGGCGCAGCCATTCGGGATTCCCCGTCGCCCGCCACGCGCTGGCGCAGGCGTCGATCATCGCGGCCGCCTCCAGCGGCTGCTGGTCGAAAGGCTGGGGATCGGCATAGGGCCGGCCGAAGCTTTCGGTGCCCACGGCGCGGAAATGGCCGTCCGACGACGTCTGGATGCCGGCGATCCACTCCAGCGTCTCCAGCGCGTCCTTCAGCGCCTGGCGGTTGCCGGTGATCCGCGCCACCTCGATCAGCGCCTGCGGCAGGCGGGCGTTGTCGTAGGAGAGCATCGCCTCGAACCACGGCCAGTCCGGCCGCCGGTTGCGCGAGAGCAGGTTTTCGAACGTCGCGCCGTGCGCCGCCAGCATCTCGCGGGCCCCCTCGTCCGCCTGCCCCGCGTCCGCCCGCGCGGCAAGACCCAGCGTCACGAAGGCGATCGCGCGCGGCGCGGTGAGCTGGTGCGCCAGCGGAAGCGCCTGATCGAACAATGCGCGCGCCCAGCGCCGCAGCATCGGGTCCTCCGCATCGCGCTGGACGACGCCAAGCGCCCACAGGGTGCGGCCGTTGCTGTCCTCCGACCCCCGCTCCTCCAGCCAGTCGCGGTTATAGCCCATGAAATTGCGGAAGGCACCGCGTTCCGACGACCATGCGTGCTGGACGAAGGCGGCATAGACGGCCGCCAGCCGCGCGCGCACCGCGGGATCGCCCTCGCGCATCTGGCTCACCAGCATCAGCGCGCGGGCATTGTCGTCGATGCAATAGCCGTGGACGCGATCCGCGATGCCGTAGATGCCGTGCTGCAGGATACCCACGTCGTCGGTCATCGCGCGCACGCCGTCCAGCATCGCATCGCCCGAAATGCGCGGCATGGCGGGGCGATGCCGGTCGAGCCGGATCGGCGTGGAGCGGACGATGCCCGCCAGCAGGTCGAGGATCGCGCGCGCATTGTTCGGCCAGATCGTCCGCCGCGCGCGTTCCCATGTGGCGGAAGCCCGCCGCGCCAGCCCCTCGGCATCGTCGAACAGGCTCTTCAGCGCTTCCGCGATCGCCTCCGCGTCGCGGAACGGCACCAGCTCGCCCATGCCGTCGGACAGGGCCTCGGTCGCATGGATATAGGGCGTGGACACCACCGGCCGCCCCATGGCGAGCGCATAGGCCAGCGTGCCGGACGTCACCTGATCGCGGTTGAGATAAGGCGTCAGATAGACGTCGCAGGCCTGAAGCCGGTCGATCAGCTCGTCGTCGTCGAGGAAGCGGTTGAGGAAGCGGATATTGTCCGCCACGCCCATATCCTCCGCCAGCGCGATCAGACTCTCGCGATACGCCTCGCCCTGCTCGCGGCGCAGCGCCGGATGGGTCGCGCCGGCGATGATGTAGATGAGGTCCGGGTGGGACTTCAGCACCGCCGGCATCGCGCGGATCGCATATTCGATGCCCTTGCCCGGAGACAGCAGCCCGAAGGTGAGCACGGTCGGCCCCGGCGGCAGGCCAAGCGCCTGCTTCACGTCCGCCGTGGGAACCAGGGCGCGATCCGGGGCGCCGTGCGGGATCATCGTGATCCGCGCTTCTTCCACACCATAGACGCGCGCCAGTATCTCCGCCGCATGATGCGCCATCACCACGAAATGCGCGGCGCGCTCGTTGAGCGCATCCATCACCCGGCGCTGATCGGCATCCGGCCGCTCGAGAACGGTGTGCAGCGTCACCAGCAGAGGCTTTGTCGTCTGGCGCAGGAGCTGGAGCAGATACGCCCCCGCCGGCCCGCCAAAAATCCCGAACTCGTGCTGGACCCAGATCGCCTGCGCCTTCGAACGCTCGATCTCCCGCCCGGCGGCGACATAATCGGTCACGTCGCCGGCACGGATCAGCCGGTGGACGTCGGTGCCGTATTCGACGTCCTGCCCGTCATCCATCGCATAATGATCGACCGTCAGGCCGGGGCAGGCCGCGCGCAGGGCGGCAACGCTGTGCGTGGTATAGGTGGCCAGCCCGCACTGGCGGGGCAAGGCGTTTCCGATCACCGCGATATGGCGCGGCGCATATTCCTGTGGGGCGATACGCATCGCCTGCTCCTAATTTTGTATATCGTCCGCGGCTTTGCGCGACTTGCCATGACTACGGACGGCGCGACGATAGGTTCCCGGCGCATGGACAAGCGCGACGGATGCCGCCACTGACATGGGCCGTTTCATCCCCTGCAAGGCGATCCCCTCATGGCTTTCACCGCGAAAATCCTGCTGCTCGGCTCAGGCGAGCTGGGACGTGAGTTCGTGATCTCGGCCAAGAGGCTGGGCGCCTTTGTGATCGCGTGCGACAGCTATGCCGGCGCGCCCGCGATGCAGATGGCCGACGAGCAGGAAGTCTTCCCCATGCTCGATGCCGACCGGCTGCGCGAGGCGATCCATCGCCACAAACCCGATTTCGTGGTGCCCGAGGTGGAGGCGATCCGCACCGAGGTGCTGGCGGAGATCGAGGCGGAAGGCATCACCGTCGTGCCCTCCGCCCGCGCGACCATGATGACGATGAACCGGGACGGCATCCGCGAGGTGGCAGCGGTGGAGCTTGGCCTGCGCACCTCCCGCTATCGCTATGCCGAGACGCTGGAGGAAGTGCGCGCGGGCGCGGCGCACACCGGCTTCCCCTGCGTCATCAAGCCCGTCATGTCCTCCTCCGGCAAGGGGCAGAGCAACGCATATGACGAGGCGGGGCTGGAAAAGGCGTGGGATCATGCCGTCGCCAACATGCGCGGCGACCGCAGGCGCGTGATCGTGGAGGAGTTCATCGCCTTCGACTATGAGATCACGCTGCTCACGATCCGCACGAGAGACGGCGTGCTGTTCTGCCCGCCGATCGGCCACCGGCAGGAGCGGGGCGATTATCAGGAAAGCTGGCAACCCGCCGCCATGTCCCCCGCCACGATCGCGGCGGCGGAGGATATGGCGCGCAAGGTGGTGGACGATCTGGGCGGATACGGCATCTTCGGCGTGGAATTCTTTGTGAAGGGGGCGGAGGTGATCTTCTCCGAGCTCTCCCCGCGCCCGCACGATACCGGGATGGTGACGCTGATCTCGCAGAACCTCAGCGAGTTCGATCTCCACGCCCGCGCGATCATGGGGTTGCCGATCCCGGCGATCGTCTCGCGCGGGCCGGCGGCGTCGGCAGTGATCCTCGCCGACCGCCATTCGCGGACGCTCGGCTACCAAGGCCTGGCGGAAGCGCTGGCGACGCCGGGCGGCGAGGTGGACGTGCGCATCTTCGCCAAGCCGGACAGCCGTCCCTTCCGCCGCATGGGCGTGGCGCTCGCGCTGGCCGGCACCACCGACGAGGCGCGCCGCATCGCGGCGGACGCAGCGGCGAAGGTGCGGATCGTCTACGGGGACTGAGCGCCTCCAATCCCGTGCGCGTCTTTCGCCCCGGACTCCACCGGGCTGCGAGCCAGGCGGTTCCCCCACCCCGAGCTTGCCGAAGAGCCGCCCTTCTTCCGTGGAGGAAAGGGGCGGGGCTTCGACAGGTTCGGGACGAGCGGGATGTATCGACGCGCGACGCTAACCCATCAGCCCGCCGCTCGCGGCGCGGTGCACCCCGGCACTAGGCCGGGGTGACGGTTCGCTCACTTCGCCGCTTTCCCCGCGTCGAGATGATCCCAGTTGAGGATCGCGTTGAAGCCGAGGAAATAGCTTCCCTGCGTCTGCCAGCGCCAGAAGGGGCGCAGCGCGTAGAGCACCATATGCCCCTGCCCGCGCGGCACGTCCACCAGCAGGGCGTTGTTCTGCAACGCCTCTCCGCCGGCAAGCATGCCGCTCAGCAGGATATCGTCCGCCTTGGCCGGGAAGGACATGACGACGCGCGGATGCTGCGTCGGCTCCGCCCCGCCCATGCGCGACACCGGCAGCGCCGATCCGAACGGGGAGTTGGGCACGTCCGCGTTGGTTTGCCCCGCCGGCTTCGCGCCGTCCGGTCCCCATGCCGAGACATGGCCCATCTTGTCGTTGGGCGTGATGTTCTGCGCGATGTTCGCGCCCGGCGCGTTGGGATCGAAATAGCCCCAGCCCCGCCCGGCCGCGCCGACCTTCAGCACCGGCGCCTGCGAGAAATAGACCGGCATCTCCTTGCCCTGATAGCCGTAGGTGAGCGGGCTGGTCTTGTCGCTGAACACGCCGCGCATCACCGCGCCCTTGGTGTAGAGCTTCGGCGTCTCCGCCACGCTCACGCCCTGCGCGATGCCATATTGCGCCAGCATCTCCACGGTCGATCCGTCGCCGATCAGCGTGCCGCCCTGCTCGACGAACTTCTTCAGCTCGGCAAGGCCGTCCGCGCCCAGGCCGCCACGGATATCGTCGGCGGAATCGAGCGTGCCGAGGTTCGGCGTCAGCGCGGACTTCTTGTACGGGATCGGTTTCGTCCCGTTCATCGCCACGCCTGTTATCTGATCCTGCGCACTGGAGCCGACCGTGGGATAGATGATGACGTCATATTTCGCGCGCAGCCCGCCCTGCCGCGCCTTGATGTCGGCGAAATAGGTAT
Organism: Sphingomonas bacterium; assembly: GCA_047602705.1. Classification (GTDB taxonomy): domain Bacteria; phylum Pseudomonadota; class Alphaproteobacteria; order Sphingomonadales; family Sphingomonadaceae; genus Sphingomonas. The sequence goes on along the minus strand of JASGGR010000020.1, from coordinate 15,504 downwards.
AGGGGATGCCGTAATGGTCCAGCGCGGCGCGCCACCAGCCCTCGTCCTGCGTGCGCAGCCAGGAATGGAGATAGCCGATGCGCGGCACGCTGAGCGTGTGGCTGGCGACCGACGGCACCGCGCCGACGGCCTCGGCGGACAGGCCCAGATCGGCCACCACTTTCTCCACCTCCGCGCGATTGGCGGCGGGCAGGATGAACGTGCCGGCGGCATATTGCCTGCCGCCCGCCTCGAACGGCGCCTCCGCCGCCAGCATCTTCGTCTTGCCCAGCCGGAAGCGGAAGGAGACAAGCTCGTTGTCGCCGCTGTGGTTGACGAGGATCACGGGGCCGGCGCCGGTGACGACGCCCTTCGGCCGCACGTCCGCCGACAATTGCGTGAACTGCTGCTGGAGGATCGCCGGGTCCTTCACCGTGCGGACGGTCACGTTGCGCAGATACTGCATCGTCCAGCCCGTGTCGTCATAGGGACGCGGGTTGGCGATCGGATAGTTCTGGATGCCCAGATACATGTCCAGCAACGTGCGATAGGGCTGGTCCGCGCGGATCACATAGTCGCCGGCCGCCACCTGCACGCCGCCGGCGGTGAAGGCGGCATTGGCGACGCTCACCTCCACGCCCTGATGGCGCAGGCCGTTCACCATGTCCGCCACGTTCAGCTTCGCGGTCTGCGCGGCCGGGATCACCCAGGCGTTGATGTCGCCGGTGCGCCCGCCCTCCACGGCGTTCCTGTTCTTGATCCAGTAGTTTTCGAGATACAGCTCGCGATCGGTCGCCACCTTGTTGAGCGCGATCAGCAGGGCGGTTTCCTGGATGTTGGTGTTGTTGCGCGGCCCCCAGTCGATCTCCGGCAGCGGCGGATTGGCGCGATACCATTCGCGGCTGGTGGTGGACGGCGGCAGCTTCAGCCCCTTCTGCACGTCCGGGCCGTAGCTCTGCACCTCATAGAAACGGCCGAAGCTGTTGTGGGTCTGCGCGATCCAGAACAGATAGTTCGGCACCCAGCCGTCGTAGAAGCCATAGGTGAAGACGCCGGGGATCTTGCGCTTCGCCATCTCCATCACCTCGGTCTCGGCGAGCAGCCACCATTCGTTCGAGGAGATCGGATCGAGCGAGGGGTTGTACGGCCCCGTGCCCGTGGAGACATAGAGATAGGATTGCGCCTCGTGCAGGTCGTGCAGCACCGTGGGATGCCAATCGAGCGTGCCCTGCGTCAGCGCCTTGGTGAGCTGGAGATATTGTCCCATGCCGTCGCGGTTGTTGTCGTGCGCGACATATTTGCCCCAATAGACCATCGGCGGGCGCGGATTGCCGGTCTTCTTGCCGTAATAATAAGTGTCGACCATCTTGTCGCGCCCGTCCACCTCGAGGACGGGCGTGATGAAGGTCACCATGTTGTTGCGGATCTTCTGGATGAAGGGCGTTTCCTCCACCGCGAGGCGATAGGCCAGCTCCAGCAACATTTCCGGCCCGCCCGTTTCCGGCGAGTGGATGCCGCTGGTGATCCAGTAGAGCGGCTTGGCGGATTTGATGAGCTTGCGCGCGTCCGCCTCGCTGGTCTTGCGCGGATCGCCCAGCGCGGCCAGCGCGGCCTTGTTGGTGTCGAGGTTCTTCAGCGTCTCCTCGTCGGCGATCGCGATCACGACGATGTCGCGCCCTTCCTCCGACTTGCCGACCGTCCAGAACTTCACGCGCGGGGAGGTGCGCGCCAGCTCCTTGTAGTAACGCTCGATATCGCCCGAATAGGTAAGCTCGCCCGGCTTGCCGGGGATGCGCCCGAAGAATTTCAGCGGCGAGGGCACCGTGGCCGACGCGGGCATGTGATCGACCAGCTCCGACGTGAAACGCTTGTCGACCAGATATTCCTTGATGAGCCGCCCATATTCCTCGTCCTGCGGCTGCGCCGTCTCCGCCGCGGTCTGCGCCGTCGCGGTGGAGGCGAGGAACGTGCCGGCCAGAAGCGCCTGCATGATGATCGTCGGTCTGCGCATGTGCTTACCCCTTTGTCGGAAATCCTGATTGGACGGATGTCGGCGAGCATCCCGCGCGCACCCTGCGCGGAATTTCGCCGTTACGCTTGAACGCTTCCCCGCTCGCCATCGCGAGCCGCGATTCCGTAACGCCCGCATATCGCCGCGCGGAGCGGGCGCGGCCGATCGGCAGGCCGCCCTTCCCGGGCATTCTTCGCGGGCTGCGCGTCGTCGAAATGGATTGCCGCGGGGCGACAGATGCGCGCCGCGCGTCGATCACGGACGTATCGCCATCACTCCCCAACGCCCCGCTCCCCTCTGTTGCCCCCGAGCCTTCGCCCGTTCGCGCGGGCGCCCCCAAGTCGCACCGCGTCCGGATATTTTATACAAAGGCGCAATTGCGCATTTTTATTACCGTGCCCGACGAGTGTTGCGGGGGCGCGGTTCTTAAATGACCCTGAATACTATGAAAATTACTTAGCGATAAAACATGCGTCAACCGCAAACCGCTGCATCAAGGCAGGATTTTCTCCGCGACGGTTTGTCGGCGGAAGGAAGCGAGTCGGCCGATCAATGTGGGGGGGCAGCTACGGATAGGCTTCCGGGCGGCTTCAGGCGCGCTCGCCGATCCACGCGGCCATCAGGTCCGCGACATTTTCCCGGCATGCGACCGAGTCCTCGAAATAATGCGCGCCGGGAACCAGCTCGAGCTTCTTGTCGCCGGAAGCGAGGCTGTCGAAGATCGCATGGGCGTCGCTTGGGAAGACGCCGGCATCCGCCATGCCCAGCACGACCAGCGCGGGCTGGGTGATTTTGGCAAGCTGCTCGCCGCCCTGGCATTTCGAGGTTTCGAGGCTCCACATCGACAGCCAGGTCTTCAGCGTATTCGCCCGGCCCAGCCCGCTATAGCCCCGGTTGGTGACGGCCGGGTCGCCGCGATAACAATGCGGCGTCTTGCGCCGGGAGGGATCGATCGTGCCGTCCATGAAACGCAGGTCCGCCCAGGAGCGGAACAGCGGGAAGATGCGATCCGGCACCCCGGCCGCGTTGAGCCGCCGCAGCTCGGCCTTGGCCCAGTCGGTGATCCGCTGATTGCGCGCCACCTGCGCGGCGCGATAGCGCGCGATGAACTCCGCCGAATAGGGCGGCCCGTTGTCGGGATTGAACGCATCGAGCCGGGGGTCCGTCGCCACCGGGTCGGTCTCGTCGACGACCGAAGGGTCCAGCCAGGCGGTGAGCACGCCGGGCCGCCCCTGATGCGCATTGAGCGAGATATAGAGATCGGCGGCGGGAAGCGCCGCAAGCACCTCCGCCCCCACGCCGTCCAGCTCGCCGCCGAGCGTGGGCGCGATCGCCTCCGCCTGATAAGCCCCCATCAGCGAGCCGCCACCCGAATTGCCGAGGATGACGACGGTTTCCACGCCGGCCTGCTCGCGCAGCCATTTCACGCCCACGCTGATGTCGATCAGCGCATGTTCGAGGATGAACTGATCCTCCGCGCCCCGATAGCGGGTGTTCCACCCCAGGAAGCCGCAGCCGCGCGCGGCCATATAGGCGGCGATATAATGTTCGGAGAAATCGACGTTATAATGCGCCGCGATCAGCGCCACCTTCGGCTTCACGCTCTTCGGCGTCCAGTAAAGCCCCTGACAGGGATGGCCGCCCGCCTGAATCCGCGGCGCGGTCGGCGACACGAAGCTCACGAACTGGCGATCCACTCGCGTCAGCAGTTCCGTTTCGTCCAGCATGTCCATTCTCTATTTCGCGTGAAGGCGGGAGACAGGCGGAGGGCGCCTTCAGAGCAATGAGGCGCCGCCATCGACGCGGAGGTCCGCCCCCGTCACGAACGCGCTCTCGTCCGACGCCAGGAACAGGGCGCAGGCGGCGACGTCCTCCGGCTCGCCGATGCGGCCGAGCACGATCTTGGCGGAGCTGCGCGCCTTCCATTCCGGGTCTTCCATCAGCGGCTCCGTCTGGGCGGAGCGTATGAGGCCCGGCGATATGGTGTTGGCGCGGATGCGATGCCTGCCGCCTTCGGCCGCATATTGGCGCGTCATGGCCGCCACCGCTCCCTTGGCCGCGCAATGGGCCAGCGCCGGCAGCGTCAGCGACGCCTTGTGCGCCGCCATCGACGCCGTGTTGATGATCGAGCCGCCGCCCCGCGCCACGAGATGCGGCCACGCCGCGCGCGTGAGGTGGAAGATGATGTCGACCTCCTCCCGCATCGTCCGCGAGAAAGTGTCGTGATCCATGTCCGCGACCCATGCGAAATAGGCCATCGCGGCGTTGTTGTAGAGGATGTCGAAGCCGCCATGATGATCGAGCGCGAAGGCGATCAGCGCCTCCGCGCCCTCCGGCGTCGAAAGATCGACCGGATGCAGCGACACCATGGAGCCGCCGGCGCGCCGGACCTCCTCCGCAATCCCTTCTCCGCGCCCGGCATCTATGTCGCAGCCCACGATCCGCGCGCCCTCGCGGGCAAAGAGCAGCGCGGCCGCCCGCCCCATGCCGCTGCCCGTTCCGGTGATGATCGCAGTCTTGCCCGACAATCGACCCATGAACCTTCTCCCATCATCAACACCCGGGGCGGCGCGCGGTCACTTGAGCGCCCATCCCCCGTCCACGTTCAGCACCTGCCCCGTGATGAACCGCGCATCGTCCGACGCAAGGAAGGCGACGGGGCCTGCCAGATCGCCCACCTCGCCCGGCCGCTTGATGCACTGATGCGGCACGACGAGATCGGTGATGCTCCTTGCCTTGTCCTCGGTGAGCGAGACTCGCCCGGCACGGTTCTGCGGCTGGATCAGGCCGGGCGCGACGGCGTTCACCGTTATGTCATACGGCCCCAGCTCGCGCGCCAGCGCGCGCGTCAGGCCGACGATCCCGCCCTTGGATGAGATATAGGGCACCATCTCGGTTGGCAGGCCGTAATCGAACGTGGTCGAGGTGACGTTGATGATGCGGCCGCGCCGCGCGGCCTTCATCTGCGGAATGACGGCACGGCTGCACAGCCAGCTTCCGGTCAGATTCACCGCCAGCGCGCGATTCCATTGCTCGACCGTGAAGGTTTCGGCGCTCTGCACGGGCGCGAACAGGCCGCCGGCGTTGTTGACCAGCACCGAAATCTCGCCGAGCGCCGCGCGCGCCTCGTCCATGCCGCGCGCGACCGATTCCTCCGACGAGACGTCCATGGCGACGGCGTAGGCCCTTCCCCCCTTGGCCCGGATCGCCGCCGCCACTTCCCCCGCCCCTGCCTCATTGATGTCGGCGATCGCGACGGCAGCCCCCCGCGCCGCGAACGTCTCGGCATAGGCGCGACCCAGCCATTGCGCGGAGCCGGTTATCAGCGCGACCTTCTCGTCAAGCACTCTGCTTCTCCTTGATATGCCCGCGTGATGCCCCGCTCAGAACTTCACGCTCGCCTCGACCGAGATGTTGCGCGGCGGGTCCATCCAGTAGAGCGCCCGCGCCACGTCGGTGACCGGCGCAGGCAGCTTGAACGAGCCGGAAGTCGTCAGCTTGTTCGTCAGGTTCGTGCCGACCAGCGCGAGATGCCACCTGCTGTCCGCGGGCGCCAGTTCGATCCGGGCGTTCAGCTTGGCATAGCCCTTCTGCAAGCCGTAAAGCGGGCTTTCATCGTCCGAATTGAAGAATTTGGAGCGCCCGTCGACGCCGACGGTGGTGCTGAGCTTATAGTCGCTCGGCAGATCGACGACGTAATGGACCTGCACGTTGCCGCTGAATTTGGAGATGTTCGGCAACGGATAGCCCGCAAGATTGACGGGAGGCGAGGTGGCACCGCACCCTGCCTGACTCGCCAGGCATTGCGCGCCCGGATAGTCGTCGTATTTGACGTCCTGATAGGCGGCGGTGGCCGTAATGTCGAAATTGGGCGCCGGATACCAGGTCAGCGATCCTTCGATGCCCTTGCCGCTCGCCTTTGCCGCATTGCCGACCAGATAGGTCTGGAGGTTCGAATTATATGTGGAGACCTGAAGATCGTCGAACTTGATCTTGTAGATCGCCGCATTCGCCACCAGCCGGCCGTCGAACAGGGTGCTCTTCACGCCAAGCTCGAAATTCTGCGAGCGTTCCGGGTTGAACATGAAATTCGCGTTGGTCGTTCCATAGGTATTCGAAACGAACCCGCCCGACTTCGATCCCTGCCCGTAAGTCGCATAGACCATCACGCGGCGGGCGACGTCATATTGCAGCGTGACGGATGGATCGACTTTCCCTTCGCTGATCGAGCCTTCGGCCGAAGTCGTCGGCTTGAAGAGGAACGGTCCCTGATCCTGCGTCCCGTAGAAGGACGCCGTTTTCGAGGTATGCGAATAGCGCAGGCTGCCGATCAGGCGGAACTCATTCGAGAAGTGCAGCGATCCCTGTCCGAAGAATGAGTAGGATTCGGCGCGCTGGTGGAAGTCGCTATGCAGCAGGAAGCTGCCGATCGACATGCGATATTGGTTCCCCTGCCAGACCTGATATCTGGAATTGTCGTAATATGCGCCGATGATATAATCGAACATGCCGCCGACGGGGGATTGCAGCCGAATTTCCTGCGAGAATTGCTTGAACTTCTCGGGATAGCTGTTGAACACGCTGGCGCTGGTAATACCGCCGCCCGGAATTGTCTGATCGAAATTGTTGATGTGGCCGGCCTTGAAATAGGAATAGCCGGTGACCGACGTCAGCGTGAAATCGCCGAGATGCAGGTTGCCGGTGCCGGCGATGTTCCAGGATCTCGTGTCGAACCCCGCCGGGCCATAAGCCGAGTCGTCGATGTTATAGCGGGTCAGGAGGGGTTGCTGCCCCGTATTGAGCGGGCCGGAGACCGTGGCGTTGCCCAGGCTCTTGGCATGGCCATATTCGACCTTGGCGACATAATCGAAATTGCCGCCGTCATATTTGAGGCTCAGGCGGACGAGCTGCGATTTGTTCGACGGCTCGCGGCGATCGAACGCGAGGTTCTTCATGTAGCCGTCGTTGTCGACGATCTTGCCGGCCAGACGCGCGCTGAACCCGCCGCCCAGCGGCCCGGACAGATAGCCCGACAGTTCATAGCCATGGAGACCGAAATTGTAGATGCCGGTCGCGCTGCCCTCGAAGGTGGAGGTCGGCTGGGCGGAGATGACGCTGATCGCGCCGGCGGCGGTGTTCTTGCCGAACAGCGCGCCCTGCGGACCGCGCAGCACCTCGACCCGCTCCTGATCGAAGAAGGGGAAGGTGAATTGCCGCGACTTGCCGGCATAGACGCCGTCCACATACAGGCTGACCGACTGGTCGAACGCATAATTCTGCGACGGCGAGCCGAAGCCGCGCATGTAGATCACCTGGTTCCCGCCGATCTCGCCGACGTTCATGTTCGGCACGGCCAGCGCCTTGAAATTGTCGGCATGGAAAGCGGCAAGGTTCTTCGTCGTCAGCACCTCCATCGAGATCGGCACGTCCTGAAGCCGCTCGGCGCGCTTCTGCGCGGTGACGACGATGTCCGGAGCGCCGACCGGCTGCGCCGTCCCCCTGTCCGCGAGCTGCGTGGATTCCGGCGCGCTTCCCTGCGAAGCCTGCGCCAGGGCCGGCCCGGCCATGCAGAAGGCCCCCGACGCCACACCGATCAGCAGATGTGCGATTTTCCGTGCCATATCATCCTCCCCGTGCCTGACTCGACCCTTTCCGGGCCTGATTATTGAACACAGCAGATACTTTGAATACGAAACGATATCGCGCTCGTCAATCATTCGATATCAAATTGTTGTTCGTCGATATTCGGTGTGGCATTTCTACCTTATGATCTGAAAACAAAGTGATTTTTATTTCCGGCCTTTCAAACCCGATCATCGAGAAACGCCGCGACGACCGGCCGCGAAACGTCGGCATCGCCATGCTGGCCACGGAACATCTGCGGGACTTCGCCCAGCCCGCCTTCCGCAACCGGCTGGTCGTGGCGCCATTCCACCAAAGTCTGGCGCTCGGCGATCTTCCAGCGCCCGTCGCGACGCTCGAAACGATCGACGTAGCGGCCGCCGGCCATGCCTTCGTAATCCTCGCTCCGTCCGGCCCACAGGCCTTGCGCGGGCGCGCTCGACGGCACGTGGTGAAAGGCCGTGACATAGGTTTCGACATGCGCGGCATCGCCGTCGAGGGCGATCAGCATGTTGCCGGTCTGGTGATGCGTCGGGCCGAGCGCGCCGATGGATTGCCGGGCCGCCGCGACCATCTCGCGCCACGGCCGCACCTTGTCCAGAATCCGGGAAGTGGCGTCGTCGTGGAAGACGCTCCCCATCAATTCCCAGCGCCTGCGGTCGACGGCGTGGCAGAACAGGTTCACCACGTCGCCGATCTCGGCGCGCGCCGCGAGCAGCCGGGCGTCCCTCGGCTCCTCCACGCCCCCGCTCCATCGAGCGACGACCGGCGCGGAGGCGTCCGCATCGCCGAACGCGCCACGGAATTGCGCCGGCACATCGGCAAGCGAGCCTTCGCGCACCGGGCGATAATGGCGATATTCGGCCGCCGAGCGGCGTTCCGCGATGCGCCAGCGGCCGTCGCGCCGTTCGAAGCGATCGATGTAGCGCGCGCCGAAAACCGCATCATAAGCCTCGCCCGTGCCGCCGAACGGCCCGCCCGGCGGCGCGTCGGCGGGCACGCGGTGGAAAGCGGTCACATAAGTCTCGACATGGGCGACGGCGCCGTCGAGCGCGATCTGGATGTTGCCGACCTGGTGATGCGTGACGCCGACCGGCTCCAGCAGCGCCGCTCCCTGCTTCACGAACTCCCGCCACGATCCGCCGATCACCGACAGGTGGCAGACCGCATCCTCATGGAACACGCTGTCCATCAGCCACCATTTGCGGCGATCGGTGGCATGGCAATAACGGTGGATCACGTCGCTGATTTCCGCCCGCGCCGCGAGCGCGGCCATGTCGTAATCGTCCGAACGCATGCGTGCCTCCTCTCCTTCGGCGATGCGCGCGCTTCACCGCACGCCCAACCCGCCAGCTTTCACGATGCGGATTCAGGCGCGGCCCGCCGCGCGCGCCGCCCCGCCACGCCGCCGATGGCCCTTTCCTCCGCCGAGATATTGAGCAGCCGCCAGTCCTCGCCCTTGGGCACCATGCCTTCGAACACATCAGCCCGGCGGCGCCGCGCGGCTCGGCGGTGCCGATCGCCGGCTCGCCGCGCGCCACCGCCTGCGCCGCGCGATACATCTGGGTGCGGAAGGTGAAGATCGCCTTGTCGCTCGATCCCAGCCGATCCTCGCTGCGATCGGCGATCGCGCCCATGGATTCCCACATCGCCATGTCCTGCGTCGGGATGCCGTGGATGCCGGTGAAATCCCCCGCCTTCATCGCCGCGCGATCCTGCATGTAATTGTTGCCGGCGTTGCGCAGCTTGCGGAACGTCACCGGCTCCACGTCCTTGCCCACCTCCGCGCCGCAGAAGCGCCGCCACGCTTCCTGCGAGATGCCTTTTTCGGGATGCCAGGCGATCCAGTAGAACATGGTGTTCCCGTCATCGACCGGCACCAGCATCTGGCTGAGGTGATATTGGTCGTTCGAGGGGATGTGGACGGTGAAGGGCGCGACGAACAATGTGGTGCGCACATAATCCTGCTTGTCCGCATCCACGATCGGCGTGCGGATCGCGGCATAGCGGAAGCCGAACGAGGTTTTCTGCACCTCGATGCGCGGCGCCTTGTCGGCGGAGGGGCGCAGCCATGCGGTGTCGGTGGCGGTCGATCCCCCAACCTCGCTCGCCGTGGGCATGTTGGTGGAATGCAGGCTGGAACTGTGCGCGGAATCGATCGAGCCTTCCAGCACCTGCGCCCAGTTGCAGGCGCCGTGCATCTTCACGATGCTGATCTTGCCCGGCGGCACCATCGCCCAATTGGGCGGATCGAACGGCGTCACCCGCGCCGGATCGCCCATCCATACCCAGACGAAGCCGCCCGCCTCGTGCGCCGGATAGGCGCGGGCCTTCATCGCCTTGCGCAACGGCGCGTCCTGCGGCTCGGAGGGCATGTCGACGGCATTGCCCTCCACGTCGAACTTCCAGCCGTGATAGAGGCAGCGCAGCCCGCATTCCTCGTTGCGCCCGAAGACGAGCGAGGCGCGGCGGTGCGGGCAGCGTTCGTCGAGCGCGCCGATCCGCCCCGCGCTGTCGCGGAACACCACCATGTCCACGCCGAGCAGCCGCACCTTGAGCGGCGTGCAATCCGGCTCCGCCACCTCCTCGATCATGCAGGCCGGCATCCAGTGCTGGCGCATCAGGCGCCCCATCGGCGCATCGCTCTCGACTCGGCAAAGAAGATCATTCTGTTCCGGCGTCATCCCGTGAATCTCCGTCGCTAGCGGGCGAGCCATCGCATCTTGCGTGAGGGCCCGGTTGATAATACTTCTATATCGAAGTATTTTGACATTCAAGCCACCGTCCGCCGGACCCGGCGAAGCGCAAAGGAAAAGCGACGCGCGATGACAGGATTTCGTTTGGGAATCATCGGGTTGGGCCGGGGCTTCATGCTCACCCTGCCCGCCTTGACCGGCGACGGGCGCGTCGTGCTGGCCGGCGCCGTCGATCCGCGCGCGGATGCCTGCGCGCAATTCGCGCGCGAGTTCGGCGGGCGGGCCTTCGCCTCGCTGGAAGAGATGCTGGCCGCGCCGGATATCGACGCCGTCTACATCGCCTCCCCGCACGAGCATCATGCCGCGCAGGCGATCGCAGCGCTCGACGCGGGCAAGCATGTGCTGGTCGAAAAGCCGATGGCGACCAATGTGGCCGATTGCGCGGCGATGGCGGAGCGCGCGCGGCGGGCGGGACGCGTGCTGGTGGTGGGGCCGAGCCATGGGTTCGACGCCCCGGTGCACGCCGCCGCCGGGATGATCGCCTCCGGCGCCCATGGGCCGCTGCGCCAGCTGCTCGCGTTCAACTTCACCGATTTCATGTATCGCCCGCGCCGGCCGGAGGAGCTGGACCCGGCGCGCGGCGGCGGCGTGGTGTTCAGCCAGGCCACGCACCAGATCGACGTGGCGCGGCGGCTGGCGGGGCGGAAGCTGGAAGGGGTCCGCGCCGTCACCGGGAATTGGGATGCGCGCCGCGCCAGCGACGGGGCCTATACGGCGCTGCTGTTCTTCGAAGGCGGCGCGACCGCCTCGCTCACCTACAGCGGCTACGCCCATTACGACAGCGACGAGCTGATGGGCTGGATCGGGGAGCTGGGCCAGATCAGGGATGCGTCGCTGCACGGCGCGGCGCGGCGGTCCCTGAAGGAACGGGACGAGGGCGAGGCGAAGCTTGCGCGCACCTATGGCAGGGGCGCTCCTCCGGCACCCGCGCTGCATCACGAGCATTTCGGCTTCGTGCTGGCAAGCTGCGAGCATGCCGACATCCGGCTGACGCCCACCGGCCTCGCCATCTACACCGACGACGCGCGCGAATGGCTGCCGCTGCCGCCGCCCGCCGTTCCGCGCCAGGCGGTGATCGACGAATTCGCCGCCGCGATCCTGGGCACGCGCCCGCCGGTCCATGACGGGCGATGGGGGCTGGAAACCGCCGCCGCCTGCGCCGCGCTGATCGAATCGAGCGCTCTCCGGGCCGAGGTTTCACCCGACAGGATCATCCGACACGCGCTGGAGGACAATGCCGCATGAGCCGCCTTTCCCTATCGTTCGCCTGCTGGAACTACGACCGCACGGAGGCGCTTCAGACCGGCCTCGTCCGCCCCGACGGGATCGACCTCAATTTCCTGCCGCTCGACGTGGAGGAAACCTTCTTCCGCATGTTGCGCAACCGCGAGTTCGACGTGGCCGAGCTTTCCATGTCCTCCTATTGCGTGACGCTGGGGCGCGAGAATCCCGGCTTCATCGCCATTCCGGTGTTCCCGTCGCGCTTCTTCCGCCATTCGTGCATCTTCGTATCGAAGCGCAGCGAGATCGCGACGCCGGCGGACCTGATCGGCAAGCGCATCGGCGTGCCGGAATATCAGATGACCGCGCCGGTCTGGATCCGCGGCATCCTGCAGGACGAATATGGCGTCGACCCGGCCGCCGTCACCTATGTCACGGGCGGCGAGGAGGAGCCGGGGCGGGAGGAGAAGCTGAAGCTGAACCTGCCGCCGCGATTCCGCGTCGAGGCGATCGGGCCGGAGCAGACGCTGGCGCGGATGCTGGCCGACGGCGAGATCGATGCGCTCCACACCGCCCGCGCGCCGTCCACCTTCTATTCGGAGCCGGACAAGGTGGGCCGGCTGTTTCCCGATTTCGTCGAGGTGGAGAAAGCCTATTTCGCGAGGACCGGCATCTTCCCGATCATGCACGTCGTCGCGATCCGCCGCGACGTCTATGAGAAGAACCGCTGGATCGCGCAATCGCTGTGCAAGGCGTTCGCGGAGGCGCAGCGGCTGGCATATGCTGAACTGCGCGTCTCCGCCTCGCTCAAGACGATGCTGCCGTGGCAGATCGCGGCGGTGGAGGATACGATCGCGACGATGGGCAGCGAATGGTGGCCCTATGGCATCGACCGCAACCGCCATGTGATCGAGACCTTCACCCGCTATCACCACGAGCAGGGCCTGTCCCCCCGCCGCCTGACGATCGAGGAGATGTTCGCGCCGGAAACCTTCGCGGAGTTCCGGATCTAGGCTCCGCGCTCAGTTCGGATCGTCGTCCGCCAGATTTTCGGTGATCTGCGCCAGCAGGGTGCGCAGCGTCGCGATCTTCGCCTCGCTCATTCCGCGCACGGCAAGCTCGTTGACCTCCGCGATATGCGGCAGCAGCTCGGCCTCGAGCGCCTTGGCCTTGGGCGTCAGATAGACATGGACCCGGCGGCGATCCTCCGAGCTGCGCTCGCGGCGCACGAAGCCCGCTTTCTCCAGCCCCTCTATCGCGATCACGACCGCCGGCTCCAGGATGCCGACGCGCCGGCTCAGCTCGCGCTGCGTCAGCCCTTCCTCCGTCCACAGCGCGCGCAGGAACCGCCATTGCCCCGCCGACACCCCGTAAGGCAGGGTGCGCCGTTCGAGCGACCGGGTGAAGGCCCGGAACGCCATGCGCGTCAGGAAGCCCAGGCTGTTCGACGTCGTTGCATAAAAGCTGATCGGCGGCGGTTTGCGAGCCAAGAGGAACTCCTTGTGCAATCAGGTTCGCCGCTGGTTAGCGCGCCCTATCGCGGCACGCAAAGACGAACGCCGGGACAAGGCCCCCCGACCGGAGACGCGGCTATCCGAAGACGATGCCGTCCATCAGCTTGCGCGCGGTGCGCAGCAGGGCGGCACCGGCGACCGCGCCCTTTTCGTCGAGCGTCAGCACGCAGCTCATCTCGCCGGTGGGATGCTCGATCGAGAGCGTGCGCACCGCGCCCTCGCCGGTTTCGGCGACGGCGGCGGCGGGCGATCCGGGGATCAGGCAGGCGGTCGCCACGCTCACCGCGCCGAGCACGCCGATGCCGGCGTGCGCGCGCTTCGGGATGAAGCTGCGCACCGTCACCGCGCCGCCATGCGCCGGCCGCGCGACCAGCATCATCTTCGGCACCGGCTTGTCCGCCACGTCGCCGAGGTTCATCATCGGCCCGGCCTTCAGCCGGATCGCCTCTATCCGCGCCTTCACCGCTTCGGCGGCGTCGAGCGTCTCGCGATCCTCATAGCCGGTCGCGCCGACATCCTCCGCGCGCAGCACCACGCAGGGCATGCCGTTGTCGATCAGGGTGCAGGCCACGCCCTCGATCTCGTCGGCCGCATTGCCGGTGGGCAGCAGCGCGCCGCAGGAGGAGCCGGCTGTGTCGCGGAACGCGATCGGCACCGGCGCGGCCGTTCCCGGCACGCCATCGATCCGCGCGTCCCCGGCATAGGCGACCTTGCCGCCGGGCGTCTCCACGGTGGCGACCGCCACCTGCCCGGTATTCTCCATGAAGATCGTCACGCGCGTCTGCCCGTCGCGCGCCGCGACCAGCCCCCGCTCGATCGCGAAGGGACCGACACCGGCGAGGATATTGCCGCAATTCTGCTCGTCGCTGACGATCGCGCGATCGACGAACACCTGGAGGAACAGGTAATCGACATCGATCCCCTCCCGCGCGGAGCGGGATATGACCGCGACCTTGCTGGTCAGCGGATCGGCGCCGCCCATGCCGTCGATCTGGCGCGGATCGGGCGAGCCCATCACGCGCAGCAGGAAAGCGTCCCGCGCCGCGCGATCGGCGGGCAGGTCGTGCTTCAGGAAATAGCCGCCCTTCGAGGTGCCGCCGCGCATCCACAGGCAAGGCACGCCCTCACTCATATTTCAGCCCCATCGCTTCCAGCCGCCCGCGCATGTCGTAGATGTCGAGGCCCAGCACCCCGGCGGCGAGCTTGGCGCGCTTCGTCACCTCGTTCGCCTCGCGCTTGCACCCGGCCTCCAGCACCGACACCGCATCCTCGCGGCGCACCACGCAGACCCCGTCGTCGTCAGCGACGATCACGTCGCCGGGCCGGACCAGCGCGTCCGCGCATATCAGCGGGACGTTGACGTCGCCCAGCGTCGCCTTCACCGTCCCCTGCGCGAAGACCGCCTTCGACCATACCGGAAAGCCCATCGCGGTCAGGTCGCGCACGTCGCGCACGCCCGCGTCGATGACGAGGCCCCGGCATCCGCGCGCCTGCGCGGAAGTCGCCAGCAGATCGCCGAAATAACCATCCTCGCACGGGCTGGTGGGTGAAAGGACGATGATGTCGCCCGGCTGCAACTGCTCGATCGCGACATGGATCATCCAATTGTCGCCCGGCGGGGCGGAGATGGTGACGACGCTGCCCGCGATCCGCGCGCCGGGATAGATCGGGCGCAGCCGGCTCGCCAGCAGGCCGATGCGCCCCTGCGCCTCATGCACCGTCGCCACGCCGAGGCCGGCAAGACCGTCGATCACCTCCGGCGCGGCCCGGGGGATGTTGCGGACGACGCGACCTGCCATGCGTTTTCTCCTCTCGCTGCCGGTCGCTGTGGTCGCGGCCCCGCTGATGCGGCAATATCAAAGTGGCGCCGGGCGATAAGTTTTTGCTATTGATCCGGCCGTGCTCGACCCCTTCGATCTCAACTTCCGCCATCTGCGGGCGCTGCCGCTGATCGCGCGGCACAAGAGGATGGGCGCGGCGGCGGAGGCCGTCAGCCTTTCCCAGCCGGCGCTGACCCAGGGGCTGGCGAAGATCGAGCGGCAATTGGGCGTCCCCCTGTTCTCGCGCGAACTGACGGGCATGGAGCCGACCGCCGAGGGGCTGGCGCTGATCGCGCGGATCGAGCCGGCTCTCCGCCAGCTCGGCGAGGGCGTGCGGCAGGCCGGGCGGTCGCCGCGTGGTTTCGCAAGGCCCGATCATCTGATGACCGCGACGCAATTGCGCGCCTTCCTCGCGCTCGCCGACGCGGGCAGCTATATCGAGGCGGCGCACGTCACCCGCTGGTCGCAGCCGGCGCTGCACCGCGCCGTCCGCGATCTCCAGCAATTGTGCGGCGCGCTGCTGGTGGAGCGTCGCGGGCGCGGCGTGGTCCTCACCCGCGACGGGCGCAGGCTGGCGCGCG
>JASGGR010000190.1:0-5869 GCA_047602705.1 Sphingomonas bacterium | reverse complement strand
AAAGGGGTCCCTCTTCGACGCCGATACGGAGTCCCGTTTGCGCGCCGTTTGACAGATGTCCCCGATTGCAGCGAGGCACTGTGACCAACTACCCGCTCAGCTTGCCTACTATTAAACCGGCGCAATCAGGACTCGAACCATCGCGTCCGACGTCCAGCCTTTTCCACGAATCCAGATCGTGCTATTAATGCCTTTGGCGAGTTCGCAAGTCTATGATTTGACCGCGAAATCAATCGCTTAGGTCGCCCGGGCGAAAGTTCCCTCTCTGAGGTCTTTGCATCTTTGCGCGCGCCGTTGAACTGCGACGCGCGCCCGGGGCCAGCTAGAACCTGAAGCGGATTCCGCTGGTAAACTGGCGGCCCACCACGTCGTACAGGCTCCGGTTGGTCGGCACGGTGCCGAAGTTGGCAAATCGCGGGTCGATCGGCGGATCGCGATCGAAGAGGTTGTTCACGGTCAGGAAGAACTCCGCAGAGCGCGAGACCCTCGGCACGCGAAGCCGCAGCGTGAGGTCGGTATACCAGACCGCGGGAACCCGGCTGATGTTGATGTCGCTCGACGTGAATGTGTTGTCGAGCGTTCCGCCGCCCATGTAGCGGGGCTGCCGATCGGATCGGCCATCGCCATCGGCCTCGCCGCGCTTGTCACATGGCTCGCCGGCGGCCTTTCGAACGGAGCGTGGCGCTGGCTGTTCGCCATAGGCGCGCTGCCCGCGATCATCCTCCTGCCCGTGATCCTCAAGACCTCCGAGTCGCCGGTGTGGCTCGCGCGGCGGAAGAAAGTCTTGGACCCGGCCGGCGGTTCGCCCACGGGCGGGTCGCTGATGAGCAGGTCGCTGGTGATCGCCTTCCTGTTCATCTTCTGCGTCCAGTTCGTATTCTGGGGGGTGGCGACGTGGACGCCGACCTTCCTGATCGAGGTCAAGCATATGACCTTCCTCAAGAGTCTGGGCTTCACCTTCGCGCAACAGATCGGCACCCTGCTCGGCTTCGTCGTCATGGCGCTGATCGTGGACCGGATCGGACGTCGTCCGACGTTCATCCTCTATCTCACGGTCGGGGCGGTGGCGCTCGGCGTCTTCGTCCTCGCGGCGCAGAATGCGCTGCTGCTGCTCGCGACCGCGATGGTCGGCTTCGGCATCGGCGGCATTTTCGGCGGCCTCGGCCCGTTCATCGCCGAGATGCTGAAGGACACGCGGATGCGCGCGCTCGGCATGGCGATCGCCTATAATGGCGGCCGCGCCGGCGCGCTCATCGCCCCCGTCCTGATCGGCGCGATGGGGGCTACGACGGCGGGTTTCCAGGCGGGGATGGGGCTGACCATTCTGGCGCTGATCGGGGCCGTGGCGATCATCCTGATCGCGCCGGAGACGAAGGGGGTGGAGCTGTCGTGAGAGTCCGCTCGCTCCTCTACGTCCCGGGAAACAGGCCGGCATTGTTCGCCAAGGCGATGGCGGGCGCGGCCGATGCGATGATCCTCGATCTGGAGGACGCCGTCCCTCCCGCCGAAAAGTCCGCCGCGCGGGCGACGGCGGCCGATTGGCTAATCGCCAACGCCGATGACGCGGCCAGGCCGGTCTTCGTTCGTATCAACGACGGCGAACTCGGGCTGCACGATGTCGAGGCGCTGGTCGCGTCTGGCGCAGCCTTCGCGGGTCTGCTCGTGCCGAAAGCCGAGACGGGCGGCGCGATAACGCGTCTTGGCGCCAGACTGGACGCCGCCGGTTCGCGTCTCGCGGGCGTTGTGTTGCAGCCGATCATCGAATCGGTCGCCGGCCTGTATGCGCTTGCCGAACTGGCCGCCGCCTCACGGCGCGTCGGGCGTTTCTCCTTTGGTGCCGGCGATTTCGTCGCCGATCTCGGCGGCGCCTCGACGCCCGGGCGCACGGAGACGCTGGCTGCCCGGTCGGAGATCGCCATGCGCTCCCGCCTTCTCGGCCTCGCCCCGCCGGTCGCCCACGTCTTCGCGCCGATTGCCGACCTGACGGCGTTGCGGCGCGCATGCGTGGAGGACCGTGCCCTGGGATTCGGCGCTCGCAGTTGCATCCACCCCTCCCAGGTCGAAGTCGTCAACGCGGCCTTCGGCGCTTCGGAGGCCGAGATAAGGACGGCACGGGAGATCGTTGCCAGATTCGCCTCCAGCCAGACGGCCGGCACCGGCGCATTCCAGATGCCGGACGGAACGTTCGTGGACGAGGCGGTGGCGCGTCGCGCACGCGCGATCCTGGCGCAGGCCCCGGACACCGAAGATCCGGTATAGCGTCGCGAGACCGAGCCAGATCAGAGAAGCAGTCGAACCGGAGAGCGTCCGAAATGATATCCTGCCTGTTGTGCGCAATCGCCGGCGCGGCCCTTTTCAACGCCCTGCCTCATCTTCTGAGCGGCATCAGCGGGCGCACCTTTCCCACGCCGTTCGCGAGCCGCCGGGCAAGGGCCAGTCATCCGCCACGACCAACGTGCTCTGGGGTTTTGGGAACCTCATCGCGGCATATGCGGCCGGTCACGCAGGCGGCTTCAGCTTCGGGGACATCGCGCGGCTTTCATCAAGCGCCGCTGGTGCGTTGCTGCTGTCACTGTATCTGTCGCAACGCTTCAGCAGGCTTGGGGCCTGAGCGATCTGGCGGCAGCGGCGCGAGCGGTTGCCGATCTGAAGCCTGCTTCGCCTTGCTTTCCCCAAGGGGCGCATCGACCTCGATTGCGTGGACGCGGAAATCCAGCGGCTATGGACCGGGCAGTCCGAAGCGAAAGGCGATATCCTGACGCGGATCCTGCCACCCGAAGCACTCGCCGAAATCGATCCGTTCGACCGCGTGCAGCTTGCCGAAACCATTCGCGTGTGTCGCGCGAGCCGCTCGCTGTCGGAAGCGGGCCGGGTCCGTTGGCCGTCTCGCGTGCGCGACGCAACCGGTTCGGGCTGGATTGGGCCGCCCTGACCGGGTGATCGGCGCGGCCGGAAGATCAGGTCACGCTGCCCGCAAGCAAGGATGCAGATCGCACTCCAATCCAGTCAGCACAGGATCGACGCATCTATCGAAGCGATATCGCGGACGCCGGTCAGCGCCATTGCGACGCGCATCTCCTTTTCGATGAGACCGAGCATCTGCGCGACGCCGCTTTCTCCGCCGGCGGCCAGCGCGAAAAGCCATAACCGGCCGAGCAGCACGCCGTCCGCGCCAAGCGCCAGCAAGCGCACCACGTCCAGCCCGGAGCGGACGCCCGAATCGGCGAGGATCGGGATGCTCCCTCCCACCACTTCCGCGATCGCGGGGAGCGCCGCGGCGCTCGACAGCACGCCGTCCAGTTGCCGCCCGCCATGATTGGACACGACGATCCCGTCCGCGCCGATGTCCACGGCGGCCCGGGCGTCTTCAGGATCGAGGATGCCCTTGATGATGAGCGGCCCGTCCCATGCCGCGCGAATCCACTCCAGATCGCGCCATGCGATCGACGGATCGAAGTTCGCGCCTAGCCAGCCCATATAATCGTTCATGCCGCTCGATTTGCCCAGCACCGGCGTCAGATTGCCGAGCTGATGCGGGCGGCCGCATATCCCCACATCCCAGGCCCAGCGCGGCTTGCCCATCGCCTGAAGCACCCGGCGCAGCGGCGCGTTCGGCCCCGACATCCCCGAATGCGCGTCGCGATAACGCGCGCCGGGAACCGGCATGTCTACCGTGAAGACCAACGCTTCCGCCCGCTGCGCCTTCGCCGTCGCGATAAGGTCCCGCATGAAGGCGCGATCGCGGATGACGTAGAGCTGGAACCATAACGGCCCATCCGTCGCGGCGCGGATTTCGGTCAGCGAGCACAATCCGACGGTGGACAATGTGAACGGCAGACCGGCTGCGTTCGCCGCGCGCGCCGCCTGAACCTCTCCGCGTCGCCGATACATGCCCGCGATCCCCACCGGGCCGAGCGCGACCGGCAGCGGCATCCGCCGGCCGAACAGCGTCGTCGTCAGGTCGATATCGGCAACGTCGCGCAGCACGCGCTGGCGCAACGCTATCGCCGCCAGATCGGCCACATTGCGCTTCAACGTCGTTTCCGCATTGGCGCCGCCATCCGCATAGTCGAAGAGGAAACGGGGCAGGCGCGCCCTGGCGGCCTCGCGGAAATCGGATGGGGAGGAAATAATCACGGCTGGCGGCCTCCGGCTGTTGCTCCACCCGCCATCATCACAGGCGGTCCATGCCGCGCAAGATCGATCCGGCGGATCGCACAAGCCGAAACGCTGTCTCAATCGCGTCTCGACGCTCCGCGTCAGCGCAGCACCTTCGCCGCCAGCCCCGCGCAATCGGCATCCTCGGCGCGCGGACCCTGATCGCCGGTGATGGCCTGACCGATCGCCTTGAAGATATGGCCGATCGACTTCACCTGCTTCGGCACGACGATATCGGGGTCGCGGATCGTGCCGGCCAGCCGGGCGGAGCCGGGCAGGCGCAGCACGCTGCCCTGTTTCGGCGCGCCCGTCATCCGGATCGCCAGCGCCTCGGACGGGAAGGAGACGGTGCCGGCGCCGTCCAGCCGGCTCTCGCTGGTGTCGACGATGAACGGACCCACCGTGCCCACCCCGCCCCGCACATCCGCGCCGATGACGACGCAGCGCAGGCCCGCCCGCCGGTTATCGCCCGCCAGCAGGGCGCGGCCTGCGTCGAAACCGAGCGCGGCGGCGATCTTGTGCGGCAACGATCCGTCGCGCGCGACCAGGCCGATCCGGCCGTCCGATGCGCCCACCGCCTCGCGGATCGTGCTGCCGCGCCCGACCAGCCAGGCGCGCGCATCGACGCGTCCCGACACCGATCCGTCCCCGCCCGCCAGCGCTTCTATGCTGCTGCCCACGATGCGCAGATCAAGCGTCACGCGCGGTATCTTCGCCCCGTCGCGCTGGTCGACCGTGGCGCGCCCGACGAGTTCCCCGCGCCGCAACCCGATGCGCAGGGGATCGACCGTGAGGAACCGGCGATCGAGCGCCAGCGTGCCTGAAAGGCTGGTCAGCGACGAGGGCTTGTCCCCATCCACGATCCGCGTCGCGCGGAATGCGATGCGGCCATCCGTATGGGCGATCTTGTAGATGTTGATGCGCGTATCGGGCACCAGCTTCGGCCCATGCGCGCGCACCTCCGCACGGGCGGCGGCCTCGGCTTCGGGGGAGGAGAAGTCGTTGAAATCCAGCCGGTCCGATTGCACCTCGCCGTCCAGCTTCGTGCGCGGGCCGGATTTGTCGACGGTGACGCGCCCGGCGATCCGCGACTGGCCGATCGTGCCCGTGAGGCCCGTGACGATCCACTTTTTCGCCTGCCGCGCGACATGCGCCTTGAGCTGGACCGGGCGGGTTTCGAACAGCCCCGCCTCGATGACGGCATCGACCATCTTGAGGCTCCGCGCGCGGGTTTCGAGATCGAGCACCATATCGCCGGTGTCGAGCGGGCGCGCCATCGTGCCCCTGGCGACGAGCGACAGATCGGCGCCGTCGATCTTCGCGGCGAACGGCCACCGCTGCTCCCCGCCCGCGAGCGGCGCGCCGGTGAGGATCACGCGCACCGGGCTGCCGCGCACCGTTCCGGGGCCTGCCGCGCGCAGGCCCTGCGTGGCGTCGGCGGTGACGTCCAGCACCACCGCGCGATCCTGCGCCGCGTCGCGATAGCTGATCCGCATGTCGCGCACGGCCAGCCGCGTGAGCGTCGGGCCGCCTCCGCCGCTGCCCTTGCCCGGCTGGTCCCGCTCCCAATTCTTCCTCTTGTCCTTCGTGCGGATCAGGTTGATCCGCGCGCCGGAGATATCGAGCGCGGTGGGATGGAATGCGCCGACCAGCGCGGGCAGGATGTGGAACCTCAGGATCACCGATCGCCGCGTTGCCCGGATCGTCAAGC
>JASGGR010000189.1:0-5889 GCA_047602705.1 Sphingomonas bacterium | reverse complement strand
TGGCCCTGCGCGCGGAGGCGTTGCAGGCCAGGGCGGTGCGCTGGCCCAGGGCCGTATCGATCGCGGGCGCGGCGCTGCTGGCGGCGGGCGCGATGGGTGGGGCATATGGCCTGCTCGGCCATTGGGACCGCTCCGCGCAGGGCGCGCGGGAAACGCCCGTCGCCGCCACGCAGCGTTACGAGACGGTCGTCGGCGAGATCCGCACGATCCGGCTGGCCGACGGATCGGACATGACGCTCAACACCGATTCCGAAGTCGCATTGCCGGCATGGAAGGGCGAGCGGCGCGTGCGGCTGTTGCGCGGCGAGGGCTTCTTCCGCGTCGCGAAGGACGCCGCGCATCCCTTCATCGTCGAATCCGGCGGCGGCAGCGTCCGCGCGGTCGGCACGGCCTTTTCGGTGCGCACCGACCTCGCGGGCTTCCGCGTCGCGCTTGCGGAGGGGAAGGTGAGCGTCTCCACGTCCGTGCGCCATGACGCGGCCCTGCTCGTCGCGGGCCAGCGGCTGGCGGTGAAGGACGGCGCGATCAGCCGCAGCGACGG
Organism: Sphingomonas bacterium; assembly: GCA_047602705.1. Taxonomy (GTDB): domain Bacteria; phylum Pseudomonadota; class Alphaproteobacteria; order Sphingomonadales; family Sphingomonadaceae; genus Sphingomonas. Next base: position 5,348 of record JASGGR010000189.1, on the reverse strand, counting down.
CGGGGTGGCGCAGGCGACGTCGTGGCTGGCGGGCGAGGTGACGTTCCGCGACGAGACGCTGGGCGACGCGATCGCGGAGATGAACCGCTATTCGTCGCGCAAGATCGTGCTGGACGATGCGCGGGCGAAGGGCCGCAAGCTGAGCGGCGTGTTCAAGACCGGCGATATCGACACGTTCGTGCAGGCGCTCACCGCTTACGGCATGGCGCGGGTGCAATCCGAGGACGCAGGCGAAATCCGCCTCAGCGGCGATTGAGCGCGGAAGGCCGTTTCAAGAAAAGCGATTTCACGAAAAGCGGGGGCCGGCCCGCTTTCTGCACGGATGTCGTGATCGGGAAGCCGTGAAGGAAACGGGCCGGTCCGGATGAAACGCGCCGAAGGCCGGCGGGGTTCATGATCCCGCCGGCCGTTGGTCCGCTTATTGCGACGGCCCGTCGCGATAATTGAGCGCTGGCTTCCGGTCGCCCAGCATCGCCTTGTAGGCGAAGTCCGGCCCGCGCCGCTCGTTCAGCTCCGCCTTGGCCTTGGCGATCACGTCGGGGCTTTGCAGCAGCTCCGCTCCCATCATCGACAGCGCCTGCTGCGCGACGATCGCGCCCTTCACGCCCAGCGTGGTGCCGCTGGCGGCGGAGGATTGCCAGCTATGCGCCGGCGTGCCCGGCACCCAGGTGGTGGTGGAGATGCCGATCGTCGGCACCGTCCAGCTCACGTCGGAAACGTCGGTCGAGCCGCCAACGCTGTCGTCCGCGCGCGGCTCCACGATGATCGTGGGGTCCAGCTTGCCCGGCTTCGGCAGGTTCTTCGTCATCTCGTTGGCGAAGGCCATCTGCTCCGCATTCCAGGGATCGATCGGCACGCGCCTGAAATTGCGCATCGCCACGTCCGCGAGCACGTTGTTCGGCAGCAGCGAATAGACGCCGCCGGTGATCTCGTAATCCGTGGTCGTCTCCGTTGCGATGGCCGCGCCCTGCGACGCCTTCACCACGCGCGCCCATACGTCGCGCACGATCTGCGGATTGGCCTGGCGGACGTAATAATAGACCTCGGCGAAATCCGGCACGACGTTCGGCGCCTTGCCGCCCGAGGTGATGACATAATGGATGCGCGTGCGATCCGGGATGTGCTCGCGCAGATGCTCCACCGCGATGTTCATCACCTGCACCGCATCCAGCGCGGAGCGGCCCTGATCCGGCGCGGCGGCGGCATGGGCGGAAAGCCCGTGGAAGCGGAACTTGCCGCTGATGTTCGCCATCGACGGGCTGTTGGTGACGCTGTTGTCGTCGCCGGGGTGCCAGTGGAGCACGGCGTCGACATCGTTGAACAGGCCGTCGCGCACCAGATAGACCTTGCCCGAGCCGCCTTCCTCGGCCGGCGAGCCATAGACGCGCACTTCGCCCTTCACGCCGTTGGCGGTCATCCAGTCCTTCAGCGCGATCGCGGAGGCGACGGAGGCCGCGCCGAACAGGTTGTGGCCGCAGCCGTGCGCCGCATCCTTGCCGGGCGTCGGCTTGCGATCGGGCACCGCATCCTGCGACAGGCCCGGCAGCGCATCATATTCGGCGAGGATGCCGATCACCGGCCCAGCGCCGTTCCTGAAGCTGGCGACGAAAGCGGTCGGCATGCCGGCGACGCCCGCGCGCACCGTGAAGCCGTTCTTGCGCAGCCGATCCTGCAGCAGCGCGCTGCTCTTCACTTCCTTGTAGCCGACCTCGGCATAGTTCCAGATCGCCAGCGCGTCGCTGGAAAGCCCGGCCTCCTGCTTCTTCGCGCTGGCCAGCACCTGCGCGCGCTGCGCATCGTCCAGCGGCGCGGCGAGCGCGGATTGCGCCAGCGCGATCGCGCCGATCGCGGCCGTCCCGCGCATGAGCCTGTTCACCCCCCTCAACATGTCTCTTCTCCCCAAAGGATTGTGATGGGGAAGACGGACGCCGGAGCGCATCCCTCAACCCGCGGCCGAAAATTTTTTTCCCCGCGCAGGTGAGGGGTGTCGCGCCGTTCAACGTCTTCGTCGGCAGGATCGGGGGGCACGTCGTCCGTCCGGGGCCGGATTTTCAGAACCAAGGGGGGAATATGTCGTTGAAATCATGCAGCGCCAGGCTGCTTTTGTCCGCCAGCTTCGTGCTGTTCGGCCACACCGTCGCACAGGCGCAGGAGACCGCGCCCGCGCCCGATCAGTCGGGCAATGACATCGTCGTCACCGCGCTTCGCCGCAACACGACGCTTCAGGACACGCCGATCAGCATCTCCGCGATCGGCGGCGATGCGCTGAACAAGATCGGCGCGACCTCGATCAACGATTATTTCCGCCAGGTGCCCAGCCTTCAGGTGGAGGGCAATTCGCCCGCCGCGCGCCGCATGAGCATCCGCGGCGTGCGCAGCGCCGGCGAGGCGACCGTGGGCCTCTATTTCGACGAGACTCCGCTCACCGGCCCCGGCGGCACCACGGCCGACGCAGGCTCCACCAACCCGGACATCAATCTGTTCGATATCGAGCGCGTGGAAGTGCTGCGCGGCCCGCAGGGCACCCTGTTCGGCGCGGGATCGATGGGCGGCACGATCCGCATGATCTACAACAAGCCCGACGCCACCCGCGTCGCCGGCACCGTCGAGGCGCAGGGCACGGTGACGAAGAACGGCGATCCCGGCTTCTACGTCAAGGGCATGGTCAACCTGCCGATCGTCTCCGACAAGCTCGCGCTGCGCGTCGTCGGCTACAAGGAGAATCGCGGCGGCTTCATCGACATGCCGGGGCTGGGGCAGAAGAACGTCAACGGCACCCACGCATGGGGCGGCCGCGCGATGCTGCGCTTCACGCCGGACGACAATCTCTCCGTGCTGCTGAGCGCCACCTATCAGAAGAACGAGCTGTTCGGCCCCAGCCGCTACGATCTGACGCTGGGCGCGTATAATTCGTCCGACGAAACGCTGGCGAAGAGCAATGACAAGCTCGAGCTCTATAACCTGACGGTCAGCTACAAGCTGCCGTTCAACGCCACCTTCACCGGCACGATCTCGCACTATAACTGGGATCTGCTGCGCAATTCCGATTATACGAAGACGCTACGCGCTTCCCGCGCCAACGCCACCTCGTGCAAGAACTATATCGGCGTGGCGTCGTGCAATGCGTCGCAGATGGCGACCTATACCGCTTATGCCGACAGCCGCCTGCCGGGCATGCTCTATCAGCCGATGGCGCTGAAGGCGTGGATCTACGAGGCGCGCCTGTCGGGCAGCGTGCTCGATGACGCGGTGTCCTATACGGCCGGCGTGTTCCACGACGATCGCAAGGACCGGATCGATTCCATGGTGCCTCGCGCAAATGCGAACGGCATCCTGATCGAGCCGCTGGACCTCACCGCATGGCGCGTCGTGAAGACGGCCGTGAAGCAGACGGCCTTCTACGCCGAGCTTGCCGTGAAGCCGGTCCACGCGCTGACGCTCACCGCCGGCACTCGCCACTTCTCCTATGACAAGAACGTCTGGGGCGAAGTGCAGATCAGCAACTATATCACCCAATCCTATGTCGGCCCGGCTTCGTCGGTGGATGCCAGCGCCAAGGGCTGGGTGCACAAGTTCAACATCAGCTATGACGTGAATCGCGACGTGATGTTCTACGCCACCGCATCGAAGGGCTTCCGCCCCGGCGGCGCGAACAACGTGCCGGGCCTTTCCAGCGGCCTGGTCAGCTATCAGCCGGACAGCCTGTGGAACTATGAACTGGGCGCCAAGACCCAGTGGTTCGGCCGCATGCTCACGCTGAACGGCGCGCTGTTCCAGATCGACTGGAACAACATGCAGGTTTCCGGCCGCAGCTCGAACGGCGCCTTCTCGTTCCTCACCAACGCCGGCAAGGCGCGGATCAAGGGCGCCGAGCTGGAGGCGACGCTTCGGCCGATGACCGGCCTGTCGCTCAACACCGCGCTCGGCTTCCTCGACGCGAAGCTGACGGAGGACCAGCTCAATTCCGGCCTGGCCGCCACCGGCTCGACCGGCCTGAAGGGCGACAAGATCCCGAACATCCCGGATTTCACCCTGTCGCTGAACGGCGACTACAATTGGGATATCGGCAGCGGCCTGCGCGGCATGTTCAACGCCAATCTCACGCACAGCGCGGGCAGCTATTCCGATTTCCGCCCGACCTATACCTACTACCGCCGCAATTCGGCCTATGACGTGGTGGGCGCGCGCGTCGGCGTGGAGACGGAAAACGGCCTGACGGTGCAGCTCTTCGTGCAGAACCTGCTCAACAACGACAAGCCGATCCTGTTGTCGGGCGGCGTGGGCGATCCTTATTCGGCGCTCTCGCTCCAGCCCCGCACGTTCGGGATCATGGCCCGCAAGTCTTTCTGACGAACGGGAAAAAACCGGCCGGCGCCTCGCGATGCGGGGCGCCGGTTTTTGTGCGCTGGCATGATCGCGGTTCGTGGCCTAGGGGCGGGCTATCCCGCACCAACAAGCCAGAGTCTCCCGTGGCCGATCCCGATCTGCCGATCTGCATTGCCGCTCTCTATCGTTTCGCGCGGTTCGACGATTGCGAGGCCGTTCGCGCCGGGCTGGACGCATTGTGCCGCGCGCGGGGCGTGAAGGGCACGTTGCTGCTCGCGCATGAGGGGATCAACGGCACGATCGCGGGCAGCGATGCCGGGATCGAAGCCGTCGTCCGCCATATCCGCGGCCTGCCGGGCTGTGCGGACCTCCGGCCCGGATATGCGCGCGCCACTACCCCGCCGTTCCAGCGGCTGAAGGTGAAGATCAAGCGCGAGATCGTGACGATGGGGGAGCCGGACATCAGCCCGCTCGCCGATGTCGGCCATTATGTCGCGCCCGATGCGTGGAATGCGCTGATCGCCGATCCGGGCACGGTGCTGATCGACACGCGCAACGATTATGAGGTGGCGATCGGCACCTTCGCCGGCGCGATCGACCCGAGGACGCCCAGCTTCCGCGATTTCCCCGCATGGTTCCACGCGCACCGCGAGGCATTGCAGGGGCGCAAGGTCGCGATGTTCTGCACCGGCGGCATCCGCTGCGAGAAGGCGACCGCCTTCCTGAAGGCGGAAGGGGTGGAGGATGTCTATCACCTCGAAGGCGGCATCCTCAATTATCTGGAGAAGGTGCCGCCCGAACGCAGCCTGTGGGAAGGCGAATGTTTCGTCTTCGACGAGCGGGTGAGCGTGGATCACCACCTGCGGAAGGGCGCATATGAATTGTGCCGCGCCTGCCAGCGGCTGGTGGCCGCCGAGGGCGCGCCGCGCGCGGCCGGAGAGCCGTTCACCTGCCGGGATTGCGCGGCCTAGGACGGATCGACATTCAGGCCCGGAGGGCTGGTTACGGTTGCCATTTTCACG
>JASGGR010000188.1:0-5912 GCA_047602705.1 Sphingomonas bacterium | reverse complement strand
CTGATCCGCGCCTGCGCCGCGTCCAGCCGCTCGGCGCAGCGCGCGCGGAGCGCATTGCCGCGCTCATAGAGGTCGATCGCCTCGGCGAGCGGGGTCTCGCCCGATTCGAGCCGGTGGACGATCGCCTCCAGTTCGCGCAGCGCGGCCTCGAACGAGAGGGTTTCGATCGCTTGCAGATCAGGTGCGGACGCCATGCGCCCGGCTATGCGGCACAGGCCGGGTAGGGGTCAAGCACGGGCGGCGAATGGCGGACGCGATCGCGCCCGGCCGTCTTGGCGGCGAACAGCGCCTGATCGGCATTGCGATACAGCCGCTTCCAGTCCTGCTCGTCCGCGATCCTTCCCGCACAGGTGCCGAGCGAGACCGTGACGGCCATGTCGAACGGCATTCGTTCCCCGCGCACGCGCGACAGCACCTCCGCCGCCAGCTCCGGCTCCTCGCTCCAGCCCGGCACGAGCAGCGCGAATTCCTCGCCGCCCAGCCGCGCGATCAGCGCGTCCGGCGGGGCCGCCGTGCGCAGGGCGCGGGCGATGATCCGCAGCACCTCGTCGCCGCCGTCGTGGCCCAGCGCCTCGTTGACCGACTTGAAATGGTCGATATCCGCCAGCACCAGGAGGTGCGGCTGCTCCCGCCCGATCGCCGCGCGCAGGAAGCCGCGGCGGTTGAGCAGGCCGGTCAGCGGATCGGCATCCGCCAGCATCTGCGCGTCGTCCCGCTCTGTGGCGATCAGGCGGAAGCGATAGGCGATCGCCATGCTGGAAAGCACCGCCTCCAGCGCCATCGCCAGGATCGTCGAATTGTCGAGCAGGAAGTTCCAGCGCACGAGGTGCAGGTTCTCCGCCACGCGCATCCCCGCGAACATCACCGGCGCCGCCCAGCAGACGGAGAACAGCCACAGGTAATTGCTCCGCTTCCGCCACGCCGCCCACAGGATGACGGGCACGAAGACGACCAGCAGCAGGAAGCTGATAGCATAGATGTGGTCGAGCAGCCCGATATGCCATGGCGCCAGCCCGATCACCCCCAGGGGGGCCGCGAGCAGGACGATCATCACGAGATCGGCCGCGCGGTCTATCCAGCCCTCGAACACCTGCCGTTCGAAGAAGCTCCGCGCGAAGGCCAGTCCGCTGGCGGCGGAGATGGAGAGCATCGCATAGTTGATGCGCAGCCGGTCGTTGTTCTCCAGCCACGGGAACACCCATGCCATCGCGCCGGATGAGGAGAAGGTGTAGAGCAGCAGCCCCGTCACCATCATGCAATAAGCGAGCTGGAAATTGTGCCGGAGCGCCGCCCAGAGCGCGAGATTGTAGATCAGCAGCGCGATGCACAGCCCCGCGAACGCGCTGTAGAGCGAGCCGAGGATCAGGTCGGACCGCGCGCTGTGGCGCCAGGTCGACAGATGCGCGCCGACGACGATTCCGCGCAGATTGGCCGCGCCTTCGACATGCCACAGCAATCGGATCGCGGGGGCCTCGCGCCGGGGGATGTCGCGTTCGAAGGTCGCGCCCAGCCGGACGGCATGGGTCGCCTCATGGCCGTCCATCCTCCGGCTGGCGATCGCGCCGTCGGCGTAGAGGACGTAGAGGGTGGCGGCGTCCTGCCACACGCTCGCCGTGCGGACGAGCGGCGCATGGGAGGAGAAGGGCGCGGAGCGGACCCAGTAATCGCCCGGGCCGAGCGCCGTCTGGTCATGCACGCAATCGAAGCGGCCGTCCGCGCGGAACATCGCCGCCGCGCTGTCCCCGGCGCGCACGCGGGCGACGCATGTGGCGAGCGGCACGCTGTCCGCCCCATCCTGCGCGATCGCGAGTGACGGAAATGCGAGGAAAGCCAGCAGAACCCCGCAAATCCATCGGAAAATCGTCACGGCGCGCATCACGGCTCATTTAATCGGGAAGCCGCCAACATATCGTAAATTCTGCGGAATTGCAGCCGAAGCGTGCTCACCCCGCGATCACGCGATCGCGGCCCTCGTCCTTCGCGCGATAGAGCAGGGCGTCGGCGCGCTCGATCGCCTCCTCCACGGCCCGCGGGTCGGGCGGAAGCGCCGTGATTCCCGCGGAGAAGGTGACGCGTCCCATCGGCTCGTCGGTTTCGCGCAGGCGGAAATGGCGGTTGCCGAGCGCGAGCTGCGCATCCTCGATCATGCGCTTGCCCGTGGCGAGATCGGCGCGCAGCACCATCAGGAATTCCTCCCCGCCCCAGCGGCCGACGAAATGGCCCGCCAGCGATTGCGCCAGGCTGTTCGCCACGGTGCGCAGCAGGCGGTCGCCCACCGCATGGCCGTAGCGGTCGTTATAGGATTTGAAGCGGTCGATATCGCAGATCGCCACCATATGCGTGTCGCGCAGCGCGCAGGCATGTGCGAGGTGCGTCTCGATCCCCCGGCGGTTGGGCAGGCCGGTCAGCGCATCGCGCTCGGCATCGTCCTGCGCGGCTTCCAGCTTGACGCGCAATTGCTCCACCTGCGCGGTGGTGGCGGCCAGCTCGCTTTCCGAACGCTGCGAGCGATCGAGCGTGGCGATCAGCAGTGCCTGCAAGGTTTCGATATCGGCGCTGGCGAAATCGTCGAGCCGGAAGGCAAGCTCGCGGCTGAACTCGCCCGTCACCGCCTGCGCGTCGGCGGCGAGATCGGCGAGGCGAAGCGTCTGGTGGCGCAGCGCGTCCGTGCCAGGATTGGCGGGCGGCGGCGCGGGCCGCTCGGGCGGGGCGATGAAACGGGCGTGAAGCGCATCCGCTTCCGGCTGGGTGATGCGCACCCCGCCGTCGGCGATCGCCATCACCGCGCGATGCAGCTCCGGCGAGGCATGGGACACATAAGCGAAGCCGAGGGCGTAATTGGGCGGGGTCGGCGGCAGCCTCTGATCTTCGAGGAAGTCGAGGGTCTTCTCGCAAAGGGCCTTTGTCGTTGTCATGCGGTAAATATAGCCGATGACGGTTAAAGGATCGGTGACGAAGCCTCCGCAACGGCGGAATTTTTCCGGCCGGCGGGCCGCCCCGTCGCCTCTGCGCGAGTCGACGGGGCGGCCCGGATCAGGCCTTGACGGTTTCCGCCTTGCCGCCCTTCTTGCGCGGCTTCTTCGGAGCGGAGGGCGTGATCTCGAAGGCCAGCGCGCCGTCCTTCAATTTCACCGTCACCTCGCCGCCGTGGACGAGCTTGCCGAACAGCAGCTCCTCCGCCAGCGGCTGCTTGATCTTCTCCTGGATCAGGCGGCTCATCGGCCGCGCGCCATAGAGCTTGTCATAGCCCTTGTCGGTCAGCCACTGGCGCGCCGCGTCGTCCAGCTTGATGTGCACGTCGCGGTCGGCGAGCTGAAGCTCGAGCTGGAGGACGAACTTGTCCACCACCCGCGCCACCACTTCCGGCGGCAGATAGCCGAACGGCACGATCGCATCAAGGCGGTTGCGGAATTCCGGCGTGAACATGCGCTGCACCGCCTGCTCGTCCTCGCCCTCGCGGGTGAGGTTGCCGAAGCCCACCGTCTCGCGCGCCATGTCCGCCGCGCCCGCGTTCGTCGTCATGATGAGGATGACGTTGCGGAAATCCACCGTCTTGCCGTGGTGATCGGTCAGCTTCCCGTTGTCCATCACCTGCAGCAGGATGTTGTAGAGGTCCGGGTGCGCCTTCTCGATCTCGTCCAGCAGCAGCACGCTGTGCGGATTCTGGTCCACCGCGTCGGTCAGCAGGCCGCCCTGATCGTAGCCGACATAGCCCGGAGGCGCGCCGATCAGCCGGCTGACCGAATGGCGCTCCATATATTCGGACATGTCGAACCGCTGGAGCGGGATGCCGAGGATCGAGGCGAGCTGCTTCGCCACCTCCGTCTTGCCGACGCCGGTGGGGCCGGTGAACAGGTAGCAGCCGATCGGCTTCTCCGGATCGCGCAGGCCCGCGCGGCTCAGCTTGATCGCGGAGGACAGGCTCTCGATCGCCTTGTTCTGGCCGAACACGACGCGCTTCAGGTCCGTCTCCAGCGTCTCCAGCACCTTCTTGTCGTCGGTGCTGACCGTCTTCGGCGGGATGCGCGCCATGGTTGCAATCACCGCCTCGATCTCCTTCGGCGTGATCGTCTTCTTGCGCCTGGAGGGCGCCACCAGCATCTGCATCGCGCCCACCTCGTCGATCACGTCGATCGCCTTGTCGGGCAGCTTGCGGTCGTTGATGTAGCGGGCCGAAAGCTCCACGGCGGTCTTGATCGCATCGGGCGTGTACTTGACGCGGTGGTGATCCTCGAACGCGGTGCGCAGGCCCTTGAGGATCTTGATCGTGTCCTCGATCGTCGGCTCGTTCACGTCGATCTTCTGGAACCGGCGCAGCAGCGCGCGGTCCTTCTCGAAGTGGTTGCGGAACTCCTTGTAGGTGGTGGAGCCGATGCAGCGGATCGTCCCGCCGGAAAGCGCGGGCTTGAGCAGGTTCGACGCGTCCATCGCCCCGCCGCTGGTCGCGCCCGCGCCGATGACGGTATGGATCTCGTCGATGAACAGGATCGCGTGCGGCAGCTTCTCCAGCTCGTTCACGACCTGCTTCAGCCGCTCCTCGAAATCGCCGCGATAGCGGGTGCCGGCGAGCAGCGCCCCCATGTCGAGCGAATAGATCACGGCGGGCTTCAGCACGTCGGGCACGTCGCCCTCGACGATCTTGCGCGCCAGCCCTTCGGCGATGGCGGTCTTGCCGACGCCGGGATCGCCCACGTAGAGCGGGTTGTTCTTCGAGCGGCGGCAGAGGATCTGCACGGTGCGGTCCACCTCCGGCCCGCGGCCGATCAGCGGATCGACCTTGCCGGCCTTCGCCTTCTCGTTGAGGTCGACGGTGAATTGCTTGAGCGCGCTTTCGCCCTTCTGCTTCGTCTCCGCCTTGTCCTTCTTCTCCTCCTCCGCGCCGCGCGGGGGGGCGGATTCGGCGGCCGACGCGCCCTTGCCGACGCCGTGGCTGATGAAGCTCACCGCATCCAGCCGGCTCATGTCCTGCTGCTGGAGGAAGTAGACGGCATAGCTCTCGCGCTCGGAGAACAGGGCGACGAGCACGTTGGCCCCCGTCACCTCGTCCCGGCCGGAGGACTGGACGTGCAGGATCGCGCGCTGCACGACGCGCTGGAAGCCGCTGGTGGGCGAGGGGTCGGTCGCCGCCTCGACCTTCAGCGCGCCAAGCTCGGTATCGAGATAATGGGCGACGGTGGTCTTCAGCTCGGGCAGGTCGACGCCGCATGCCGCCATCACCTGGCTCGCATGTTCGTCGTCGATCAATGCCAGCAGCAGGTGCTCCAGCGTGGCATATTCGTGGCGGCGCGAGGATGCTGCCTCAAGCGCCTTGTGCAGCGTGGTTTCGAGTGCGCTGGCAAAGGATGGCATTACATTACTCCTGTCGGGCAACGCCACGGGCGCTGCCCCTTGCCTCCAATGTCGGGAGTGATGGGCCGCGCATCAAGCGCCCCGTGTTTCGCGCGGTCCCTCCCGACGTTCATCGCTTGAATAATGCCTCTGCGCTTGCGCGATGGTTAACGGCGCCTTCAATTTTCCGGCGGCAGCGCGCGACCTCGCCCTCCAGCGCGGTGATCCTCGCCTCCAGCTCCGCGAGGGAGAGGCGATCGAGATCCTCGCGCAGCAGCGCGGTCAGCGGATCGTCTGGCCGGGGCCCGAGTATATCGTCCAGATCCATGTCGAGAGCGTTGACCGCCGCAGGTGCGAAGTCAATAAGCGTGGAGCAGGGTTTTTGGGTTGGGGGCGTGACGGATGGGCGGGATTCCGACGACGATGCTGGCGATCGATCCTGATGCGCCGGGCGGGCCGGAGGTGCTCGTGCCCGTCGAACGCCCCGTGCCGCGGCCGCGCGAGGGCGAGGCGTTGATTCGCGTCGCGGCGGCGGGCGTCAACCGGCCCGATGTGGTGCAGCGGCTGGGCTTCTATCCGCCGCC
>JASGGR010000187.1:0-5967 GCA_047602705.1 Sphingomonas bacterium | reverse complement strand
GGGGCGCGGCACGCTCGCCGCCGATGCGCTGCGCGCGATGGCGAAGGCGGGGTTCGCGCCGCCCGTCCATTTCGTCGAGACCAGCCCGATGCTGCGCGCCGGGCAGGCCGAGCGCGTGCCGCACGCCACATGGCATGACGATGTGGAGGATCTGCCGGCCGACCGGCCCCTCCTGATCGTCGCCAATGAGTTCTTCGACGCGCTGCCGATCCGGCAACTGGTGCGCGGGCGCGACGGCTGGCACGAGCGGCTGGTGGCGTGCCAGGACATTCTGTTCCTGCCGATCCCCGGCAAGCAGGTGCCGGATTCCGTGATCCCCGCGCATCTGCGCGACGCCGCGCCGGGCGCGATCATCGAAACCTCGCCCGCCTCGGTCGGCATCATGCGCGTGCTGGCGGCGCGGATCGTGGCGCAGGGCGGCGCGATGCTCGCGATCGATTACGGCTATGAAGGCCCCGCCATCGGCGACACGCTCCAGGCGGTGCGCGGCCATGCCTATGCCAATCCGTTCGAGGAGCCGGGGGAGCGCGACCTGACGGCGCATGTCGATTTCGCGACGCTCGGGCTGGTCGGCCATGCCAGCGGCGCGATCGTCAGCGGCCCGGCGGAGCAGGGCGCGTTCCTCCGCGCGCTCGGTATCGATGCCCGCGCCGCCGCACTCGCCAAGACCGACCCGCGCCCGCTTGCCGATCGCGACCGTCTGGTCGAGGCGATGGGCAGCCTGTTCAAGGTTCTCGCCCTGCGTCATCCGCAATGGCCGCAACCCGCAGGATTCGCATGATCGACTATCGCACCCCCACGCCTTCCGATGGCCCCGCGCTGGACGCCATGGCGCGGCAGATCTGGCTGGAGACGTTCGAGCGCTACACCGCGCCGCACAACATCATCGCCTATTTCGCCGAAGCCTACGGCCCCAACGGCAAGTTGATCCGCGATCTTTCCAATCCGGCCGTGGTGTTCCGCATCGCCTGCGACGGCGAGGCGATCGTCGGATATGCCAAGATCACGCCGCCCTTCCTGCCCGATCCGGCGATGACGGAGGGCGCGGCGCAGTTGAGCCAGCTCTATGTCGCCGGCTCGCATCATGGCGCAGGCATCGCGCAGGCGCTGATGGGCTGGTCGATCGATGTCGCGCGCGAACGGGGGGCCAAGGCGCTGCTGCTCACCGTGTTCGAGCATAATCCGCGTGCGATCCGCTTCTACGAAAAGCACGGCTTCGTGCAGATCGGCGATTATGATTTCCCCGTCGGCGACCAGATCGATCGCGACATCATCATGCGGCTGGCGCTGTGAACGCGGAGGGATTGAGCGCGGTGGAGGTCAACCGCGCCGGCGCGCTGGCCGGGGTGGCGCACGGCTTCCTCGGGCGCAGGGGCGGCGTCTCGACCGGGCTGCACGGCGGGCTGAACGTCGGCACCGGCTCGGCCGACGAAGCCGATGCCATCGCCGAGAACCGCCGCCGCGCGGTGGAGGCGGTGCTGCCCGGCGCCAAGCTGGTGACGGTCTATCAGATCCATTCCGCCGATTGCGTGACGGCGCGCGCGCCTTTCGACCATGCGCTCCGCCCGCATGCCGACGCCCTGGTGACGGATCGACCCGGCTTTGCGCTCGGCGTGCTGACGGCGGATTGCGCGCCGGTGCTGCTGGCGGACGTCGAGGCGGGTGTGGTCGGCGCGGCGCATGCCGGATGGAAGGGCGCGCTGGCGGGCGTGACAGACACGACCATCCTCGCGATGGAAGCCCTTGGCGCGCGGCGCGACAGGATCGCGGCGGCCGTCGGCCCCTGCATCGCGCGGGCGAGCTACGAGGTGGACCTCGCCTTCCGCCGCCGCTTCGAGGAAGCGGATGCGGAGAACGAGCGCTTCTTCGCCGACGCGCGCGAAGGGCATGCGCAATTCGACCTCGAAGCCTATGTCGCGCACCGGCTGGCGGCGGCGGGGCTGACGCGGATCGAGACGCTCGGACTCGACACCTACGCCAACCCCGACCGCTTCTTCAGCTACCGCCGCGCCACGCATCGCGGCGAGCCGGATTACGGCCGGCAGATCGCGATCATCGGATTGGGCTGAACCGCTCCATCCCCGTCACAACACGAACCGGCTCAGATCCGTATTCCGCGCCACGCTGACGAGCTGCCTGTCCACATAGGCCGCGTCGATCGTCAGCGTAGCCCCGCCGCGATCCTCCGCGTCGAAGCTCACCTCCTCCAGCAATTTCTCCATCACCGTCTGGAGCCGGCGCGCGCCGATATTCTCGATCTCGCCGTTCACCTCCGCCGCGATCTTCGCCACCGCGCGAATGCCTTCGTCGGTGAAGTCGATCGTCACGCCCTCGGTGCCCAACAGCGCCTTGTATTGCGCGGGCAGCGAGGCCTTGGTGTCGGACAGGATCGCGACGAAATCCTCCTCGGTCAGCGCCTTCAGCTCCACCCGGATCGGCAGGCGGCCCTGAAGCTCCGGCAACAGGTCGCTCGGCTTGGCGACATGGAACGCGCCGGAGGCGATGAACAGGATATGGTCCGTCTTCATCGGCCCGTATTTGGTGGAAACGGTCGTGCCCTCGATCAGCGGCAGCAGATCGCGCTGCACACCCTCGCGGCTGACGCTGCCGCCGCGCACGTCGCTCACCGCGATCTTGTCGATCTCGTCGAGGAAGACGATGCCGTTGGCCTCTGCATCGGCCAGCGCGACGCGGCTCACCTCATCCTGGTCGAGGCGCTTGTCGGCTTCCTCCTCCACCAGTTTCTCCCACGCGGCCGGCACCGTCAGCTTGCGCCGCTTGGTCTGCCCGCCGCCCAGCTTGCCGAACATCTCGGAGAGGTTGATCATGCCGACCGAGCCGCCGCCCGGCAGGTCGAACGGCATCTGCGGGGCCTGCTGCAATTCCAGCTCGATCTCGGTGTTGTCGAGATGGCCGTCGCGGAAGCGCTGGTGGAAGCTCTCGCGCGTCGCCTGGCTGGCGTCCTTGCCGACAAGCGCATCGAGCAGGCGCGCCAGCGCGGCTTCCTCCGCCTTGTCCTTCACGGCGTTGCGGCGGCGCTCCTTCTCCAGCCGCACCGCCTCCTCCACCAGATCGCGGGCGATCTGCTCCACGTCGCGGCCGACATAGCCCACCTCGGTGAACTTGGTCGCCTCCACCTTGACGAAGGGCGCGTCCGCCAGCTTGGCGAGGCGGCGGCTGATCTCCGTCTTGCCGCAGCCGGTCGGGCCGATCATCAGGATGTTCTTGGGCGTCACCTCGTCACGCAATTCGGGGCTGAGCTTCTGCCGCCGCCAGCGATTGCGCAGCGCCACCGCGACGGCGCGCTTCGCATCCTGCTGCCCGATGATATGCGCGTCGAGCGCGGCGACGATCGCCTTGGGAGTGAGATTGTCGTTCATGGAAATCTTTCGTGTCTGTCAGGCGGCACTGTCGAGCGTCTCGACCACCAGCCGGTCGTTGGTGAAGACGCACAGGTCCGCGGCGATCTTCATCGACTTGCGCGCGATCGTCTCGGCATCCTGCTCGTAATCCGCCAGCGCGCGAGCGGCGGAGAGCGCGTAATTCCCGCCGGAGCCGATCGCGGCGATGCCTTCCTCCGGCTCCAGCACGTCACCGTTGCCGGTGAGGATCAAGGTCACGTCCTTGTCGGCGACGATCATCATCGCCTCGAGGTTGCGGAGATATTTGTCGGTCCGCCAGTCCTTCGCCAGCTCGACGGCGGCGCGCATCAGATGGCCCTGATGACGCTCCAGCTTCGCCTCCAGCCGCTCGAACAGGGTGAAGGCGTCGGCGGTGGCACCGGCGAAACCGCCGATCACCTTGCCGTCCGCGCCAAGCGTGCGGACCTTGCGGGCATTGGGCTTCATCACCGTATTGCCCATCGAAACCTGGCCGTCCCCGGCCACCACCACCTTGCCCGCGCGCCGCACGGAAAGGATCGTCGTGCCATGCCACGTCGGCATGCTGCTGTCGTTGCTCATGGGCCGGCATATGGGGCGCGGGGCGGAAAGCCGCAATCTCCCTCATGCTGTCGCATCGATCCTATCCACGAAACGTGATAGGAAGCACATCATCCGCACATTGGAACTGAGGGGAGAACCGATGGCAAGCCAGTTTCCCGAAGGCAATACCGCGCTGATCGAGCGCGCAAGGCGCATTATCCTGCAACCGAAGGACGAATGGCCCCGCATCGAGGCGGAGCCGATGAGCGTGAAGGGCATCATGACCGGCTGGGCCGCCCCGCTCGCCGCGATCGGCCCGGTCGCCGGGCTGATCGGCAGCCTGACCTTCGGCTTCAGCTTCCTGGGCATCACCTATCGCCCATCGATCGGCGTGGCGATCGGAACGGCGATCATCGGCTATGTGCTGGCGCTGATCGGTATCTGGGTGATCGCGCGGATCATCGACGCGCTCGCGCCCACGTTCGGCGGCACGAAGAATCCGGTCGCGGCGATGAAGGTGGCGGCCTATTCGGCCACCGCCGGATGGCTTGCGGGGATTTTCCAGATCATTCCGTCGCTGGCGTTCCTGGGGCTGCTGGGGCTTTACAGCCTCTACCTGCTCTATCTCGGCCTGCCGCGCCTGATGAAGGCGCCGGACGACAAGGCGATGGGCTATACGGTGGCGACGATCGTCGCCGTCATCGTGGTGATGGTGGTGATCGGCGGCGTCACGCGCGCGGTGGCTTCCCACCTGATGCGCCCGGCGCTGCTGAGCGCGGATGCTGGCGGGGGCACGCTTTCCGTGCCCGGCGTCGGATCGGTCGACCTGGGCAAGATGGAGGCCGCGACGCGGCAGATGCAGGCCGCGGCCGAAAAGGCGAGCAAGCCCGGCGCGCTCACCCCGGTCGCGACGCTGCAGGGCTTCCTCCCCGATTCGATCGGCGGATGGAAGCGCGGCGACGTGGAGACGGCCAGCGGCGGCGTCGGCAATGTCGGCGGGTCGAAAGCGGAGGCCCGCTACACGCAGGGCGACGATTCGATCTCGCTCTCCGTTGCCGATGTCGGCGCGATGGGCGCGCTCGCGGGGCTTGGGCAGGCGCTCAACGTCCAGTCCAACCGCGAGAGCAAGACGGGCTACGAACGCACCTCCAGCGAGGGCGGGCGGATGGTGAACGAGAAATGGGACAGCTCGTCACGCGACGGCGAATATAATGTGATCGTCGGCAACCGCTTCGCCGTCACCGCCGAAGGCACCGCGCCCGACGCCGCCACCTTCAAGACGCTGGTCGGGGCGATCGACCTCGGCAAGCTGGAGGCGCTGGCGAAGAATTGAGGAGCGAGGGGGCCGGTCAGCGCCCCCTGCCCTTCCCCCATTCGCGCGCCACCGTATAGCCCAGATAGCCGGTGCCGAAGAGCGCGTAGAGCGGCTCCGGTATCGCATTGAGGCAAGCGCTCATCCCCTGCGCGATCGCCGCCGCCCAGGCGGGACGCAGCACCGCGATCAGCCCGGTGGGGATCGACCACAGGAGCAGCACATAGATCACGTAAAGGAAGCTCGGCCGCGCCCGCGCGATCCACGGGTCGCTGGAAGCTTCGCCGACGCCGAGCTGCGCGATCAGGTCCGCCTTCACCCGATCCAGCTCATGCGCGCGATCGAGCCGCAGCAGTTCCAGCTTCGCCGCATCGCGCGCCGCCGCATCGGGAACGATGCGATCGATCAGCGCGGCGATCGGCATGATGATTCCATCGGCAGCCATGATCCGCCTCCCGTTCAGCCGAGCCGGTTGGCGAGCCAGCCGTAGAGGAACGCCTCATTGGCCGGGCGGCTTTCCGCCAGCGCCATGTAGCGCGCGCCCTGAAGCGCCTCCAGCGCCTTCACCAGCACCTGCTCCCCCGCCACCCCACGTTTCGCGCGGAAACCGTCGAGCGCGGCCAGCGTGCGCTGGCCGATCAGCCCGTCCACCGCGATGTCGGGGTAATCCCTGGCGTTGCGATTCAAGGCGTTGAGCGCGCGCTGCAGGAAGCCGGTGGCCACCGCCGGCCC
>JASGGR010000186.1:0-5968 GCA_047602705.1 Sphingomonas bacterium | reverse complement strand
ACCACCGCGCCCGCGCGCTCCACGACCGTCGCGCCGTGCCGCAGCAGGACGTAGATCAGGTAGAGCGCGACCAGCAGCGACCCCAGATAGGCGAACAGGTCCGCCCCGATCGACAGCGCCCTTGCCCCCACCGCCTGCGCCAGCGTCTGGATATTGGCGGCGAGCCGGTCGCTCAGGTTCGTCAGATTGTCCCACCCATATTGATGCAGCCAGGATTGCACCCAGTCAGGCAGGGCGCGGACGGTGCGATCGAACAGGCCCGGCAGGTCCGTCGAGTTCGACTGGAGCCTGGAAATCAGCCCCGCGCCTTCCTGTATGAGCATGTCGATCAATATGCCGACCGGGAACAGGACGCCACATACGATGGTCAGCAAGGTGATGGCGGTCGCCGTCCCCTCCCTTCCCGGCATCTTGCGCTGTATCCATTCCTTGAACGGGCTGAACACCACGGCCAGCACCATCGCCCAGAGGATCGCGCCGGAGAAGGCCCAGACGGACCATATCATCGCCACGGTGATCGCGATCAGGAACAGCGTGAAACCGGCCGTTTCCCGTGTCGTGGCTTTATGGGGGCCTGTTTCCATATTGCATCATCGTAGCCGGACGCCCGGAAGGAGCAAGACGCATCGCGAACCCGGCCGGCGGCCCGATTTCGACATGCTTGCGATCGACGGGGAAATTATTCCGGCACGAGCGACTTCGGCTTGCGGCTTGCCGGACCGCTTCGCCCGACCCTTTCTTGATTCCGTAACCGTCGCGCAGTCGATCCGTCACACGCCATTGCCATAGCCCCTCCCGCAATGTGGCGGGGAGGCCCAGGGAATGTCGGTTTCACTTCGGAATATTCGTATCACTCTCGCGGCGGTGTCGCTGGGGGCGCTGGCGGCGGCGACGGCGCATGCCGAAGAAGCACCCGCCCCGGCCGCCGCGCCCGCCAGCGACGAAGGGGACACCGGCGACCTCATCATCGTCACCGGCACCCGCACGCAGACGCAGACGCAGTTCACCGCGCTCTCGCCGATCGACGTCTTCTCCGGCAAGGAGATCCAGTCCACCGTGTCGAGCAGCCTCGACGGCACGCTGGCGCAGCTCATCCCGTCGTTCAACGTGAAGCGCCTGCCCTCCTCGGACGGCCTGCAGTTCGTCCGCCCCGCCTCGCTCAACGGGCTTTCGCCGGACATGACGCTGGTGATGGTGAACGGCAAGCGCTTCCACCGCTCCGCCTTCCTCGGCAGCGGCGGGGCGCAGGCGGCGGACCTCGCGCAGATCCCCTCCTACGATATCGGCCATGTCGAGGTGCTGCGCGATGGCGCGTCGGCGCAATATGGATCGGATGCGATCGCGGGCGTCGTCAACATCATCCTGGACGACAAGCCGGGCTTCTCCGGCTATGCGCAGGGCTCGCAATATTATGCGGGCGACGGCACGCAATGGCAGCTCGGCGCGCGGGCCGGCTTCGCGCTCCCCAACGGGGGGCATCTGGTCGTCGCGGGCGAATACAGCAATGCGGACGCCACCTCGCGCACGCATCAGCGGCCCGACGCGATCGCCTTCCAGGCGGCCAATCCGCAGATCAAGGTGCCCGATCCCGTCCAGCGCTGGGGCAATCCATCCACCAAGGCGCTGAAGTTCGTCGCCGACGCCGCCGCGCCGGTGGGCGACGCGGCGGAGCTTTACGCCTTCGGCACCTACGCGCGGACGCTGGGGATGAACGACATCAACTGGCGCAACCCGGCCACCAACGCCAACATCTTCGGCACCACATCGGTCTTCCCCGGCTTCGACCTCAGCAAGATCTTCCCCGCCGGCTTCACCCCGCACGAAGGCATCCGCGCCAACGACGGTCAGGTTTCCGGCGGCGTGCGCAGCACCGGCGACGGCAGGTTCACCTGGGACCTGAGCGCATCCTATGGCGTGAACGACACGCAGTTCATCCTGAACAACTCGATCAACGCCTCGCTGGGGCCGGACAGTCCGTACAGCTTCAACCTCGGCCACCAGATCCAGCGCGAGTTCAACATCAACGCCGACGCCACCTACAAGCTGGACGTGGCGGGGCTGCCGAAGCCGGTGAACATCGCGTTCGGCGCGGAACGGCGGGTGGAGACGTACAAGGTGATCGCGGGCGATCCCGCTTCCTATGAGGTCGGCCCCGGCGCGGCGGCGGGGCTGGCGGCGCAGTCCAACGGCTTCCCCGGCTTCGGCCCGTCGCAGGCGGGCAAGTGGAGCCAGACGGATTATGCCGGCTATCTCGACGTGCAGGTCCCGCTGACCGAAAGGTGGATGGTCGAGGCCGCGCTGCGCGACGAGAATTACGACACGTTCGGAAACACCTTTAACTACAAGGTCGCAACCCGCTACGAGTTCGCGCCGGGCATCGCGATCCGGGGCGGCTATTCGACCGGCTTCAAGGCCCCAAGCCCCGGTCAGCTCAACGCGATCAGCGTGAGCCAGGGGCTGGACACCAGGACGCTCCAGCTCTTCACCACCGGGCGCCTCTCGCCGCTCAACCCGGTCGCGGTCTATTTCGGCGCGAAGCCGTTGCAGCCGGAGGAATCTAAGACCGCCACCGCCGGCTTCGTCTGGCGCACGGACAGCGGGTGGAGCGGATCGATCGATCTCTACCAGATCAAGGTGACGAAGCGGTTCAGCCTGTCGCCCACCTATGTGGTGACGCCGGATATCCGCGCGCAATTGCTCGCATTGGGCGTCGCGGGCGCGGGGGATTTCACCAACGTCAATTTCTTCACCAACGATTTCGACACGCGCACGCGTGGCGTGGATTTCGTGCTCTCCTATGCGCATCGCGTCGGCCCCGGCCGGCTGAACGCAACGGCGGCCTATTCCTATGTCGACACGAAAGTGACCTCCGGCACGCTGACCGGCGCGAGCGCGCTCACCCAGCGCACGATCTTCGAGCAGGGCCTGCCCAGGCATAACGCCACCGGCACGATCACCTACGATATCGGCAAGCTCTCCCTGCTGGCGCGCGGGCGCTATTACGGCGCGTGGACGGATTCGAGCGGCAACGCCACCGGCGATATCTTCCAGCGCTTCGGCGGGCGGGCCTTCTTCGACGCCTCGGTCGGCTATGCGTTGCTGGATCGGGTGACGGTGCGCGTGGGCGCGGAGAACATCTTCGGCTCCTATCCGGACAAGGCGCTCTATCAGGCGAGCCGCGGCCTCGTCTATTCGCGCAACGCGCCCTATGACGTGAACGGCGGCAATTATTACGCCCGCATCGAATTCCGGTATTGAGAGAGGCGAAGGCGATGATGAACGGCGCGACCCGTCGCGAGATGCTGGGCGCAACGCTTGCGGCAGGCGCGCTGGCCGCGCCGGCCGCCGCGCTTCCCGCAGGCGCGGGCAGGCCGGACGACGAGGCCTATTGGCGGGAGGTCGCGAAGAATTACGATCTGCCGCGCGAGATCGTGCAGCTCGAAAACGGCAATTGGGGCGCGATGGCGCGGCCGGTGCTCGCCGCCTATCAGCGGCACCTCGCGCGGGTGAACACGGAGACGTCCTTCTACTCCCGGCGCGGCTTCGGCGCGGACGCCATGGCGGTGCGCGCGCGGGTGGCGGCGGAGATCGGCGCCGCGCCGGAGGAGATCGCCTTCACGCGGGGCGCGACCGAGGCGCTGGTCACGCTGATCGGCGGATACAACCGGCTGCGCGCCGGCGACAAATTGCTCTACGCCGATCTCGATTACGATTCGATGCAGGCCGCCTTCCGCTCCGTCGCGCGGCGGCACGGGCTGGAGGCGGTGAGCATCGCAATCCCCGAACCGGCATCGCATCAGGGCGTGATCGACGCCTATGCGGCGGCGCTGGCGGCCAATCCGCGCGTGAAGCTGATGCTGCTCACCCATGTCAGCCACCGCACCGGGCTGGTGATGCCGGTGCGGGAGATCGTCGCCATGGCGCGGCGGCGCGGGGTGGACGTGATCGTCGATTCCGCCCACGCCTGGGGCCAGCTCGATTTCCGGGTGGACGATCTGGGCGCGGATTTCGTCGGCTTCACCTGCCAGAAATGGATGGGCGCGCCGCTGGGCGTCGGCTTCGCCTATATCCGGCGCGAGGCGCTGGATGCGATCGACGTGAACATCGCCGAGGACCCGGGGCATGACAGCACGCAGGTGCGCGTCCATACCGGCACCACGGACATGGGCGCGCTGCTGACGGTGGGCGACGCGCTCGATTTCCACCGATCGATCGGCATCCGCGCGAAGGAGGCGCGCTTGCGCCACCTGCGGGACCTGTGGACGGAGCAGGCGCGCGCCATCCCCGGCGTGGAGGTGCTGACGCCGACCGATCCGCGCATGACCTGCGCCCTCACCTCCTTCCGCCTGACGGGGCGGGCCAGCATGGCGGACAATCGCGCGGTCGCGAAGGAATTGCTGGATCGCTTCGGCATATTCACCGTGGAACGCGATGGCCCCGCGCGCGGCTGCTGCGTGCGTGTGACGCCGGCGGTGTTCAACGCGCCCGGCGACGTGGAGAAACTGGTGGTGGCGCTGCGCGTGCTGGCGCGGGGATAGCGTTTGCACAGGACAAGGGATCGCTCCTAAAGCGCTGGCGAACGCGTCCGGGCCGAACAGGAGACTAACTTGAAGACTGCCGATTTTCTGATCGTGGGCGGCGGCATCGCGGGCGTGTCCGCCGCGGCGCGGCTGGCGCCCCATGGCCGCACCCTGCTGCTGGAGGCGGAAAGCGCGTTCGGCTATCATTCCAGCGGCCGCAGCGCGACCTTCTACCATTTCGGCATCGGCAAGACGGTGGTGCGCGGGATGACCGCGTTCAGCCGCGCGCATTTCGAGCAGCCCACGGCGAACGGCGCCGATCTCTCCCGCCCCTCCCCCGCCCTGTTCATCGCCACGCCGGAGATGGTCGGCGAGCTGGATGCGCTGGAGCAGGAGATGGCGCGCTACAGCGACCGGCTGGAGCGGCTGGACGAAGCGGGCGTCCGGGCGATCGTGCCGGTGCTTCAGGGCATCGTGGCCGGCGTGATCGACCGCAGCGCGCGGCGGCTCGACAGCGAGGCGCTGCAACAGGATTACCGCGCCACGCTGAAGAAGCTGGGCGGAGAGGCGATCGCCGACTCCCGCGTCACGGCGGTGTCGCGCGAGGGCGGCGCATGGGTTGCCACCACCGCGTCCGGCGAGCGTTATGCCGCGCCCGTCCTCGTCAACGCGGCGGGCGCATGGTGCGACGAGATCGCGCGGCTGGCGGGCGTGAAGCCGCTGGGCCTCCAGCCGCTCAGGCGCACGATCATCGTGTTCGATCCGCCGGAAGGCGTGGAGGTGCGCGACTGGCCCTTCACCAAGACGGCGGTGGACGATTTCTACATGCTGCCCGAATCCGGCCGCCTGCTCGCCTGCCCGGTCGACGAGGTGCCGAGCGAGCCGGGCGATGCCCAGCCGGAGGAATATGACGTGGCGCTCGCCGCGTCGAAGGTGGAGGAATATACCTCCATCCCGATCCGGCGGATCAGCCATAGCTGGGCCGGCCTGCGCACCTTCGCGCACGATCGCGTGCCGGTGGCGGGCTATGCGGCGGATGCGGAGGGCTTCTTCTGGCTCGCCGGCCAGGGAGGATATGGCCTGCAGACCTCCCCGGCGATGAGCGCGATCACCGAGGCGCTGATCGCGGGAACGCCCTGGCCGGAGGAACTCACCGGATGGGGGGTGACGCCGGAGGCGATGTCTCCCCGGCGGCTCTAGGGCCGGCCACCGGCATCCCGCAGGCCTGGAACAGCGCCACCGTGTCGGTCAGCCGCGCGGCGGCGGCCTGTATGCGCTGGGCGGACGCCTGCGACGCCGCCGAGGAGGCGTTGAGCAGCGCCAGCGTTCCCGCCCCGCCAAGCTCCACCTGCCGCCGCGTCATCGCAAAGGTGCGCGATGCGGCGTCGTCCGCCCGCGCCGCCGCGTCGAGCGCCGCCGCATCCGTGCGCAGGCCGGAGAGCGCATCG
>JASGGR010000185.1:0-5997 GCA_047602705.1 Sphingomonas bacterium | reverse complement strand
GCCAGCGCGGGCGATCTCGCCTCCGCGCGGCTGAGCCTTCAGGCCGGGGTGGCAGACGCTTACGCCCGGCTGCGCGGGCTGGATGCGGAGGCCGATCTGCTGCGCCGCTCGGTCGACGCCTTCTCCCGCGCCTATGAACTGACCGCGACGCGGCATGACGGCGGCATCGCCTCCGGCGTGGACGTGAATCGCGCACAGACCGTGCTGTCCAATGCGCGCGCGCAGATTTCGGCCGTCGCCGCCCAGCGCGCCGCGACCGAGCATGAGATCGCCGCGCTGATCGGCGCCGTCGCTTCGGACTTTTCGATCGCTCCCCGCATCCAGCCGCCGGGCAAGCTGGAGGTGATCGGCTCCGCGCCCTCCACCCTGCTCCAGCGGCGGCCGGACGTCGCGGCGGCGGAGCGGCGCATGTATGCGGCCAATGCGCGGATCGGCGTGGCGCGGGCGGCGATCTTCCCCACCATCTCGCTGGGCCTTTCCGGCGGGTGGCAGACGACCGGGCCATCCCTGCTTTCCACGCCGAGCAGCTTCTGGGGGCTGGGGCCGATATCGGCGATCGGCGCGCTGTTCGACGGCGGGCGGCGCAATGCGCAGGTGAAGCAGTCGCGCGCGCAATATGAGCTGGCGGCGGCCGGCTATCGCGACACGGTGCTCACCGCGTTCCGGCAGGTGGAGGACGCGCTCGCCTCGACCCGCCATCTCGCGACGCAGGCGGTGGACCAGCGCGCCGCCGCCACCGCCGCGCAACGCACCAGCGACCTCGCGCTCACCCGCTATCATGACGGGGCGGCGGATTATCTGGAGGTGGTGACGGCGCAGACCGACGCCCTGTCCGCCGAACGCGCGCTGATCGCGGTGGAAACCAGCCGGATGCGCGCGAATATCGCCCTGGTGCTCGCCCTCGGCGGAGCCGCCACCTCCTGACGGCGCCGCCCCGGCTTCCACCGGGGCGGAAGGCAGGGCCTTACAGTGGGCTTCCTCCCATCTTGTAGGTGAGTTGGAGATAGAAGCTGCGGCCTACCCCGTCGAACCACGAGATGTCGTAATAGGGATAGGAGCCATAGGTGCTGTCGTAGATCGGCGCCTGATCGAACAGGTTGTTGATCGTCCCGGTCACGCGCAGGCGATCGGTGAAGTCGTAGCGCGCCGTCAGGTTGAAGATATAACTCGGCTTGATGTAGCCGTCCTCATCGTAGTTCGGCAGCTTGCCCAGCCGCTGGCCGGTCAGCGTGGTGGAGAAGCGGTCGAGCGTCCAGGTGATGCTCGCCATGCCCTTCTCGCGCGGAATGTCGTAATTGCTGTCATAACGCAGCTTGTCGATGATCGGATCGCCCGGATATTGGCGGATCGTGTGGTTGAACACATAGGTATAGCCGAGCGACAGCGCGAATTCGCCCGCGCTGGCAGTCGGCACCTTCAGGTGAGCGGCGATATCCAGGCCGTCGGTGGTTTCCTCCGCCACGTTGATCGGGTTGATGTGAACGCCCTGGATCGCTCCCTCCAGAGCACCGCTGGTGTAGCGCTGGACGCGCGCGAAGGCATCCACACAGGTGGGCGACGCGGCGTCCATGCCGCCCATGCGGCAATCGGCTTCCGCGCGAAGCACGCTGTCGATATCGATGTCGAGCACCTGATTCTTCATCTTCACGCGGAAATAGTCCACCGACAGATCGAAGCCATGCCACGGCTGCCACACGAAGCCGCCGTTGAACGAGGTTGAGGTTTCCGGCCGAAGCTTCCGGTTGCCGGTCTTGTAGGCGATGATGCCTTCGTCGGCATAGGAGCAGTCACCGATCGGCGTGTCGGCTTCCTCCGTGCGGCAGAGGTAATAATCGGTGGCGGAGGGGTGCGTGTTACCCGGCCCGCGAAAGACATAGTTCAGGTCCGGTGCGCGGAAGCCGGTGCCATAAGCGCTGCGCAGCAGCAGATGTGAGGACGGGCGCAGCTCACCACCGAAATTATAGGTGAAGCGGCCATAGCCCGCGCCGTCGGAATTGTAGCGGTCATAACGTCCCGCCGCGCTGACGTTGAGGATGGAGAGCACCGGAATGCGGAACTCCGCGCCCAGCCCCCAGTGACGGCGCGTGCCTTCTCCGGCGGAATCGACCAGCCCGACATAATAATTGGTCAGCGCCAGCGGATCGGGATGCAGGTTGAAGCCCTGGTTCCCCGCCTCCGCCACGGCCGCGAAGCCGACCGGGCCGGCGGGCAGCTCGAACAATTGCGTGGTGTTCACGGTCGCGGAGAAATTGTTCACCCAGGATTTCGGGCGATAGACCGCATCCTGCGTGATCGAGGCATATTCCGCCGGCGTCAGCGGCTTATAAAGACGCGAGGCATCCGCGTTGAAGATCGGATAGCCGCTATCCTCGTCCACACCCTGCTGCTGGCCGAGGAAGAAGGCGTTGGCCTTGTCGATCACGACGCGCGGGAACCACATCTTCGAATGATATTCGGCGTGGTTGAACGACACCTCGTAATGCCATTTGTCGCCCGAGCCGAACGCGCCTTTGATCCCCGGCGTCACGCTGAAGGCGAGCGAGTTGTTGCGGGTGAAGCCGGGGCCGAAACCGCCCATCTCCTCCGGCGTGAACTGACGCGTCCAATTGTCTAGCTGCGCGCCGCTATAGGTCGCGTCGGGCGACAATGTGGGATTGAAGAAGGTGCCTTCCTCATTCCCGTCCGGCGCGACGTAATACCAGCTCAGCACGTCGCGGAACAGTTTCAGCTTCGAATAGCTGAACTGCGCGTCGACGAACGCTTCCGCTTTGTCTCCCAGCGTCAGACCCATGTTGCTGTAGGCGCTGAGCGACTTGCGTTCCGAGATCATCGTCCCATAGGCGACGGAATTGTTGCTGCCGCAGAAATAGCCGGGGCCGTCGAACGTGTCGTAATTGCGGCGCGAGGCATAATAGGTCGAGTTGCGGTTGAGGCTGGAAAGCCCGTCGCAGGTCGCCTTTCCGGGGTTGATGTAATCACCATATTCGTCGGAGCGCAGGAAGGTGCGGCGCGCCAGCGGTGTGGGCGTGGTGGGATCGTCGGCGGTCGAATCCTGCCGCGAGCGCTGATATTGCCACAAGGGCCGCTGGTCCAACAATTCTAGCCCGAGCACGCCGTGGAAATTGCCGGTGTCCCAGCCGGTCACGCCGGTCAGGCGATAGGATGCGCCGCCGCCGTCCTGCGTGTTGCCGTAGCGGAAATCGAGCAAGGTGCCGTCCATCTGCTTCTTGAGCTGGAAATTGACGACGCCCGCCACCGCGTCCGATCCGTAGATGGCGGATGCGCTGCCGCTCAGCACCTCAACCTTCTCGATCAGGCCGACGGGGATGTTCGAGATGTCGGTGAAGTTGCTGTTGCCCTGAAACGGCAGCGGGAAATCCGCGATGCGGCGGCCGTTGACCAGAACGAGCGTATGGTTCGGCCCCAGCCCGCGCAGGTCCACCTGTTGCGCGCCGGGCGTGAAGGAGGCGCCGGACGCGCTCTGCTGCCCTTGCGTTTCGCCACCGTTCTGGCTCAGCGAGCGCAGCACGTCGGGCACGCTCTGGAACCCGCCCTTCGCGATATCGTCGGCGGTGACGGTGGTGACGGGCGCAGGCCCTTCCTGCTGCACGCGCGGGATGCGCGATCCCAGCACGACGATATCGTTCGGCTGATCCCCGTCAGGCGCGCTCTGGGCGAGCGCGGCCGTTGCAGCGCTCAACAGGCTTACCCCCGTCAACGCGGCGATCGCGATGCTGGTCCGACGCATATTCCCCTGTTCCCCCTCGATTCCCGGATTGACACTTTGCCATCGTTGTGGCGCAAATTAGAACATAATTATTTCACATTGTCGCTTTATCACGACATTTTGAACCGGAGATTAGTCCGAGATGCGGCGAATACAACAGTTTTTGACGGCCCTGACCTTCGCCGTATGCATGATAACGCCGCTGGCAGCGCGCGCCGATACTTCAGGCTATGAATATTACGCCATCGGCAACACTGCCCGGACGCTTCACACCAAGACCTCGCCGGGATTGATGCTGGTCGGCGGCGGGGACTGGAGCCGGGATGCCTTCCACTGGTTCGCGGACCGGGCGGGCAACGGGCATATCGTGATTCTGCGCGCATCCGGCGGAGCCGAGGGAGGCGACGAGATGTTCCGCGAGATCGGCGGCGTCGCCTCGGTGGAAACGCTCGTCTTCCACGATCGCAAGGCATCGGCCGATCCGCGCGTGCTGTCGATCATCGCTCACGCTGACGGCATCTTCATCGCTGGCGGCGATCAGGCCCGCTACGTGCGTTACTGGAAGGACACGCCCGTCGCCCGTGCGCTCGACACCCATGTCCGCAAGGGTCGGCCGATCGGCGGCACCAGCGCCGGCCTCGCGATCCTGGGCGGCACGGCCTATGGCGCGCTGGACGGGGGAAGCATCGATTCGATCGCGGCGCTCAACGATCCGGCGGGCCCGGCGGTGACGATGGTGCGCGGCTTCCTCAGGATGCCCTATCTCGCGCATGTCGTGACCGATACGCATTTCAACAAGCGGGACCGGCTGGGCCGGCTGATCGCCTTCGTCGCCAATGCCCGCGCGAACGGGGATGCGCGGGCGATCGGGCTGGGCGTGGACGAGCGCGGGGCCCTGTGCGTCGACGGGCGCGGCATGGCGCGCTTCCACGGGCCGGACGGCACCTTCGCCTGGTTGATCCAGCCGCGCGGCATGCCGAAGCTCGCGCGGGAGGAGCCGCTCGACTGGGCCGATATCCGCATCACCGGCATCGCTCCGGGACAAACGATCGACCTGCGCAGGATGCAGGTGTCCGCCGCCGCTTTCTCCAGCATCGTATCCGTGAAGGACGGGCGGCTGAGCGGCGTGCCCTTGCTGCCGGATCGCCGCTGGTCGCTCGCGGTCCATGCCGGCGCGCATGTCCTGCCGCGTGAGGCAATGACACCGGAGCAGGACCGCACCTATCGCAAGGGCCTGTCCGACGCGCTGGAGGCTGGATCGGCCGTGCTGCGCACCGGCGGCAGCAGCCTGGACGCGGTGGAAGCAGCGGTGAAGGTGCTGGAGGACAATCCCCTGTTCGACGCCGGGCGCGGCGCGGCCTTCAACGCGGAAGGGCAGAACCGGCTGGAGGCCGCGATCATGGACGGCGCATCGCAACGCGCGGGCGCGGTGGCGGGCGTCAGCGCGACGAAGAACCCGGTGGCGCTGGCGCGATCGGTGATGGATCACAGCAGCCACATCCTGCTCACCGGCGCGGGTGCTGACAGGTTCGCGCGCGAATATGAGGTGGAGCAGGTGGACCCTTCCTATTTCCGTACCGACGAAAGCTGGCGCGACTATGAGAAATGGAAGCAGGATCCCGACGACAGTCCGGGGAATTCGAACAGCGTGGGCGCGGTGGCATTGGATATGCACGGCCACCTCGCGGCGGCGACCTCTGCTGGCGGGCTGACCGGCGCGCTGCCGGGACGTGTGGGCGATACGCCGATGATCGGGGTGGGCACCTATGCTTATGGTCGCGACTGCGCGGTTTCGGCGACCGGATCGAGCGAATATCTGATCCGCGAAACCGCCGCCCGCCAGATATGCGACCGGATGAAGTGGCGCGGGGCGACCGTGGCGCAAGCGACGCAGGATACGATGGCGGTCATCGACGATCTGGGCGGAGACGGCGGATTGCTGGCGATGGATGGCGACGGCAAGGCAGCCTTCGCGATGGATGGCGACGGCATGTATCGCGGCAGCGTCACTTCCGGCGAAGCGCCGAAAGTGGCAATCTGGTCGGACGAGACGGCCGATGGCAAGTAAGGCGCAGGCAGCGTTCGACGCGCAGTTGCTCGCCCTGCTGCGGCAGAATTCGCGCACCCCGGTTTCGGAGCTGGCAAGCGCGCTGGGGGTATCGCGCGCGCTCGTCTATGCTGGCATCGCGCGGCTGGAGCAGGACGGAACGATCGAGGGCTATACGGTGCGGATCGGCGCGGGCCACAATGCCCGCGTGATTCGCGCGCAT
>JASGGR010000184.1:0-6002 GCA_047602705.1 Sphingomonas bacterium | reverse complement strand
TGCCGCGGTCGTCGCCGCTGTCGGTGGCGGCCTGCTGGAATGGCGCGGTTCGCATCCCGAACCCGCCGCGCCGGTCGTCGCGCAGGCGCCCGCGACGCTCTACCAGACCGCGCGGGGCGAGCAGCGCACGATCCGCCTTGCCGACGGCTCCGAGGTCACGCTCGACACCGCTACCCGGCTTGAAGTGGCGCCGTCCGGGCCGGAGCGACGTCTGCGGCTGCTTGGCGGACAGGCATTCTTCCGGGTGGCGAAGGATCATGCGCATCCCTTCGTCGTCGCTGTCGGCGCGAACGCGGTCACGGCGCTCGGGACGCGGTTCGCCGTGCGCACCGATATCGATCGTTTTTCGGTGACGCTGGTCGAAGGCAGCGTCCGTGTCGATACGCCGGCAGCCGGGCGGGCCACGATTCTCAAGCCGGGCAGCATGCTGACCGAACAGGCGCATGAGGTGACGGTTTCCGCTGCGAACGATCGCGCGACGGGCTGGATGTCCGGTCGCCTGAAGTTCGAGGCGACGCCGCTCGCCGTCGCGGTCGCGGAGATGAACCGCTACGCCGCGCGCAAGCTCGTGCTGGCCGATCCGGCGCTTGCCGATCGTCCGATCAGCGGTGTTT
Source organism: Sphingomonas bacterium (assembly GCA_047602705.1). Lineage (GTDB taxonomy): Bacteria > Pseudomonadota > Alphaproteobacteria > Sphingomonadales > Sphingomonadaceae > Sphingomonas. Next base: position 5,388 of record JASGGR010000184.1, on the reverse strand, counting down.
TCCGCACCGATGGCGCCCCGGCCTTCGTTCGCGCGCTGGAGGCGGCGGGCATCGTTCGCGCCGACGAGCATGACTCGCGCGCCATCTACCTGCGCCGCTTTTGAAACATCCCTGACCTTTTCGGCGACGGAAAGAAATTTTTTTGCGGCGCGGATGGGGTGTCGCGATGCGGTTACGTCTTCCCTTGCAAGCGACGAAGGAAATCGCCGCATTCAAAGGGAGCGCCAAGATGAAGACCATGCAGCAGCCTGGGATTGTTTGCCCGCGTCCGCGCAGGACGTTTCTCCGCGGTCTTCAAGGCACGGCGATCGCCGCGCTGGCCGTGGCGCCGATGCTGGCTCAGGCACAGGATCAATCCCAGCCCGCCGCGTCGCAGGATGCAGGCGCGGGCGGCGCGGGATCTTCCGATATCGTCGTTACCGCGCTCAAGCGTTCGACCAATCTCCAGCAGACGCCGCTTTCGATCTCGGCCGTCACGGAGCAGACGCTGACCCACCTCGGCGCGACCAGCATCAACGATTATTTCCAGCAGGTGCCGAATCTCCAGATCGAGGGCAATTCCCCGACCTCGCGCCGCATCACCATCCGTGGCGTGCGCAGCGCGGGGGAATCGACCGTAGGGCTTTACTATGACGAAACGCCGCTGACCGGCCCCAACGGCACGACGCAGGATGCCGCCTCCACCAATCCCGACGTCAACCTGTTCGATGTCGAGCGGGTCGAGGTGCTGCGCGGGCCGCAGGGCACGCTCTACGGCTCCGGATCGATGGGCGGCACGGTGCGCGTCATCTACAACAAGGCCAACACCCGGCGCGTCGAAGGCGCGGTGGAAGGGCAGATGACCGCCACCAAGGACGGCTCGCCCGGCTTCTACATGAAGGGCATGATCAACCTCCCGCTCGTCGAGGACAAGCTGGCGGTCCGCCTCGTCGCCTATAACGAGGAGCGTGGCGGCTTCGTCGACGACGTCGCGCTGGGGCGCAAGAACATCAACAGCTCGCGTTCCTATGGCGGCCGCGCGATGGTGACTTTCACCCCCACCGAGCGCCTGACCGTCTACGGCTCGGCCACCTATCAGAAGACCGAGCTGGACGGGCAGAGCGGCTGGTATCAGCGGCTCGGCGAGAATAGCTACGACACCGATGCCCGCGCGATCGCCAGGACGAACGACGAACTGAAGCTGTTCAACGTCACCGCGAAATATGATCTGGATTTCGCGACGATCACGCTGACGTCCTCGCACTATCTGTGGAACTTGCTGCGGAACGCGGATTATACGCCCACGCTGCAGGCGAGCCGGCAGAACGCAACCGCCTGCAGGAATTATTTCAGCCAGACCACCGCCTGCACCGCCGACGAACTGGCCACGTTCGGCGCCTATGCCGACAGCCGTCTCCCCGGCCTGCTCTACCAGCCGATGAAGCTGAATTCGTGGAACAACGAGGCGCGTATTTCTGGCAGCCTGTTCGACAAGTTCGTCGATTACACGGTCGGCTTCTATTACGAGAAGCGCAAGGACCGTATCGACAGCCAGGTGGTGCTGGCCAATTCGGCCACCGGCGAACCGATTACGCCGCTCGATTATACGGCGTGGCGTTACGTCACCACCGACGAGCGGCAGACCGCCATCTTCGGCGAGCTGACCCTTCATCCGACCACGAAATTCTCGCTGACCGCCGGCCTGCGCCATTTCGACTATAAGAAGATCGTCGCCGGGCAGGTGCTTATCAGCAACTATATCACCCAATCCTATGTCGGCCCCTATAATTCGGTCGATGCGAGCGCGAAGGGCTGGGTCAGCAAATTCTCGGCCAACTACCAGTTCACCCCGGATTTCATGGTCTTCGCTTCCGCCGCCAAGGGCTTCCGGCCCGGTGGCGCGAACAACATCCCCGGGCTGAACACCGGCCTGCTCGCTTATTCGCCGGACTCGCTGTGGGATTATGAGATCGGCTTCAAATCCCAGTGGTTCGATCACAAGCTGACGCTCAACGCCACCGTCTACCAGATCGACTGGAGCAATTTGCAGGTTTCGGCGACCAGCGCCAACGGCGCCTTCTCCTACCTGACCAACGCCGGCAAGGCGCGCATCCGCGGCGCGGAGGCGGAGATCACGCTGCGCCCGGTCACGGGGCTGACGTTCACCTCCGGTCTTGGCTATGTCGATGCGCGGTTGACCCAGGATCAGGCCAACAGCGCGATCCTCATCACCGGCTCGACCGGGCTGGATGGCGATCGCTTCCCGAACGTGCCGCAATTCACCGCTTCCTTCTCGGCGCAATATGAATTCCCGCTCTCCGATGCGGTCAACGGCATCGTGCGCGGCGACTTCACCCACACGGGCCAGTCCGCCTCGCAGTTCCGGCCAACCTACGTCTATTACGACATCCAGCCGGCCTATCAGCAGGTCAATCTGCGCGCCGGGGCGGAGTGGGACAACGGCTTCAGCGCCTATGTCTTCGCGAACAACGTGTTCAACGCGATCGGGCCGACCTCCGTCACGTCCAGCATCGGCTCGAACGACATGATCAACAGCCTGACGCCGCGCACCATCGGCCTGATGATGCGCAAGACGTTCTGAGCCGCCGCTACATCAACGACGATAGAAACAGGGGAAGCAGATGAAGAAACTGTTGTTGGGCGTGTCCGCCGCCGCCTTCGCGTTCACCGCCGCCAGCGCCCGGCCGCAGGCCGCGCGACCTGAAAATCCCGCGATCACCACGCCGCGCGCCGCGCTCGGCCACGATATCGGGGAGGATTATTTCCTCGCCAGCTACGCGCAGCTCGTCCCTTATTGGCAGAAGCTGGCGACGGAATCCGATCGCGCGAAGCTCGTCGATATCGGGGCGACGGCGGAGGGGCGGCGCGAATATATGATGATCGTCTCCTCGCCGGAGAATATGAAGCAGCTCGATCGCTATCGCGATATCGCCCACAGGCTGGCGAAGGCGGAGGGGCTGACCGCCGAGCAGGCTCATGCGCTCGCCGCCGAGGGCAAGGCGGTGGTGTGGATCGACGGCGGCATGCACGCCAACGAAGTGGAGCATGCGCAGGCGCTGATGGCGGCGGTCTATCATGCGCTGGCCGACGACGATCCGGAGTGGAAGCGCATCCTGAACGACGTCATCATCCTGTTCGCGCACGACAATCCCGACGGGCAGGATCTCAACGCCAACTGGTACATGCGCGAGGCGGACCCGAAGAAGCGCGCGATCGGCATGACCCCGCAGGGCATGCCGCCGACCGGCATCACCCCGCGGCTGTTCCAGAAATATATCGGCCACGACAACAATCGCGATTTCTACATGGTCAACATGCCGGAGACCGAGAACATCAATCGCGTGCTGTTCCGGCAATGGTATCCGCAGATCATCTACAACCATCACCAGCCGGGACCGACCGGCGCGGTGGTGTTCATGCCGCCGTTCCGCGACCCCTTCAACTACAATTACGATCCGCTCATCATCACTCAGCTCGAGGAAGTCGGCGCGGCGATGCACAGCCGGCTGGTGGGCGAGGACAAGCCGGGGTCCACGATGCGCTCCGGCGCGAACTATTCGACATGGTTCAACGGCAGCCTGCGCACCATCTCCTATTTCCACAACACGATCGGCCTGCTGACCGAGATCATCGGCAATCCGACGCCGGTGCAATTGCCGCTCGTTCCGGCAAACCAGTTGCCGCACAACGATCTGCCCGATCCGGTGGCGCCGCAGACCTGGCACCTGAGCCAGTCGATAGAATATTCGCTGTCCATCAACCGGGCGGTGCTGGATTATGCCTCGCGCAATCGCGAGCGGCTGTTGTTCAACATCTACAAGATGGGCGCGGATGCCATACAGCGTGGCTCGCAGGATAGCTGGACGAGCACGCCCTCGCGCATCAACGCGCTGGAGGAAGCCGCGAAGAACAGCGGCAAGCCGGCCGGCCAGGACGATTTCGCCAGGGCGGTCGGCAACGGCAGGATGCCGGTCGATCCCTCGCTTTACGAAAAGGTGCTGCACGATCCGGCCAAGCGCGACGCGCGCGGCTATATCATCACCGCCGACCAGCCCGATTTCCCGACCGCGGTGAAGTTCGTCAACGCGCTCATCAAGAACGGCGTGGATGTGGAGCGGGCGACCGCGCCCTTCACCGTTGCGGGCAAATCCTATCCGGCCGGCAGCTTCGTCGTGAAGACGGCGCAGGCCTATCGCCCGCATGTGCTCGACATGTTCGAGCCGCAGGATCATCCGCAGGATTTCGAATATCCCGGCGGTCCGCCGATCCGGCCGTATGATTCGACCGGCTATACGCTGGCCTTCCAGATGGGCGTCCGGTTCGATCGGGTGCTCGACGGCTTCGACGGCCCGTTCAGCAAGGTCGCCGACGTGGTCGCGCCGCCGCCCGGCCATGTGATCGGCGACGGCAAGGCCGGCTGGCTGGTCAGCCATGCGACCAACAATTCGTTCATCCTCACGAACCGGCTCATCAAGGCGAAAGCGCCGGTGGCGTGGATCAAGGACAAGACGAGCGTCGGCGGCCATGACCTCGCGCCCGGCGCGCTGTGGATTCCGCGTTCCGATGCGGCCGCGGCGATCGTCGCCAAGGCCGCCGCCGAGCTGGGGATCGACGCTTATGCCGTGGCGGAGAAGCCTGCCGGAGCCGCGATGCAGCTCAAGCCCGTGCGGATCGGCCTGGTCGATGTCTATGGCGGATCGATGACGTCGGGCTGGGTGCGCTGGCTCTACGAGCAGTTCGAATTCCCGTTCACCCTCGTCTATCCGCAGCGGCTGGACGCCGGTCATCTCGAACGCGATTTCGATGTGCTGGTCATGACGGACGGCGTCTATTCCTCGCCGCTGCGCAAGCCGCTGTTCCGGACGGGGCAGCCCAAGCCGGAGGAGATTCCCGCGCAATATCGCTCGTGGCTGGGCGAAGTCACCGCCGACAAGACCGCGCCGCAGCTCGACGCCTTCGTGAAGGCCGGCGGGACGTTGATGACGGTCGGCTCATCGAACTATCTCGCCCAGCCGCTGGGGCTGCCGGTGAAGGACATGCTCGCCACCACCGGCAAGGACGGCAAGCCGGCGATCGTGCCCAGCACCCAATTCTACATCCCCGGCTCGCTGCTCCGGGCCGATGTCGATGCCAGCGATCCGCTGGCCTACGGAATGCCCGCCACGGTCGACGTATTCTACGACAACAGCCCGGCGTTCGTCCCGGCCGATGGCGCCAGCGGCGTCAGGCGGGTGAGCTGGTATGGCAGCGCCACGCCGCTCGCTTCCGGCTGGGCCTGGGGACAGGCGCGGCTCAAGGACGTCTCGGCGGTGCTGGACGTGAGCCACGGCAAGGGTCATGTGTTCATGCTGATGCCCGAAGTCACCCAGCGCGGACAGAGCCATGCCA
>JASGGR010000183.1:0-6018 GCA_047602705.1 Sphingomonas bacterium | reverse complement strand
GATGCCGGGGGAGGACGGGCTGTCGCTCTGCCGGCACCTGCGGGAAACGGGCGACATGCCGGTCATCCTGCTCACCGCCCGCACCGAGGAGACGGATCGCATCGTCGGGCTGGAGATGGGCGCGGACGATTATGTCGTGAAGCCCTTTTCCCCGCGCGAGCTTTCCGCCCGGATCAAGGTGGTGCTGCGCCGCGCGCAATCCGGCGTCCGGCAGACCGCGCCGGAGAGCAATGCCTATGCCTTCGCCGGCCGTGTGCTCAAGACGGGCGAGCGGACGCTGGTGGACCGCGACGGCGTGTCCGTGCCGCTGTCGACCGGCGAGTATAACCTGCTGCTCGCGCTGGTCCGCCGCCCCCGGCAGGTGCTGACGCGCGATCAGTTGCTGGACCTGACGCAGGGCCGCGAGGCGGCCGCCTTCGACCGTTCGATCGACAACCAGATCAGCCGCCTGCGCCGCAAGATCGAGGACGATCCGAAGACGCCGGAGATCATCAAGACGGTCTGGGGTGGCGGCTAACCTTGCGGCGGAGTGACGCGCCTGTGAGCCCCCTGGCCCCGAGCCTCGCCGGACAGATGGCGCTGCTGGTGGCGATCGCGCTGTTCGTGGCGCAGGCGGTGAATTTCGCGCTGATGTCCGCGATCGGGCGAACCGCTCCGCAGGCGCCGCCCTGCGGCGCTGCGCATCGCCGACGCATCGAGCGCGAGGCAGCGGGCGGCCATCGATCAGGGGCGCGGCCGCGTCGCCGCCTGCCGCGAACCCCATCCCCCCCGATGCCCCCCGCCGCGCGGACTGGCGGAGGCGGCGCGCGCCACGCTCGCGCGGGTCGGCGTCGCGGCGGGGCGGATCGCCCGCATCCGCCCCCGCCCGGCTCCATGGCCGCGAACCCGCGCCGGATTGATGATCGCGGTGGAGCAGCCGGGCGGGCTATGGTGGTGCGCGGCCTGGCCGGAAAGCGGGCGCATCCTGGCGGCTGATCGCGCAGACCCTGGTGCTCTATCTCGTGCTGCTGGTGCCGGTGCTGTGGCTGGCGCGGCGCATCTCCCGCCCGCTGCGCGCGCTGACGCTGGACGCGCGCCGCTTCTCGCTCGACGGCAATGCGGCGCCGGTCCCTGAGGAGGGGCCGGCCGACGTCCGCGCCGTGATCGCCGCCTATAACGCGCTCGGCATCCGCGTCCGCGCGATGCTGGACGAGAAGGACCGGATGCTCGGCGCGCTCGGCCACGACCTGCGCACCCCGCTCGCCGCGCTGCGCGTGCGGATCGAATCGGTGGAGGACGAGGCCGACCGCGCCCGCATGGCGGACATCATCGCGGAGATGAGCCGCACCCTGGACGATATCCTCAGCCTCGCGCGGCTCGGCCGCCCCAGCGAGCCGGTGACGGAGGTCGATCTGGCCGCGCTCGCCGATGCGGTGGTGGAGGATTTCCGCGATCTCGGCCATCGGGTGACGTTCGAGGAAAGCGATCGCCTGCCCGTGCGCCTCCGCCCCTCGCTGATCCGCCGCGCGCTGCGCAACCTGATCGAGAATGCCGTGAAATATGCCGGCGGCGCGGAAGTCTCGGTCCATCCGGGCGACGGGTACGTGGCCGTAACGGTCGCCGATCGCGGCCCCGGCATACCGGAGGCGCGGATCGCCGAGGTGTTCGAGCCGTTCACCCGGCTGGAAAGCTCCCGCAACCGCGAGACGGGCGGGATCGGCCTCGGCCTCGCGCTCGCCCGCGCCATCGCGCGGGAAGCGGGCGGCGACATCTCCCTCGCCAATCGCGAGGGCGGCGGGCTGGAGGCGACCCTGCGGCTTCCGCGACCCGCCGGGCGATGAACAGGGCTGGTTAACGCCCTTTTTGCAATTGGTCGGATAGGGAAGCCGGCATGTTCGCTTCCCCCCGTCGTTTCTGTATCCTCGCGCTCCCCATCCTCCTTGCCGCCTGCGGGGGATCGGATGGAGGGAGCGAACCCGCCACACCCGTCGCCAGCACCAGCCCCTCGCCTTCGCCCACGCCTACCTCGTCAGGTTCGACCAGCACCGCCCGGCCCACGACATGGAGCGATCAGGCGGCGGCGCTGTTCGATGCGCAGCCGAGCGTCTCCAATTGCGTCTCCGGCACGCTGAAGGCCAGCGTGAAGGACAATTTCCTTAATAAGCTCAACGCATTGCGCGCGCTGCACAATCTGCCGCCCGTCACCTATTCCGGCAACGAGGATGTGCAGGAGCAGGATGCCGCGCTGATGATGGCGATCGCGAAGCAATTGAGCCACACGCCCGATGCAAGCTGGCCCTGCTACAGCGCCAGCGGCGCGGCGGGCGCGGGATCGAGCAATCTGGTCGGAAGCTGGGGCAGCAACCTGTCGGTGCAGGACGAGGACGAATATCTCGCCCTGTGGATGACGGAGGGCGGCTCCTCCGACATCGGCCACCGCCGCTGGATACTCAGCCCTTTCCTCGGCAAGACCTCCTATGGCCGCGTCACCGTGGCACTGGCGGACGGCTCGCGCGCCAGCGCCGCGTCGATGCGGGTGTTCAAGTTCAATACCGATCCCGCCGTTCCCGCCGGCATCCCGCCCTTCGTCGCCTATCCCTATGGCGATTATCCGCAGCGCTATTTCGGGCTGACGAACTATCTGTCCTTCACCGCCATCTCCAGCACGTCGAGCAACTGGGCGAACCAGAATGTCGGTTTCGACAAGGCCACGATCAGCGTATCCGGCCCCAATGGCGCGATGACCGTCACGGACGTCAGCACGGATTATCAGGGCTATGGCGTGCCCAATTCGATCCAGTGGCGCGTCACGGGATTGCAGGCGGGCGTGGAATATAAGGTGACGATCACGGGTGTTTCCGGCGCGCCGCAATCGAGCTACAGCTACGCCTTCCGCATCACCGCCTGACGGGCGGATTGCATTCCCTTCCCGTTTCCGCTAACGGCCCCGCTTCCTCGTGACAGCGATGGAAATGCTTGCGGGAGGGCTCAGGCCCGTTCCTACCGCTAGACTTGAAACCAGGCCATGCCCCCGGGCGCGGCCGGATTGAGAGAGTGACATGGCAAAGAAGATTACCGGCTATATCAAGTTGCAGGTGCCTGCCGGCGCCGCAAACCCGTCGCCGCCGATCGGCCCGGCGCTGGGTCAGCGCGGCGTCAACATCATGGAATTCTGCAAGGCGTTCAACGCCCAGACGCAGGACATGGAAAAGGGCGCGCCGCTCCCCACCATCATCACGGTCTATGCCGACCGTTCCTTCTCCTTCGAGACGAAGACGCCGCCGGCGACCTTCCTCATCAAGAAGGCGCTGAACCTGAAGTCCGGCTCGAAGGAGCCGGGCAAGGTGACCGCGGGCAAGATCAAGCGCTCGCAGCTTTCGGAGATCGCCCAGGCCAAGATGAAGGACCTGAACGCGAACGACATCGAAGCCGCGACCAAGATCATCGAAGGCAGCGCGCGGGCCATGGGCCTCGAAGTGGTGGAGGGCTGAACATGGCGAAGCTGACCAAGAAGCAGAAGGCGATCACGATCGATCGCGAGAAGCTGCACGGCGTGGACGAGGCGATCGCGCTGGCCAAGGCCAACGCCACCTCGAAGTTCGACGAGACGATCGAGATCGCGCTGAACCTCGGCGTCGATCCGCGCCACGCGGACCAGATGGTGCGCGGCGTCGTCACGCTGCCGGCCGGCACCGGCAAGACGGTGCGCGTCGGCGTGTTCGCCAAGGGCGCGAAGGCTGACGAGGCGCGCGCCGCCGGCGCGGACGTCGTGGGCGCGGAAGACCTGATGGAGACGATCCAGGGCGGCACGATCGATTTCGACCGCTGCATCGCGACCCCGGACATGATGGGCGTCGTCGGCCGCCTCGGCAAGGTGCTCGGCCCCAAGGGCCTGATGCCGAACCCGAAGCTCGGCACGGTCACGATGAACGTCGCCGAAGCCGTCAAGGCCGCCAAGAGCGGCCAGGTGGAATATCGCGTCGAGAAGGCCGGCATCATCCACTCCGGCATCGGCAAGGCGAGCTTCGCCGCCGAGGACCTGCGCCGCAACTTCGACGCGCTGGTCGATGCGGTGGTGAAGGCCAAGCCGTCGGGTGCGAAGGGCAAATATGTCCGCAAGATCGCCGTCAGTTCCACCATGGGGCCGGGCATCAAGGTGGACGTGGCCGAGGTCGCGGGCGCCTGACGCCAGCGGCATCGCCGGAACAACGAAGGGCCGGGAGAGCGATCTCCCGGCCCTTTGCTTTTGCGCCGCCTCCGCGCATTGCGTAGGCAGGCCGGATGCAACGCCCGATCGCCCTCGCCTTCCTCTCGCTCGCCCCCACCATCGCCCAGGCGCAGACCGACACGCAGCCCGACATCGTCGTCACCGGGCGCGGGCTGGACGACCGGCCCGGCGACAGCGCCTTCGCCACCACCACGATCGATCGCGAGCGCATCACCGACAACGCCAGCACGAGGCTTGAGAGCATCCTCGCGGACTCCGCCGGGCTACAGCAATTCCGCCGGTCGGATTCGCGCACGGCCAATCCCACCAGCCAGGGCATCTCGCTGCGCGGCATCGGGGGCAATGCCTCCAGCCGCGCGCTGCTGATCCTCGACGGCGTGCCGCAGGCCGATCCGTTCGGCGGCTGGGTGCCCTTCCCCGCCTATGCCGCCGAAAGGCTCGGCCGCATCCGCATCACGCGCGGCGGCGGGAGCGGTTATTTCGGCCCCGGCGCGCTAGCCGGCACCGTGGAGATGGACAGCGCGACGCCCGGGCAGTTCTCCCCGCTGGCGATGGGCCTCGCCTATGGCAGCCGCAACGCGCTGGAGGCGGACGGCAGCGCGGCGCTGGTGCGCGGCGCGGGCTTCGCGACGCTCTCCGCCAGCTATGCGCGCGGCGACGGCTTCACGCCCACCGCGCCGGAGCAGCGCGGCCCGGTCGACCGCCCGCGCCCTATGAGCAGGCCAGCGCCGCCTTCCGGGGCGTGATCGGCATCGCGCCGGACACGGAATTGCAGGCGAATGTCAGCGCCTTCACCGACACGCGCGATCGCGGCACCGATTTCACCGTGAACAGCAGCAAGGGCGCGGATGCGAGCCTGCGGCTGGTCGGGCGCGGGACATGGGGCTGGTCGGCGCTCGCCTATCTCCAGACGCGCGCCTTCACCTCGCAATTCGCCAGCATCAACGCCGCGCGCACCAGCGCGACCGAGACCTTGAACCAATATAACACCCCCGCCACCGGCCTGGGCGCACGGATCGAGATCGCGCCGCCGCTCGGCGAGGGCCTGTCGCTGCGGCTCGGCGGCGATGTCCGCGCCGTTTCGGGGCGGACGCAGGAGCTGTTCAGCTATGTCGCGGGCGCGCCGACCCGCCAGCGCCATGCCGGCGGCGAGACGCGCAACATGGGCCTGTTCGCGGACGGCAGCGCCGATCTCGGCCGCGTCACGCTCGATCTCGGCGGGCGGATCGACTGGTGGCGGATCGCGGACGGCTATCTCGAAGAGCATGTCATGGCCACCGGGGCGTCGGTGAACGACCTGCATTACCCGAACCGCACCGGCAGCGAGGCGACAGGACGCGCCGGGGCGACATGGAAGCCGGTCGATATGCTCGCCTTCCGCGCGGCGGCCTATCGCGGCTGGCGGCTGCCGACGCTGAACGAGCTTTACCGCCCCTATCGCGTCGGCGCGGACGCCACCGCCGCCAATGCCGCGCTCAGGCCCGAGCGGCTGACCGGCTATGAAGGCGGCGTCACCCTCACCCCCACGCCCGCCACCTCGATCGCGGTGACATGGTTCCACAACCGACTGGAGGACGCGATCGCCAATGTCACGGCGGGCATCGGCCCCGGCACCTTCCCCGGTGTCGGCGTGGTCGGCGCGGGCGGCGTCTATCGCGTGCGGCGAAACGTGGATGCGATCACCTCCACCGGCGTGGAGGTGGAGGGAAATGTGCGCGCCGGCCCGTTCAGCGCGCGCGCCTCGTGGCAGCACGTCTCCGCGCGCGTGGAGGCCTCGGGCGCGGCCGCCGGGCTGGACGGTCTGCGCCCCG
>JASGGR010000182.1:0-6035 GCA_047602705.1 Sphingomonas bacterium | reverse complement strand
CGGGCGGCGGCGCGGCGGGGTTCAGCGCGACGGGTGCGGCTTATGTCCGCTTCGCGCGCGACAATCCGGGGCTGTTCCGGTTGGTTTTCGCGCATCCCGCGCCGCCGGGCGAACACGACCATGGCGATGAAGCGATGACGATGCTCAAGTCCGCCGCCGCGGCGCTTGCTCCGCCGGGCACGGATGCGCGCGTCTTCGCGCTGCGCTCATGGGCGCTGGCGCACGGGCTGGCGATGCTCATGCTCGACGGTCAGGTCGAGGTGGAGGATGCGACGATCGACGCGGTGATCGACGTTGGGGCGATGGCCCGCGCCCGTCCTCAATAGCCCGCGTCGAGGTCCGCGACATTCTCCATCGGCTTCCCTTCCACGAAGGCGGCGATGTTGCGCAGGAAGAGGGCGGCGGCGCGGTGGAACATCTTCGCCCGGCCGCTGCGGCCGGAAAGGTGCATGGTTATCATGCAATTGGGAGCGGACCATAAGGGGTGATCCGCCGGCAGCGGCTCCGGATTCGTCGGATCGAGGAAGGCGCCGCCGATCGTTCCGCCCTTCAGCGCGGCGATCAGCGCGTCGTCGTCGATCATGTCGCCGCGCGCGATGTTGATGATCCATGCGCTCGCCTTCATCGCCGCCAGCTCATCGGCGCCGATCATCGCCCTGGTGTCCGCCGTGGAGGGGGCGGCGAGCACCACCCAGTCATAATCCCCCAGCCGGTCGCGCCATTGATCGGGCTTCAGCGTGCCGTCGCGGCCGGACCGGGTGACGCCCGTCACCTCAATGCCCAGCCCGGCGAACTTCTCGCCGATCAGCCGCCCGATCGCGCCCAATCCGATGATGAGCGCCTTCGTGCCCTCGATCTCCGTCATCCCCGGCGCTTCGAGCAGCCATTCGTGGCGATCGGCGGAGCGGACGATCTGGTCGAAGCGCTTGGCCGCCGCCAGCACGCCCATCACCGCATATTCAGCCACCGGGATCGCGTTGATCCCCGCGCCGTTGGTGATGATCGTGCCCTTCGCGCGCAGCAGGTCGAGCGGGAAGGCGTCCAGCCCGGCGTAGATGGTGGACACCCATTTCAGGTTTGGCCCCGCCGCGCGGATCGTATCCGCCACCAGCGCGCTCTTTTCCATGTCGACCCAGGCGATGTCCGCATCCGCGATCAGCGCCTTTGCCTCTTCCACGTTCTTCCACCAGCCTGCGGAGACGCCGGCGGGCAGATGCGGTTCGAGGAGCGGACGGGCGAGCGCGGGAAGAACGGCTTTCATGGGCGAAAGGATAACGCGAAGAATCGCCGACGCCTACCGCCGTTTCCTCACACCGTGACGCGCCAGTCCCACGCGAGCGCGTCGCCGTCCATCACCTCCACGCCGGCCGCGATCAGTTCGTCCCGAATCGCGTCGGAGCGGGCGAAGTCCTTCGCGGCGCGCACCGCGCGCCGCTCGGCGAGGCGTGCGGCAATCGCGGCTTCGTCGATCGTCGCGGCGGCCGGGCGAACGCGCAGGTCCTCACGCCGGAGCCGCGACAGGTCGAGGCCGAGCAGGGCATCGAAATCCGCCAGTGCCAGCAGCCGTTCCTGCGGCGCGATTCGGCGATCGGCCAGCATCGCATCGAGCACCGGCAGCGCCCTGGGCGTGTTGAGATCATCCGACAAGGCCGCGTCGAGCTGCTCGCGATAGCCGTCCGCCGATTGCGCGGAGGGGGCGGGGGGACGTGCGCGCAATCCTTCCACCAATTGCACCAGCCGCTTCAGCCGCACCTGCGCCGCCGCCAGATTCTCCCATGAGAATTCCAGCTCGCTGCGATAATGCGCCTGAAGGCACAGCATCCGATAGGAAAGCGGATGGAAGCCGCGATCCACCAGCGCCGAAAGCGTGAGGAACTCGCCGGAGGATTTGCTCATCTTCCCGGCGCGTTCCACCAGGAAGTTGTTGTGCATCCACAGGTTCGCGCCGGTATCCGTACATTCGCAATGCGCCTGGTTCTGCGCGATCTCGTTCGGATGGTGGATCTCGCGATGGTCGATCCCGCCGGTGTGGATATCGAATTGCTCGCCGAGATATTTCTTGCTCATCACCGAACATTCGAGATGCCAGCCCGGCGCGCCGCGCCCCCAGGGCGAATCCCATTCCATCTGGCGGTTTTCCTCTACCGCCGAGGTGCGCCAGATCGCGAAATCCTGCGGATGGCGCTTGCCGGAAACCGGATCGATCCGGCTCTCGCCCGCGTCGTCGTGCGTCCGGGCGAGGCGCCCGTAATCGGGCACGGTGGAGACGTCGAAATACAGGCCGCTGTTCAACTGGTAGCAATGCTTCGCCTCGATCGCTTTGGCGAAATCGATCATCTCGGCGATATGATCGGTGGCAAGCGGGAAACGCGACGGATCGCCGATGTTGAGGTCCTTCAGATTCTGCTTGAAGGCCTGCGTGTAATGCGCGGCGATCGCCCAGATATCCTGCCCGGCCTTCTTCGCGGCGGCTTCCATCTTGTCGTCGCCGGCATCCGCGTCGGAGGTCAGGTGGCCCACATCGGTGATGTTGATGATGTGGGTGAGGTCATAGCCCTTCCACCGCAATGTCCGCGCCAGCGTATCGGTGAAGACATAGGCGCGCAGATTGCCGACATGCGCGTAATTGTAGACCGTCGGCCCGCAGGAATAGACGCCCACGCGCGGCGACGCGATCGGGCGGAATTCTTCCGTCTGACGGGTGAGGCTGTTGTACAGGATGAGAGGAGCGCCGTGCATGTTCCCGCTCCTAGCGGGCAATGAATGCCCCCGCCAGCCGGGAGTCTGGCGGGGGCGGACATGACGGGAGGTCACATCATCCTTTCAGCGGAGGGGGCCGCCGGAAGGACCGTGGATGTTTCTGATGCCGCAATGTCGCGCCGATATTTCAGCATCGCGCCAAAACATTTCAAAATGTTTCAGCCGCCCTCCGGCCGCTATCGCGCGAGCGGCAGCGTGACGGTGGCGACCGCGCCGCCCTCCTCGCGATTGGCGAGCGTGACATGCCCTTCATGCCGCGTGACGATCGCGCGCACGATCGCCAGGCCCAGCCCGGTGCCCCCCGTGGCGCGGTTGCGGGAGGGATCGCCGCGCACGAACGGGTCGAACAGGCGCTCCGCCTGCGTGGGATCGATGCCGGGGCCGTCGTCCCTGATCTGGATCGTTGCTTCCGGCCCCGCCGTCCAGCTCACCCGGGCCGCGCCGCCGTAGCGGATCGCATTGCCGATCAGGTTGGCGAACACCCGCCGCAACGCGCGTGGATCGCCGCGCACCACCGCGCGCGGCCCCGGCACGAGGGAGACTGCGGCGCCGCCCACGCCCATGTCCTCCACCACCGAATCGAGCAGGCTGCCCAGTTCCACCAGCGACGAATCGCGCTCTCCCGCCTCGTCGCGCGCGAAGTTCAGCGTGTCTGCGATCATCGCGCGCATCTCGTCGATATCGGCGGAGGCGCGGTCGCGCGCGGTGTCGGGCAATTGCTCGATCCAGAAGGCGAGGCGGGAGAGCGGCGTTCCCATGTCGTGCGCGATCGCGGCGAGCATGTTGGTCCGCTGTTCCGCATGGCGGGCGAGGCGATCGTGCATCTCGGCGACGGCGGTAGTGAGCGCGCGCACCTCCGCCGGGCCGCCGAGCGGGAAGATGGGCCGTTCGGAACCGGCGCGCGCCCTGTCCGCCGCATCCGCGAGCTGCGCCAGCGGGCGGGAGATGACCCGCGCGATCCACCAGGCGGGCAGGGAGAGCAGGGCGACCGTGATGAGCATCGCGATCAGGGTGCGGCTGTGCCAGCCGCTGAAGCGCGGGCCGGGGCGTCCTTCCACCACGCGCCAGCCGTCCGGTGTCTTCCAGCCGAAGGCGAAGCCGCCGATGAAGGCGCTGGGGATGCCGCGCGGGGTGCGCACGATCATCGCCACCACATCCTCATGCGGCACGTGCAGCGCGTGGGCGAGTCGCCGGGCGGCGTCCGCGTCGGCGCGCTCCGGCCCCATGACGGTGGGTGGGCGGTCGGCGGTGTAGATACGCAGCGGCGGGCCGGGGTCGCCCGGCTGCTTGCCGGTGCGCATGGCGTAAGCGATGCTGGCGATGCCGCGCGGCGGGTCCTTCGGCGGCGGGCCGTTGAATGTGACGACGAACATCATGATCGCCGTCAGCACCACCGCGCCCAGCACCAGCACCACGATCGGCGCCGCGATCGAGCGCACCGTGCGGGGTTCAGCGCCGGTCGACATCGGCCGTGAACATATAGCCTTCGTTGCGCACCGTGCGGATCAGCTCATCGTCGCCATCGCGCGCGAGCTTGCGGCGCAGGCGGCTGATCTGCACGTCGATCGCGCGGTCGAAATGCTCGGCATTCACCCCGCGCGACAGGTCGAGGAGCTGGTCGCGCGTCAGGACGCGGCGGGGATGCTCCACGAATGCCAGCAGCAGGCGGAACTCGCCGTCGGAGAGGTTGATGACCACCTGATCCGGATCGATGAGCTGACGCCCGACCGGATCGAGCCGCCACTCCGCGAAGCGCAGGTGCGGCCTTTCCCCCGGCGCGGCGCGCGCGCCGCCCTGATTGCGGCGCAGCACGGAGCGGATGCGCGCGAGCAGCTCTCGCGGGTTGGCGGGCTTGGCGACATAATCGTCCGCGCCCATCTCCAGCCCGACGATGCGATCGATCTCCTCCCCGATCACGGACAGGATGATGACGGCGGGCGAGGTGGCGCGATCGAGCGAGCGCAGGATCGAAAGCCCGTCCTCCCCCGGCATCATCACGTCGAGCACGATCAGCGCATAATTCTCCGCCGCCAGCGCGCGGCGCATCTCCGCGCCGTCGGCGGCGGTGTCGACGATATAGCCGTGGGAGGAGAGAAAGCCGGCGGTCAGCTCGCGGATGCCGGGATCGTCGTCCACGATCAGCAGGCGGGTTTCCTTGTCCATATCGACGGCGGGATTTAGCATGAACGGAAGATTACGCGAGCCATGTCTCGCGCGCGTTTCGGTGCTGAAATATTTCGCGCCCCGTCATCCGGTTGTCATCGGGGCGTGACGGCCGCGCAACAGGTGGCGGACTATCAGGCCCCGGATAACTTGCCTTTGCCTGCCCGCGCTGATAGGGGCCACCCGTTCACGGCGCGGACCCATGTCCGTCGCCGGCAATATTATTTGGCCTCGTGCCGATTCGGAGAATTGCGGGTTTATGCAGATCATCGTTCGCGACAATAACGTCGACCAGGCGCTGCGCGCGCTCAAGAAGAAGCTGCAGCGCGAGGGCGTCTATCGCGAGATGAAGCTGCGCCGCCACTATGAGAAGCCGTCGGAGAAGCGCGCGCGCGAGCGTGCCGCCGCCATCCGCCGCGCCCGCAAGCTGGAGCGCAAGCGCGTCGAGCGCGACCAGGCCCGGTAAGCCAGCCATGTCGGAGGTCACCGCCGTTCCGCTCCGCCCCGTGGGCAAGAGCGGGCTCGCAGCCCTCTGGATTGGCGTGGGCGTGCTGCTCGCCGCCGGCATCGGGGGCGCCTATGCGACCACCCGCGCCCCGGCGATGCTGGCGATGCCGCCGGCCGAGTTCATGGCCGCCAATGCCAAACGGTCCGGCGTGAAGACCACCGCCTCCGGCCTCGAATATCAGGTGCTGAAGAAGGGCGAGGGCGCGACGCCCACGCCCGCCGACGCGGCGCTCGTCGAATATAAGGGCGCGCTGACCAGCGGCCAGGTGTTCGACGCGTCCAAGCCCGGCCAGCCGGTGCCGATGCAGATTTCGCAGGTCGTGCCCGGCTTCGGCGAAGCGCTGACGCTGATGCCCAAGGGCGCCAAGTATCGCGTCTGGATCCCGCCGCAGCTCGGCTATGGCGACCGCGAGGCGGGGCCGATCCCCGCCAATTCGGTGCTGGTGTTCGACATCACCATGCACGAATTCGCGACGCTGGGACCGGCCGGCGCGGCGCCGCCTGCGGGCATGTAAGTCGAAGGGGCGGGGCGATGACCCCGCCCGTCGATCGATCGGGTCGCTCGTTCGTCCTGCTCTCGCGTCTGTCCTCGACCTGTTGCCCGG
>JASGGR010000181.1:0-6048 GCA_047602705.1 Sphingomonas bacterium | reverse complement strand
CCAATGTGCCCGTCGTCTCATCCTGCCCGGCGATATAGCGGAAGCGGATGCCGGTGCGCTCGACGATCCATTCGTCGGACGTGTCGACCATCTCCGCCATCTCGGCATTGGATACGCAACGCGCCGGCAGCGCCGATCCGGTTCCGGTGATGACGCTCCGTATCATGCCGCCTGCTTCTCGAAATTGCCCAGATCCTCGGCGATGCGGCGGGTAAGGTCCGCCCGCACCATCTTCGCCGCCACGCCGATCGCGGTGGCCACGCCGATCTCGTTCGCGCCGCCGTGGCTCTTCACCACCAGCCCGTTGAGGCCCAGGAAGACCGCGCCGTTGTGATTGTTCGGATCGAGATGATCGCGCAGCAATTTCGTCGCCGGGCGGGAGATCAGGAAGCCGATCTTCGACCGCACGGAGGAGGTGAAGGCGCGCTTCAGCAGGTCCGCCACGAAGCGCGCGGTGCCCTCGGCCGTCTTGAGCGCGATATTGCCGGAGAAGCCGTCGCACACGATCACGTCCACCAGCCCGCGGGCGATCTGGTCGCCCTCGATGAATCCGGTGAAGCGCATCGGCAGATGGGTCGCGTCGCGCAGGCCCTGCGCCGCGTCGCGAATCTCCTCCGTGCCCTTCTGGTCCTCGCTGCCGATGTTGAGCAGCGCGACGCGCGGGCTTTCCAGATCCAGCGTGGTGCGGGCATAGGCCGCGCCCATCACCGCGAACTGCATCAGGTTGCGCGCATCGCACTCGGTGTTGGCGCCGAGATCGAGCATCACAACATCGTTGTCGCCGAGCGAGGGCAGCATCGCGGCCAGCGCGGGCCGGTCGATTCCCGGCATGGTGCGCAGCGCCACCTTGGCCATCGCCATCAGCGCGCCGGTGTTGCCGGAAGAGACGGCCGCCGCCGCGCGCCCCTGCTTCACGCAGTCGATCGCGACGCCCATGGAGGTGGTGCGGGCACGGCGCAGCGCCTTCCCGGCCGTCTCGCTCGACCCGACGACATCGGGGGCGTGGACGATCTCGGCATTGCTGCTGAGGTTGGGATGGGATTTCAGCCCCTCGCGAATCGCCGCCTCGTCGCCGACGAGAAGGAATTTCATCCCCTCGAAGCGACGGCGCGCGTTCGCCACGCCGGCAAGCATGACCGCCAGCCCCTCGTCACCGCCCATCGCATCGACGGCGATCCAGGAACTGTCGGACATGTAGCGGCGCCCCCTGATTTATGGCCCGGATCTGCGGCCGGGCTGTCAGCCCTCGACGGAAACGACTTCGCGCCCGTTATAGTGGCCGCAGGACGGGCACAGATTGTGCGGACGCTTCAGCTCGCCGCAGTTCGGGCATTCCTGAAACGCCTCCACCGAGAGCGCGTCGTGCGCACGGCGCATGCCGCGGCGGGAGGGGGAAGTCTTTCGCTTGGGGACGGCCATCGCGGCACCTTGATCCGTATGCAGTTCAAAAAAAGAGGCGATACGTTCGGAACGACCGTGAATGCAACCGGCGAATCACACCAGCCGCGCCGGGCGGCCGGGCGCATCGCGAAGCCCCGCGCCTATAGCGGAATATCGGCGCGTTGCAAGCCGCACGGGCAAGTGGCAGGCTGCGCGCCTGATAAATCATCTTTGGGGATATGGGATGCTGCTTCCGGTAACGCTGGTTCTGGCCGCCGCCTGCGGGCTTATCAATCTGTGGCTCGGCCTGCGGCTGGTGCGCGGGCGGATGCAGGGCGTGGCGATCGGCGACGGCGGACGGCCGGAGATGCTGGCGGGCATGCGCGCGCACGCCAATTTCGCGGAATACGCCCCCTTCGTGCTGATCCTGACCGGCCTGATCGAGCTGGCGCGCGGCCCGTCGCTGTGGCTGTGGGTGTTGACGGCGGTGTTCGTCGTCGCGCGCATCGTGCATCCGCTGGGGATGATGCGCCCCGCGCCCAACGCATTGCGGGCGGCCGGGGCGCTGGGCACATGGATCGTCACCGCGATCCTCGCGGGCTGGGCGCTGGCGATCGCCTATCAGGCCAACACCCTGCCCGCGCCCTCGAACTCCACGACGATCGAGATGGCGCAGCCGCGCGGGTGATGAGGGCGCCCCTCCCCGCGCAGGGGGAGGGGCCACCTCGCCGGCTCAGGCCGCCGCCTCCAGCGCGGGATAGTCGACATAGCCTTCCGGCCCCGGCTTGTAGAAGGTCTTGGGGTTCGGCGCGTTGAGCGGGGCGTTCCGGCGGAAGCGCTCGGCGAGGTCCGGGTTGGCGATGTAGAGCCGCCCCCAAGAGATCGCGTCCGCCAGCCCGGAGGCGAGATCGGCCTCCGCCGCCGCCAGCGTGTAATCCTGGTTGAGCACCAGCGGGCGGCGGAATGCCTCGCGGATCTTCGGGCTGAGCTTCGGCACGTCGGTGGAGCCGAACGTCCCGTCCGGCGATTGCTCGCGCAGCTCGAGGAAGGCGATGCCGAGCGAATCGAGCATCCGCGCCACCGGCACGAACAGGCTTTCGGGATCGCTGTCGTCCGCGCCCTGCGTTTCGCCGTTGGGGGAGAGGCGCACGGCGGTGCGGCCCGCGCCTACCTCCGCCGTCACCCGCTCCGTCACCTCGCGCAGCAGGCGCATCCGGTTCTCGACCGGCCCACCATAATCGTCATCGCGCTTGTTCACGCCGTTGCGCAGGAATTCGTCGATGAAATAGCCGTTGGCGGAGTGGATCTGCACCCCGTCGAACCCGGCGGCGATCGCGTTGCGCGCGGCGGCGGCATAATCGTCGAGCGTCTGGCGGATATCGTCCAGCGTCGCGACGCGCGGCGTGTCATAGGGATTCTTCTCCGGCACCGCATAAGGCGCGCGGACCGCGGACGGCGCGAGCGATTGCAGCCCGGTCACATCCGGGCGCGCCAGCCGGCCCATATGCCAGAGCTGGGCGACGATCCGCCCGCCGGCGCGATGCACCGCTTCCGTCACGGGCTTCCAGCCCTCCACCTGATCCTCGCGCCACAGGCCCGGCGTGTTCGGCCAGCCAAGCCCTTGGCGGCTGATGCCGGTGGCCTCGCTGATGATGAGGCCGGCGCCGGCGCGCTGGCGATAATATTCCACCATCAATTCCGTCGGCACATGATCTTCGGTGGCGCGGCTGCGCGTCAGCGGCGCCATGAGGATGCGATTGGGCGCCTCGATCGCGCCGAGCGTGATGGGATCGAACAAACCGGCCATGGATTCCCTTCCAGTTGCATATTGCCACCTGACGCGCCCGACATAGGCGGTTAAGGGGCGACATGCATCAGGCGGCTCCCCCTAGAAAAGCTATATCCGGCACAAGCCGCACCGCGATCGCCTTCGTCGCGCTGCTGGCGGGGAACGTCGCGCTGGCGTTCGGGCCGTGGTTCGTGCGGATGACGGATGTGGGGCCGGTATCGGCGGGCTTCTGGCGAATCGCCTTTGCCGCGCCGCTGCTCCTGCTGCTCGCGCGACGGACGGGGAGCCGGCCGTTCCACGAAGCGCGCGGGCTGGGCCGGACGCTGGCGCTGTCGGGCCTGTTCTTCGCCGCGGACCTCGCGACATGGCATGTCGGCATCCACCACACCAAGCTCGCCAACGCCACGCTGTTCGGCAATTGCGCGTCGCTGATCTTCCCGATCTACGGCTTCATCGTGGCGCGGGCCTGGCCGACGCGGACGCAGGGGGCCGCGCTGCTGCTCGCCCTGACCGGCGCGCTGGTGCTGATGGGGCGTTCGGCGGAGGTGTCGCCCGCCAATTTCCTCGGCGACATCCTGTGCCTGCTGGCCGGCGCCTTCTACGCCATCTATTTCATCCTGATGGCCCGCGTCCGGCTGGTGATGCGGCCGCTGCCGGCGCTCGCCCTCTCCTCGGTCGCGGCCTGCCTGCCGCTGCTCGTCGGCGCGCTCGCGACGGGGGAGAAGGTGATGCCGGACGACTGGACCCCGCTCATCGTCCTCGCGCTGGTCAGCCAGGTGCTGGGGCAAGGGCTGATGACCTTCGCGCTCGGCGCGCTCAGCCCGCTGGTGATCGGATTGGCGCTGCTGACCCAGCCGGTGGTGGCGGCGACGATCGGCTGGGTCGTCTATCGCGAGCGCCTCGGCCCGCTGGACCTGATCGGCGCGGTGCTGATCGCGGTGGCGCTGGTGATGGTGCGCCGCGCGTCGGGGCGTGATAGGGAAAGGACATGACCGACTTCTCCGACGCCACGCTCGACGAGATCCGCACCGCCCTCGCCCCGGCGATCGCCGCCAACGCGGCGTTCGACGGCTGGTCCGCCGCCGCGCGCGACATGGCGGCGGAGACGATCGGCGTGGACGCCGACGTCGCGGCGCTCGCGCTGCCCGATGCGCCGGCGATGATCGACGCGTGGTTCACCACGATCGACACGGCGATGCTCGCGAAGGTGACGCCCGAGATGCTGGCGGCGATGAAGGTGCGGGCACGGATCACGGCGCTGGTGGAGGCCCGGATCGACACGATCGCGCCGAATCGCGAATCGCTGCGCCGCGCGCTCGCCATCCTCGCGCTGCCGGGGAACGTGGCGCTTGGCGCGCGGCTGGGCTGGCGCACGGCGGACCGGATCTGGCACGCCGCCGGAGACACCGCGACCGACTATAACCATTACACCAAGCGCACGATCCTGCTCGGCGTCTATGCCGCGACGATGACCGTGCTGCTCGACGACGACAGCGAGGGGCAGGCCGACACCCGCGCCTTCCTCTCCCGCCGGATCGACGGGATCATGCGCTTCGAGAAGGCCAAGGCCGGCTTCCAGCGGCGCCTGCGGCATCGGCCGAGCCTGTCGCGATTCGTGGGGCGGCTGCGCTATCCGGTGGTGTGAGGCATATTATCGGCGCTGCGCCCGATCCGTCCCGCGAGCGCCACAATAGAATTGATAATCACTCGCAGCATCGTTAGATCGGTGCCGTGCTTATCTCGACGCCCAGCCTGGAATCGCTTCCGTTGCGTCATCACGCCACGATCGCCGCGATCGCGTGGGACCGGCTGACCGCGCCGGAGGCCCGCCGCCTGCGCGAATTCGGCTTCGGCGAGGGCGTGGACGTGGAGGTGCTCCACCGCGCGGCGCTCGGGCGCGGGCCGATCGCCTGCCGCATCGGGCGGATGACGGTGGCGCTGCGCCGCACCGTCGCCTCCACCATCACCGTCACGCTGGGGTAGGGATGTCGACCCTTCCGCTGGTCGCGCTGGTCGGCAATCCGAACGCCGGCAAAAGCGCCCTGTTCAACGCGCTCACGGGCGCGCGGCAGAAGGTGGGCAATTATCCCGGCGTCACCGTGGAGCGCCATTCCGGCCGCCTCGCGCTGGACGATGGCCGTCCGGTGGAGCTGGTCGACCTGCCGGGCGCCTACAGCCTCGATCCCTCCTCTCCCGACGAGCAGGTCACGCGCAACGTGGTGACCGGCGCGCAGAGCGGGGAGCGGCGGCCGGACGCTCTGGTGGTGGTGGTGGATGCCGCCAATCTCGACAACCATCTGCGCTTCACGCTGCAGCTCATCGCGCTCGGCCTGCCGGTGGTGGTGGCGCTCAACATGATCGACCTCGCCGAGCGCGACGGGCTGACGCTCGATCCCGAAGCCCTGTCGCGCGAGCTGGGCGTGCCGGTGGTGCCGACGGTTGCGGTGCGGCGGCGCGGGCTGGACGATCTCCGCCAGGCGCTGACGCGCGTGATAGACGGCGAAATCCCGGCGCCCGCGCCAGCCGAGGCGCAGGAGGATATCGTGACGCTGCAGCGCCGCGCGCGCGCGCTCTCCGTCGCGGCGACCTTGCGCGAAACGCCCGTGCGGCGCTGGACGCATGCGTTCGACGCCGTCGCGCTGCACCCGGTGTGGGGCATCATCCTGCTGGTCGCGATCCTGTTCGTGATGTTCCAGGCGGTGTTCAGCGCGGGCGAGGCGCCGGCCGACGCGATCGACGCCGGCTTTGCATGGCTGGAGGCGGAGGTGACGGCCGCGATGCCGCCGTCGGTCCTGCGCTCGCTCATCACCGACGGCATCCTCGCCGGCGTCGGCGCGGTGATCGTGTTCCTGCCGCAGATCCTGATCCTGTTCTTCTTC
>JASGGR010000019.1:0-28182 GCA_047602705.1 Sphingomonas bacterium | reverse complement strand
TCATGCCGGGCTTGACCCGGCATGACGGTGAAGGAAACGCGGCGAAGTCCGAATGGCGATCCATCCTAGCGCCGCACCAGCAACCGCCGCGCGGCCGAACGCCGCCCGGGGGCGCTTTCCACCTCGATATTGGTCTTGCGGCGGAGGACGATGCGATTCCGCCCGTCGCGCTTCGCATCGTAGAGCGCCGCATCCGCCAGCCGGAAGAGCTGCGGGAAATCCTCCGCCGGAAAGACTTCCGCCACACCCAAGCTGGCGGTGACGGCCTGCCCACCGATCGCCTCGCCATGATCGCATGCGGCGATGCCCGCGCGCACGCTTTCCGCGAAACGCTCCAGCACGACGCCCTCCAGCCCGACCGCGAGCAGGGCGAATTCCTCCCCGCCGAGCCGCCCGACCGCGCACATCGCGCCTTCCCACGAGCCGATCCGGCGGCCGACGCGGGCCAGCACCACGTCGCCCGCTTCATGGCCATATTGGTCGTTGATCGACTTGAAGCGATCGATATCGACCAGCAGCAGCGCCGCCGGCAGTCGATCGGCCCGCGCCCGCGCGATCAGCGGGGCGGCGCTTTCCACGAAGCCGCGCCGGTTGCGCAGGCCGGTCAGCGCGTCGCGCCGGGCGAGTTCCTGCGCCCTCGCCTCCGCCGCGCGGGCAAGGTCGCGCTCGATCCGCAGCCGGCCCAGCCGGCGCGTCGCGGCCACCGCAAGCCACAGGGTCTGCCATGTCGCGCCGAGCAGCATCAGCAGCTTGGAGCCGGCGCCCCAGAAATCGTCCTCGATATCCAGAACCTGCACCAGCCCCAGCACGGCCATCGGCACGAACCATGCGCCGGCCAGATCGCGCACCTCCCCCGCGCCGCGCCGCCACGCCCAGACGAGGCAGCAGGCGACCACCAGCAGATCGACGATTATGAGCACGCCCAGCATGTCCGCCATCAGCATCAGCCGATCGCCGTGCATCAGGGAAAGCGGGATGCCGAGCACCGCCACGGACAGTCCAAGGGCCAGCGCCGCGATGCGCAGCGCGCGCGGCAATTTGCCGGGGCCGGGCGCGGTGACCGTGCTCGCCGTTCCCAGCGCCACCGCGACGCAGGACAGGAAGGTGCAGAAACGCGCGGAGCCTTCGCCCGCCGCCCCCGGCAGGATCAGCAGGTGCAACTGGGACCATGTCGCCCCCCACACCACCATGCACGCCGCCCATGCGCCGTGCCAGGCGAGATATTGCCGCCGCACCGCAACCGCGAGCGAGAAGGCGTAAAGCCCGCCGACCAGCAGCAGGGTGAGCGCCGCGCCGGATGCCGCGGCCATCCCGATCGCCTGCGTCGCGCTCTGCTCCTTCGACATCACCCGCGCGTGGATGAGATTATAGTCGGAGAGCCGGTCGAAACGCATCGTCACGCTGCGCACCGGCGCGTCATGCTGGGGAGACACGAACAGCACCTGCCCGCCTGCGCGCCAGCGGCCGGCGAAATTGCCGCTCCGCACCGTCTGCCAGCGCACCGTGCCGTCGGCATAGGTGAAGGCCACCGCCAGCCGGGCGAAGCGCGATTGATGCACCATCAGCGAAATGTCGTTCGGGTCCACCGGCAACCCGTCCATCCGCGCCGTCAGCCACAGGCTGCCGTCGCGATAGCCCTGCGGCTCGCCCGTGCAGGAAAAGCGCAGCGTCGCCAGCGCGGCGTCGCCGCGCGACACCTCCGTCACCGCATGGCACAGCGAGGGCCGGATATTCACCACATCGGCGAAGGCAGGCGCGGCGGCGCAGATCGCCAGAAGCGTCAAGGCCATGCGCGCCAGCGCGGCCCGTAACGTTTTTGCGGCCCGTTTCATTGACTTCACCCTTGCCATGGCAATGGTTGGCAAAGTTTTACTTTCCCGAAAAATCCGCTTCGCCGGTTTACCTGCACGCCCCGCGCGGGCAGACATCGCATCTTCCGCAACGAAAGGCCGAGATGAAACCCGCCATTCTTCCGCTCGTCGCAGCCATTGCCCTTTCCGTCCCGGCGCAGGCCGCCGACGCCCCGGCATCGAAGGACGAGGCAAAGGCCGCCCAACCCCTGTTCCAGCCGGCCGAGACCACCTCGACCGGATCGGTGACGATCGGCGGCCAGCGCATCCCCTATCGCGCGGTGGCGGGCACGCTGGTGGTGCATCCGAAGGGGTGGAGCGACACCGACACGCTCGATCCGGCGAAGAAGCCGAAGGCGGAAGCCTCGATGTTCTACACCGCCTATTTCCGCACCGGCGTCCCCACCGCCGCCCGCCCGATCACCTTCATGTTCAACGGCGGGCCGGGATCGTCGAGCATCTGGCTGCACATGGGCGCGTTCGGCCCGGTGCGCGTCGACACGAAGGACGGCGCGCACAATGCCGCGCCCTATGCGCTGGTGAACAATAACGAGAGCCTGCTCGACGTGTCCGACGTGGTGTTCATCGACGCGCCCGGCACCGGATTCAGCCGCATCGCCGGGCCGGACAAGGAGGCAGCCTTCTACGGCGTCGATCAGGACATCCACGCCTTCGCGAAGTTCATCACGCAATTCCTGTCGAAATATCAGCGCTGGGGCAGCCCGAAATATCTGCTCGGCGAAAGCTACGGCACGATGCGCGCGGCGGGGCTGACGCTGGCGCTGCAACATGAGAGCGTGGACCTGAACGGCGTCGTCCTGCTCTCGGACATCCTCAACTGGGATCTGATCCCCGACGATCCGCAGGCCAATCCGGGCATCGACGAACCCTATATCGTCAGCCTGCCGACCTATGCGGCGACCGCCTGGTATCACAACCGCGTCGCCAACCGCCCGGCCGATCTCAACGCCTTCCTCGCCGAGGTGGAGCGGTTCGCGACCGGCGACTATGCCGCGGCCCTGATACAGGGCAACGACCTGCCCGCCGACAAGAGGCAGGAGATCGCGACGCGGCTTTCGGGCTATACCGGCCTGACCGTGCCCTATCTGCTGCGCAGCAATCTCAGGATCGAATATGGCGCGCTGCAGAAGGAGCTGCTCGCCGATCAGGGCCTGACCACGGGCACGCTCGACACGCGCTTCACCGGCGCGACGCTCGATCCGCTCAGCAAGGTTTCGGAATATGATCCGCAGAGCAGCGCGATCGCCTCGGCCTATGTCTCGGCGTTCAACGATTATGCGCGCGGCACGCTCAAATATGGCGAGGGCGTGGAGCACAAGCCCAGCGCCGGCACCTATGGAAGCTGGGACTACAAGCACCAGCCGCCGGGCGCGAGCCGCCCGATGATCGCGCTGCCCAACGTGCTGCCCGATCTGGCGGTCGCGATGAAGCAGAACCCGGACATGAAGGTGATGGTGAGCGGCGGCTATTTCGACGTGTCGACGCCCTATTTCTCAGGGCGCTACGAGATGCGGCACCTGCCGGTGCCCGCCAATATCCAGTCCAATATCGAATATCGTTATTATCAGTCCGGCCATATGGTCTACGTCAATCCGGCCGTGCTGAAGACATTCCGCGCCGACGTGGCCGATTTCATCCGCCGCAGCAGCGCGAAATGACGCGTTCCGGGGCGAGGCCGCGCGGCCGCGCCCCGGAAACCCGGATCACCTGCGGCTCGCCATGTCGATGAAGGCGTCCATGTCGCGCGTGAATTGCGGATGCACTTCCGGGTTCACATAGACCATGTGGCCGGATTCATAATATTTGAACGTCAGGTTCTTCCGCAGCTCCGGCGGCACGTCCATGTGCTTCAGGTCATATTCCGCGCCGAAGAAGGGCGTGGCCATGTCGTAATAGCCGTTGAGCGACAGCACCTTCAGATTGGGATTCTCCCGCATCGCCTGCGCGAGATCCAGCGCGGTGTCGGCCAGCGCCATCGGCCCATAGCCGCCGCGCCCCGGCGCGCGATGCTTCTGATCCCATTTGCCGCCGCCGATCGCCGCATAATAATTCGGGCGATAGGTGAGCTTCGTCTTGTAGCCCAGGGTGTCGAACAGATAGGAATTGAGCGCGCCGATATACGGCCCGCTCAGCGAGCGGTCGGCGGCGTCATATTCGGGATTCTCGCCCGCATCGTCCGCGTCATAGCCGGTGAAGCGCGCGTCGAGGCGGCCGATCGTCTTGCCCTGATCGCGCAGCAGCTCCTTGCGGAAACGCGACAGGTCCACGCGCAGGTTGCTCCTGAGCAGGAACGGCACGGACAGGCCGGTATAGGCGCTCATCTGCTGCGCGATGGCGTTCTTTTCCTCCGCCGTGATGTCCGATCCCTTCAGCAGCGCGCTGGCATAGGCGCCGCGCGTCCATTCGCGCACCTCCGTCAGCCACGGCTCCAGCGTGGCGGGGCGGTTCGGGATGCGGTTGTGATACCAGGCGTCCGCCGCATAGCTGGGCAGATAGGTCAGGTGGATCATGTCGTAGCCCGGCTGGCGCACGCCATAGTTCAGGATCGAGGAAAGCAGGATCACGCCGTTCATCTGCACGCCGCGATCCTGGAGCGCATAGACCAGCCCCGCCGAGCGCAGGGTGCCGTAGCTTTCGCCGAACAGGAACTTCGGGCTGTTCCAGCGATCATATTTGGACAGGAAACGCATGATCGCGCGCGAATAGGCGTCGATGTCCTGATCCACGCCCCAGAATTCCGGCCCCTTCGACTTGCCGATCGGGCGCGACAGGCCGGTGCCGATCGCGTCCATGAACACCACGTCGCTATGATCGAGGATCGTGTTCGCATTGGGCGTCACGCGGAACGGCGCGTTCGGCTGCGGCCCGGCGGTGGGCGTCTCGACATGCACCGGCGCGACCGATCCCATGTGCAGCCACATCGAGGAGGAGCCGGGGCCGCCGTTATAGGCGAAGGTGATCGGCCGCTCCGGCGCGCCCTTCGCGCGATCGGCGATATAGGCGACGTAGAACATGCTGGCGACCGCCTCGCCGTCGTCGTTGCGGATCGTCAGCGTGCCGGGAATGGCGGTGTAGTTCACCACCTTGCCGTTGACCGAGACGCTGCCGCGCTTCGGCTGCGCATCCTCCACGGCGGAGGCGAGCGCGGTGTCGTCGTCCTTGTCCTTCTCGCCCGCCTTCGCGCCCTTGCCATGATCCTCGGACGCGGCGCGGGGCGATTTCTCGTCCGCCGCGTTGGCGACGTTGAGCGGGGCGAGCGACACACCCGCGATTGCCGCCGAAAGCAGCAGATGCCTGATCTTCATATATCCTCCCTGGGGATCGAGGTTTTTCCTGATTTGTCTCAATGGGCGTTGGGGAACGGGTTCTTCCCGCCCTCCGCGATCCATTGGTCCATCTGCTGCTCCAGCACGTTGAGCGGCACCGAGCCGAGGCTCAGGAACTTGTCGTGGAACCAGCGCTGGTCGAATTTCGGCCCCAGCGCGGCTTCCGCCTTGGCGCGCTCGCGGCGGATGGTCATCTCGCCCAGCTTGTAGGCCAGCGCCTGTCCGGGCCAGCTTATGTAGCGATCGACCTCCGTCTCTATCTCATGCTGCGACAGCGCGGTATGGTCGGCGAGATAGGCGATCGCCTTCTCGCGGCTCCAGCCGTAATGGTGGATGCCGGTGTCGATCACCAGGCGGCAGGCGCGCCAGATCTCATAGGATTCGCGGCCGAATTCCTCATAGGGCGTGCGATAGATGCCGATCTTGCTGCCCAGCCATTCGGTATAGAGGCCCCAGCCTTCGCCATAGCCGGAGAAATAGGTCTGCTTGCGGAAGGCCGGGCGATCCGGCACCGGCGCTTCCATCGCGATCGCCGCCTGCAGGCTGTGGCCCGGATTGCATTCATGCAGCGTCAGCGCCGGAATCTGGTAAAGCGGGCGCGACGGCAGGTCGTAGGTGTTCATCAGGCAGCTTTCCATCCCGCCGCGCCCGGCGGTGTAGAAAGGCGCGATCGCATCGGGCACCGGACGGATCGTGAAGCGGTAGCGCGGCAGGAAGCCGATCGTCGTCTTGAGCAGCCCGTCCATCCGCGCCGAGGTATAGGCCGAAACGCCCATCAACTCGTCCGGCGTCTTGGCGTAGAATTGCGGATCGGTGCGCAGGAACTGGATGAACGCCTTCAGGTCGCCCTTGAACCCGGCGGCGGCCTTCGTCTTCTCCATGTCGGCGGTGATGCGCGCCACCTCGTCCAGGCCGATCTTGTGGATCTGCTCGGCGGTGAGGTCGGTGGTCGTATATTCGCGGATCTGCGCCTGATAGAAAGCCTTGCCGTCCGGCATCGATTCCGCCGCCAGCGTGACGCGCGTCCTGGGCAGATATTCGTTGCGGTAGAAGTTCAGCAGCTTGTCATAGGCCGGCACGACGCTGGCGGAGATCACCTGCTTCGCCTCCGCCTGAAGCGCCGCCTTGTCCGCATCGGTGATCGACGACGGCATGTCCGCCATCGGCCCCCAGAACGGGTTCTTCACCGGATCGGCGATCGTATAGGCCTCGATCGACTTGTCGCGCCCTTCCAGCGTGACGCGCGGCACGCTGAACCCGCGCTTCAGCCCGGCGCGCATGTTGGCGATCTGCTCGTCGAAATAACGCGGCAGATCGCGCAGCCGGGCGATGTAGCGGCGATACTGGTCGGCGTTGCGATAGGGGCTGCGCGGCGCGATGCCGGACCAGAACTGGCTGTCGGCGTTGAACGGCATCTCCCATGTGCGGAACCGGCCGTTGGCGACGAACGCCTCCAGGCTGGTGCGGAACACCGCCGCGTTGATCTTCTCCTCCGGCGAAAGCTGGTCGACCGGGATCTTGTCCAGCGCGGCCAGCGTCTTCGTCCAATAGGCGATGCGCGCCTGCTGGCTGGCCGGGTCGATCTTGGGGAAATGATCGGTCGGGCCATTGTCCCCGTCGCCGCGCCGTTCCCCAAGCTCCTTGCCACGCCATTCCCACTCGGCATCATACAAGGCGCGCAACTGCTGGTCGGCGCTGCTGCTCGCCGCCGCCGGCGCGGCCTGGGCATGAACGGCGACCGGCGCGGTGGCGGCCAGCAGGGCGAAGGAAAGCGGCAGGGATTTCATCATGAGCAGACTCCCATCAGGCGGCATATGTTTTTCGTTCCCGGTCCTTTCGTATACGAAATCCGGAAATCGCCAAACAGCCTTTTTCGGTCCGAAAAGCGCGCCCTTATTCCTCCGCCCGCGCGGCATAGCGCCGCGCCAGCACCGAGCAGACGATGAGCTGCAACTGATGGTAGAGGATCAGGGGCAGCATCATCATCCCCAGCGCCGGGCTGGCGCCGAACAGAATCTTCGCGATCGGCGCGCCGTTGGCGAGGCTCTTCTTCGATCCGCAGAACACCGTCGTCACCTCGTCGGGCAGGGCGAAGCCCCATGCGCGCGCAAGCCGCCCGGTGAACCACAGCACCAGCGCCAGCAACGCCCCCGCGATCACGGCGATCTCCGCGATCACCCAGGGCGAATATTGCCACCACAGGCCGGAGGCGGTCGAATCGCAGAAGGCGGCGTAGACGATCAGCACGATCACCCCGCGATCGAGCAGGTTGATGATCCGCTTGTTCGCGACCAGCCATGCGCCGATCAGCCCGCGCATCGCCTGCCCCAGCGCGAAGGGCAGCAGCAACGTCATCGCCACGTCCGCGATCGCGGGCAATATCGGAAAGGGCCTGCCGCTCACCGCCGTCACCATCGCCACCAGCATCGGCGTCACCACCATGCCGATGATGCCGGAAAGCGATGCGTCGAACACCGCCGCCGGCACGTTCCCGCGCGCCATGCTGGTCATCGCCACCGAGGAGGAGATGGTGGAGGAAAGCGCGCACAGGAAGAAGATGCCCAGCCGCACCTCATAGGCCAGCACCGGCCTCAGCCCGAAGAAGATGGCGAAGCCGATCAGCGGGAACAGGATGAAGGTGGTCCCCTGCACCGCGACGTGGATGCGCCAGTTGGCCGCGCCCGCCTTCAGCGCCTGCGGCGACAGGTTCGCGCCGTGCAGGAAGAAGACGAAGCCGATGCCGATCGTCGTCAGCAGCCCGAGGTGCAGCGGCCCGCCCTCCGCGCCCAGATGCGGCGCGGCGAAGGCGAGCGCGATCGCGCCCAGCATCGCCAGCAGGAAGCCGTCGATCTTCACGCGATCTTCCCCCGCCCGGCTTGCGCCGGATTGTCCTGCCCTGCCCGAATCACGCCGCCTCGCCCTTGCCGGAGATCGCGCGCCGATAGCTCATGGCTTGTCCCGGCGCAGCACCAGCCCGTCATATTCGCTCGCGTCGATCAGCGCCTCCACCACGCGCGGGCCGTCATCGGCCGCGAACGCCTCCGCCAGCGCGGCGCGCAGCGCCTCGGGGGTGGAGACGGTCGTCACCGGCGCGCCGAACAGCGAGGGGCCGCCGATCGCCCCCTCCCCGCGCACCAGCGTGCCATGGACCGGGTGCTGCTTGCGCTGCTGCTTGATGCGGATCAGCGCCAGCTCATTGTCGGTGAGGACGAGGACGACGACGGGCAGCCTCTCCCGCACCGCCGTGGCCAATTCGCCGACGGTCATCAGGAAGCCGCCGTCGCCGACCACGGCGCAGACCTTCCTGTCCGGCCGGCACAATTGCGCGGCGATCGCGGCGGGCAGGCCGAAGCCCATCGCGGACCAGCCGTTCGTCATGATCTGAAGCCCCGGCGCCGGGGTCGGCCATTTCTGCCCGATCAGATGGGTGTGCGCGCCGACGTCGCAGGTCATGATCCCGTCGTCGGGCAACACCTCCCGCAGCACCTCCAGCACGGCACACGGCCCCATCCGCCCTCCGCGCGGCCGCATCCGCGCGAACATCGCCGCCTTGCGCGCGGAGACTTCGGCGAGCGCCCAGTCCTTCGGCTCCGCCTCCAGCGCCTCGAGCACGGCAAGGCCGGCGGCGATATCGCCCACCACGTCCGCCGCCACCGGATGCCGCGCGCGATCGATATCGGCCGGGGATATGTCGATGCTGGCGAGCGGAAGCCCGTCGCGCATCCAGCCCTCGTAATTGAACTCCACCGGGTCATAGCCGATCGCGACGACCAGATCGGCCTGCGCATGCGTCTCGCCCACCATGTCGCTCAGGGCGTGGAACAGGACGCCCGCGTAGCAGGGGTGGCTTTCCGGCAGCAGGCCCTTCGCCATCGGGGTGAGCACCACCGGCAGCGCGAAACGCTCCGCCAGCGCCGCGACGCGCGTGCCGACGCCCGCGCGCACCGCGCCCAGCCCGAGCGCCAGCACCGGCTTGCGCGCCACGCGGAAGGCCGTCTCCAGCGCATCGAGCTGCACCGGATCGGGCCGGGGCGGCGGCGCGACGGCCCGGCGGCCGCCTCGCCGCCCGCGATTTCCGCGCTCAAACCTGCGGGGAGGCCGATATGCACCGGCCCCGGACGGCCCTCCAGCGCCACCGCCGCCGCTTCGCCGAGGATCGCATCGACATTCTCCGCATCCAGCCGCAGCGTCCTTCTGGTGATCGGCGCGAACAGGGCCTGATGATCGATCCCCATCTGCGTCACGCGGCCGCGCATCGCCGCCGGCATCTCATCGGTGAGCGCGATCATCGGCGAGCGATCGAGCAGCGCGCCGCCGACGCCCGTCGCCAGGTTGGTCGCGCCGGGGCCGAACGTGCCGAAACAAACGCCGGGCGCGCCGGTCAGCCGCCCGCACACATCGGCCATGAAGCCGGCCCCGCCTTCATGGCTGGTCAGCACGAAATCGATCCCCTCGGTTTCGCGCAGCGCCTCCATATAGTCGACCCAGCCGCCGCTCGGCACGCCGAACACATGGCGCACCCCCATGTCGCGCAGCCGCCGCACCACCCGAACCGCAACCGTCTCGCCGCTCATCGCTCCTCCAGTCGCACGCCCTTTAGAGCCTGAATCCGGCCAGAGACAGCATCGCGATCGCCGGGGAACGAAATCGCTTCTTCTGGAATGTTAACCGTTATAACCCTAAGTAAGACAACCGGCGCGAAAGACGCCGCCGCAGGAGATCATGTTCATGGCCGTTGCCGCCTCCCCCCAGCCGCCTTCCGCCCTGCTGGCCCTTACGGAATTGCCCCGCGCGCTGATGGAGCTTGGCTCCCTTCCGCTCGCGACGCCGCTTCTGGCCTCCGCGCCGCGCGGGGACGGGCATCCGGTGATGGTGCTCCCCGGCTTCACCGCCAGCGACATCTCCACCACCGCGCTCCGCCGCCACATCCGGCGGTGGGGATATGAAGCCCATCGCTGGGAGCTTGGCCGCAACCTAGGCCCTAAGGCGATCGGGCCGGAAGGGGAACGGCTGCTGGAGCGGCTGGAGGCGATCCACGCGCAGACCGGGCGCAAGGTGAGCCTCGTCGGCTGGAGCCTCGGCGGGGTGATGGCGCGCATGGTGGCGCGGCAGGCGCCCGATGCGGTGCGTCAGGTGATCTCGCTCGGCTCGCCCTTCACCGGCTCGCCGCGCGCGACGAACGTCTGGCGCGCCTATGAGCTGATGACCGGGCAGCTCGTCGACGAGAAGCGCACCCGCGCGCAACTGGCGGAAGGCGCGACGCCGCCGCCGGTGCCCTCCACCGCGATCTGGAGCAGGGAGGACGGCGTGGTCGCGTGGCAGAATTGCGTCGAGCCGGCCGGCAAGTTCAGCGACAATATCGAGGTGCACGGCAGCCATTGCGGGCTGGGCGTCAACCCGGCGGTGCTCTACGCCGTCGCCGATCGCCTCGCGCTGCCGGAGGACGGGTGGCGGCCGTTCAATCGCAGCGGCCTGCGCGCCTTGTTCTACCCCAGCGCCGGCCACGCCTGACCGCTGTCGCGGGGGGGGGGGGGATCAGCCCCCCTGCTTCTTGCGCCCCGCCGCCCGGCGCTGCCGTGTCCGCGCGGGCGGGTTCTCGTTCGCGCTGACCGGGGCGGCCGGCGCCGCGCCGGAACGCGCCACCGCTTCCTTCAGCGCCTCGTAGCTTTCCCGCAGCGCCTGCGCGTAATTCTGCGGATCGGGCATCATGTCGCGATCGCAGGTGAAGCTCACCGAGATCGTGTCGCCATAGCTGTAGACGGCGTTTATCAGCCCCATGCTGTCGAACACCGGCCCCGCGCCATACATGCCCACCATCTTCGCGCCGCAGAAATACAGCGGCACGCGGCTGCCCGGCACGTTGGTGACGACGCAATTGTAGATCGGCGCATGGGCGTTCGCGCCCCCCACCCGCGTGTAGAGCCGCGCGCCCAGCCCCGCGAGCGCACTGGGCATGAGCTGTGAATAATCCGACAGGGTCTTCGCGCCGACGGCATTGGTCATCGCCTTGGAATTGACCGCCTCTTCATGCACGAAGCGCAGCCGCTCCAGCGCATCCTCGATCTGCGTGCCGAGGCCGATGACCATCGCGGAGACGAGGTTGCCCATCGCCGCCTTCTCATTCTCCTGCCGCACCGAGATCGGCGCCATGGCGGTGAGCGTGTCCCGCGGCAGCTCGTCCTTCGACTGGAGGTAGCGCCGCAGCCCGCCGCCGACGATCGACAGGATCACGTCGTTCACCGTCGCATCCGGCACCGCCTCCTTCATCGCGCGGATTTCCCGGAGCGAGAAGGGCACCGCATCCCACACGCGATGCGCGCCGACCTTGCCGTTGAAGCGCGTCTTCGGCGCGGGCCGGTTGTTGTGCAGCGATACGTCGCCGGCGCGCACCTGCGCCGCCAGCCGCCCCATGCCCGGCAGCGAGCGCCCGATCGTCTCCATCACGCGCATCGGCTGGATCAGGCTGTTGAAATAGCTGCGCGCGAGCAGGTCCGCGACATTCGGCATGTTCTCCGCCTGCCACGGGTCATCCCCCGGCGGCGGCGTGGTGTCCGGCGTGATGGAATGGACCGCCGCCGACATCTCCACGCCGGACATGCCGTCGATCGCGGCATGATGCACCTTGCTGACCAGGGCGAAACAGCCGGGCGGCAGGCCGGGGATATTGTCCAGCCCCTCGATCACGGTGAACTCCCACAGCGGCTTGGTCAGGTCCATCGGCCGCGAATGGAGCCGCGCCGCCTGGATGCAGAGTTGCCGCCAGTCGCCCGGCTTGGGCAGGGCGATATGCCGGACATGGAATTCGAGGTCGAATTCCGGGTCCTCGATCCAATAGGGATGATCGAGATCGAACGGCACGCGCACCAGCCGCTGCCGGAACGATCGCGCCCCGCCCAGCCGCGCCTCCACGAAGGACAGGATATCCTTGAACCGCACGAACCCGCCCGGCGCGGTGGACGGATCGTAGATCGCGACCGAGCCGATGTGCATCGGCGTGTGCGGCGTTTCCAGATATACGAACGAGGCGTCCATTGCGGATAGTTGCTGCATCCGTCCTCTCCCTTGGCGTGACGTGCATGGCGCCGCCTCCACGCATGCTGGACCGCCCGCACGGAGAGAGCAAGCGCTTTGCCGCCCCGGAATGAAGGGATATGCCGAGGAAGGCCGATGGCGGAACGGGTGGCCCGCCAGAAAAGGAAACCGGCCGATTCCGGTCGAGCACGCGGCGTCGGCCGTTCGGGAGTTTCAGCGGATGAACCCGCGCGGCCGGCGGCGAATCGATCCACCCGACATTGCGGTCATCGCGCAGCACGCCGCCCATGCGAAAACCCCCGCTGGAATGATCCAGCGGGGGTTCGTGAAAGCTCCGGCGCTCTCTTAGAAGGCGAAGCTGACCGTCGGCTTCGCCTGCCGCTTGCGGGCGCGCATCGCGCCTCCGATCATGCCCATGCCCAGGATCATCATCGCCCAGGTCGCCGGTTCGGGAACAGCGGCGGCAAAGCCCTGGGCCGCGATGCTCGAAGTCCAGCCCGCCGTGATGGAGCTCGTGCAGTTCGTGCCATCGCTGGTGTTGCAGGTGCCCGAGAACTGGAAGGAGGACGAGGAGAACAGCGTATCCTCGAAGCCGCTCTTGCTGACGAAACCCTGCACGTTCGAGTAGGAAACGCCATCCGTGCACTGGCCGCCGGCGCCGGTGCAGGTGAACGGATTCACGGTCTTGACACCCCAGTCGGTCACCGTGAACTCGAAGCCGTTGAAGGTGAACAGCGTGGCCGGGGCGGAATCGATCGCAAAGCTGAAGGGGTTAACGGCACTGCTGCCGCCAACCAGACCGCTCGCCAGGTCACCACTGCCGTTGCCGCCCTGGAAGCCGCCGGTTGTCAGAGTCGTCAGGCTGGTAACAATCGAGCCCGACGGCAGCGACGGCAGGCTCGTGATCCCGCCAGAAACCGTGACGGCGCCATTGATATAGGGCGCCGCCTGCGCGGTGCCGGCCATGCCCCCCAATGCGACGGCGCAGACAATAGCGACATTCCGGGATTTGATGGCCGCTTTCGCCATCAAGGCAGCAGCCGGCAGAATCTTGGCGCTCATCGTCCACCCTTCCGTTAACAATATGTTTACTTTCAAGGCGGCAGGTAACATGCGCGACGAACAGGTCAAGGAAAAAGGGGTACCTCCGGCGCGGAAGAATCCCCTTTTCAGACAGGGCGTTCCGAGTCCGGGTTGACGTGAATGCCCGGATCGCAGGCAACCCCCGACGATCCACATCGCCCTGTTGCGACATCCCGGGCCTCCAAGACGACGCCGCAATTCGCCCGATCATCATCCACAGCCGCGCGTATTCGCCACGACGGTTCGCCCAAAGCCGGATCGATGACGGGCACACGATCGGAAGATCCGTCCAACCTGTTGAAATTCAAGGATATCTGGCGGAGAGGGTGGGAACCGAATAGAAGCTACAATATACTGATTTTTCAGAGTTTATTTCGAAACTTCTCTACCGGAACCACGTTTTGGACCACGCGACTTGAGCCTTCTCTCGAAAACATCAGCTAAGGAACCAGTTCCCCGGCGCCAAGAGGATAGCCCGGGCTTGGTGGGAGATCAATGCGGGCAATCGTTTTCAGCTAGGTGCGCCGCCTGCCCTTTATACGGCAATGCCGTATAATATTCTTGACGTTGAATACGGCATTGCCGTATAGGGCCTACATGCATGCGGTGATCGAGACCAATGCCTACCTCGCCGCTGCCAAGGGTGCAGGGATGTCAGCTGATGAGCAGGCCGCAGTGGTCGATCTCATCGCTGCCAACCCTGAGGCGGGCGATATCATGCCGGGCTGCGGCGGTGCACGGAAACTGCGCGTCGCCAAGCCAGGGACAGGCAAGTCCGGCGGGTATCGCATCATCACCTATTTTGGTGGCGAGGACATTCCCGTGTTCCTGCTCACCGTGTTTGGGAAGAATGAGAAGGCCAATCTGACGCAGGCGGAGCGTAACGCACTGGCTGCGCTGACGAAGATCCTTCGCGACACTCTGTCAAAGCCGAGGAGGGCTAAATGACGAAAGCAGCATTCGACAAGATCGCCGCCGGCCTGAACGATGCCATTGCCTACGCCATCGGGGACGACAGCCGTGCCCGCGTAGCTTCGATCGATGTGAAAAAGGTGCGTGCCGCGACCAGGAAATCGCAGGCCGAGTTTGCCTCCACTTTCCATCTGCCAATCGGCACCGTGCGTGACTGGGAACAGAACCGGCGCCAGCCGGATGCCCCTGCGCGCGTGCTGCTCTCCATGATCGAGGCGGACCCAATGGCGGTGGAACAGATCATCGCACGATCGGCGATGGCCTGACGGTTTTTGGACCGCTTGCAGACGGCCCGCTTCTGGATGACTGGTCCCGAAGAGCGGACATTCGTTTACGGGCATGCCGGCTACATTCACCGCGACGAGCAATCTCTTGGACCCGGCGACGGCATGCGGATCGGATATAGAGATCGCTGGAACAAAGCTGGCGGACGAGACTGATGCGATTTGAGACGGCGCGCACCGAACAGGAAGTCTTCGACGACCTCGAGCGGCTCTGTGCATCCCCAGGCTATATCCATGTCCTCGCCCTATTGTCGTTCCGCGACAATCTCGTTCTTCATTCGGGTGAGTTGACCAGCGAAGCGCTCGCCGCTTCCTACGCGCCGCAACGGACGATACGGACCGAATTCTCGACGCTGCTCGGGCTGATGCTCAAGCATCCGATCGACTTTGACCTGCCCAGCCCGACTGAAATGCAGCGCCTGATTGATGGTACGGGCAAGCTGCTCGAGGAACTTCACGCGTGCTTCAACATGCCAATGATGGCGGCGCTGAAGCGGGCTTTCGAGGAGGTGCAGGCCGGACTGACCATCGAAGAAGCGAGCCCGTTCCTGCGGGGCGATGTGCTCCGCGAGCCGATCTTCTATGGTGGCGAATCCGCCTACAGCTTTCAATATCGCGACTTCGCGGTGAAGCGTTACGCGCGAGACGATGACTGGCTATTCGCCAACAAGGGGTTTCGCATCGCGGAAGGCCGAGCGGTTGCCGAAGCGCTTACCACCCTGCCGAACGACAAGCTCCTCGCGGTTCTCGACAAGGCCCGCGACGCGGACCCGACCACATTGAGCTTCCTCCCCGGCTTCACCTTTTCGCTCGACGAGGTCGCCGCCGCCGCAAGCGTATCATCCGAGAGCGCAGCCGCTGTGCTTGCCGCGTTCACGGCACCGGAAGCGCCTGCCAATGCGGATTTTAGGACGATCGGCGACTTCAACCTGGCCAATGCCTATCCGGTCCTGCGCACGCCATCCGACGACTATATCTCGCTTCAGAGCTACGGCGTGGTCGAGGCCCTCTACGATTCCCCTTACTATTGGATGGCGGCCGACAAGGGGTACAGGAATACCGCCTTCCAGCATCGCGGCGACTTCACTGAAAGCTTCGCGGCCGATCGCCTGGCGGCGGTCTTTGGCGAAGCGAATGTCCACCGCGGGGTGAACGTCATCCGCAAAGGCGCTCGGGTCAGCGAAATCGACGTGCTGGTATTGTTCGCCAACCGCGCGATCGTCGTCCAGTGCAAGTCGAAAAAGCTGACGCTCGAAGCCCGGCGAGGCAACGACCTGCAGTTGCAGGACGATTTCAAGAAGGCGGTCCAGGACGCCTATGATCAAGCGCATCTGTGCGCAACGTCGCTGAGCGATCCGACCCTTCGCTTTGTCGGCTCCGGCGACGTCGCAATCGATATCTCGGAACTGCGCGAGATCTATCCTGTCTGCGTGGTGTCGGATCACTATCCTGCGTTGGGCGCACAGGCGCGCCAGTTTCTCAGATTCCAGACCGATGCGATCATTCAGGCGCCGCTGATCGGCGATGTATTCCTGATCGACGTGTTGGCAGAGATGTTGCCGAGTCCGTTGCGCCTGCTGAGCTATGTCAACCGCAGGGTCGGCTATGGCGACCGGATCAACACGATCAACGAGCTGACGATCCTCGCCTATCACCTCAAGCACAATCTCTGGCTCGAAGACGAGATGAACCTCGTCACCATCGCCGACGATTTCAGCATATCGCTGGACGCGGCGATGACGGTTCGTCGCACCGGGATCGCGGGCGAACATACGCCAGACGGCATCTTGACCCGCCTCAAGGGCACGCTGGTCGGCCGGCTGCTCGCGAATATCGAAACCCGGCCCGACGCGGCACTGGTCGACCTCGGCTTCCTCCTATTGTCGCTGGGCGGCGAGACGATCGACGATCTCAACCGCGGCCTGCAGCAAATTTCCGAGCAGACCCGCAGGGACGGCAGGAGCCATGATCTGACGCTCGGCTTCGACGATAGTCAAAGCGGGCTGACCATCCATTGCGGACCGCTGCCCAATGCCGAGGCGGCCGAAAAGCTGGCCGACCACTGCCGTCGCCGTAAATATGTGCATCGCGCTGAAGGCTGGTTTGGCCTTGCGGTTCGTGCCGATGACGGGTTGCCGAAGTTCGGGATACAGCTGAGCTATCCGTGGAAGCATGACAGTGCCTTGGAGCGACTCACGCGCGGAATGACCCGCAAGTCTCCGGCTCGGCCAGCTGCGGCCAGACCAACGGCACCTAGCGTGAAGGTTGGGAGAAATGAACTTTGCCCGTGCGGTAGCGGGAAGAAATTCAAAAAATGCTGTCTGACTTAGTCTCGGTGAAACCCCATCACCGAAATGGGGTTGGCGTAGATCGGCACGTTCCAGATCTTGCTTCGATTGTCGTGCATGATCATGAATTGCGCTCCGGGATAGATCGCGATCACGGTGTCATTGGTCGACCGGGGCACTCTGATCTCTCGCTTCGAGCGTCCCCGGCCCTTCTCGATCGTCGCGATCCCACGCAATTGCTCGCCGACCGTGGCGGTCCATTCGGTGTCGTTGTGCTTCCAGGTCATCGAGTAGATCCGGTTCGCTGGAGGCACGGTAGCGGCGCCAATTAAGGCGGCCATCTCCGTGTAAGCGTCCTCCTGCTTGTCCGCGTCGACCAGCGGCACGAAGAACTGCGGCATAGTCAGCTCCTTCTTTCTCGACATACCATGTGCAATCCATATGCGAGAATATTGCCGACCATAGTATTGCAGTCAAAGTAACTGTGCTGAACTGCATATCAGCTTTTGGGATGCCGTGATGCCGATCGACGTTAGCGACATCGTGACCGTCTCGGCGGAATTGACCAAGCCGCTCGGAGGCACGCTAAATGATGCTTGGCAGGCCTTGATTGGCGATCGCGTAGCTGCCTGGCGTCTGAAGAATGCCATGGATCTTCAGCTGAAGATCCATGAGGAGCTGAAGGCCCGCGGCCTCGCGGTTACAGCTCGTATTCCCGACCGCTTCGCCGTTGCTTGGTTCGAGGAGGCTACCAAACAGGATGAGCCGGAAATCCAGCAATTGTTCGCACGCTTGCTCGCTGGTGCGGCATCGGGCGACGTCGATGCGGGTGACCGTCGGCATCTGGAGATCGTATCGCGCTTCGTGCCTCTGGACGCTGAAGTGATGCGCTTCTTCTTCACCAGTGACGCTGCGCAACGAACCAATTCCCGGGAGGATGGCATCCTCAACGATATCGAGTTCGAAGAATGGGAGATGTACAAGGCGATCAGGGAGAAGCTGGGTGACCGTGCCTGGCAGTCTGCCGAGCATCTGCTTGCCCTCGGCGTTACGGAGCGCCGCGTGACGATCGACAGCGATTCCGTTTCGGCCGCGCTGATGACATTGAAGTCCAATCACGAAGGCGATGTCTTTCCAACCTGGGGTTCAAGGCCGGACATCGAAATCCGTCCGATAATCGGTTCGACTGCGACTGGGCTTTCGCTGGCCCGGGCGCTCCGCCTGTTCGACGAGGGTGGATAATTGCCTTCGTTGGACAAAGTCATGACCCGGCTAGATTTGTTACTGTCGGTTTCGCAAGGACGAGGTCATGGGAGCGCTGCAGGACTCACTCGATCGCTTTCTTGACGAACTGCCGCGGCGAGAGCTGGAGCGCCTGGTCCAGGATAAGCTTCAGGCGGCGGGTGTCGAGGACGACGCGCTAGTCGGCAAGATCGTCGATGCGCTGTTGGAAGGCGGCGACAATATTGCCGCGATCCTTTACGATCGCCCGATCAAGATCGAGTTCGACGACGCGGATTTCGAGCGGTTAGGCAAGTTGTCGACCAGACTCGAAGAGCAGCTGCCCGAGATGTTCAAGCGTATTGCTGACAGGTCGGCAAACGATATCGCCGAGGCTATGCG
This sequence comes from Sphingomonas bacterium, assembly GCA_047602705.1. Lineage (GTDB taxonomy): Bacteria > Pseudomonadota > Alphaproteobacteria > Sphingomonadales > Sphingomonadaceae > Sphingomonas. The sequence goes on along the minus strand of JASGGR010000019.1, from coordinate 9,703 downwards.
TGAGAAATGGCGCACCGGCCCAGCCGACAATCAGGCGGAGGTTACACGGTCGCGAATCCTCAAGACCTGGGCCGAGCCGTTCGACGCGCTGCGCATGCTGCTAACGCTCTGTGCGGAGGAAGGCGACAAGTTCAATCACGCGCATCTCAGTTCACGCCGCGCAGGCAAGGAAGGACAGGCATTGGCGCTGGCGCGCCTGCATATCCGCGCCTGCCGGATTGCCGAGGAGATTCTGCTGCTGCTCGAACATGGTCATACGGAAGGAGCGCAAGCCCGTTGGCGCACGCTGCATGAGGTTGCCATCACCGCGACGTTGATCGCCGAGGGCGGCGATGCCTTGGCGCGCCGCTATTTCGACCATGAGATCGTCGATCGCAAGAAGGCGCTCGACGATCACCGCCGCGCCGCCGAGCTCGACGGCGGTTCGTCCGCAGACCGTGACTATGCCGTCGAGCTCGAGAAGGACTTCGCTCGGGCCGTCGCCAAATATGGCAGGCACTTTCGCGGCATGTATGGCTGGGCCGGCGGCCAGCTGGGCATGCCGGACGATCCGAAGTTCCATCATCTTCAGGAGGCCGCGGGCAGCTTGACGCTGAAGCATCGCTACCGGCTGGCTTCGTTCGACAACCATGCCAGCCCCTGGGCACTGTCCCAGCCCATGCACCTCTGGGACCCGACGACCCATATTCCAGGTGTGTTCGAAGCCGGGTTCGAGGCGCCGGCCGCGGATACTGCGCAGGCTCTCGTGCAAATCACCACCACGCTTTACCCTCAGCCATGGGAGCTCGATGAGATCGTGTTCGTGAAGGTGCTGGGGCTGCTCCGCGATGATACCGCGGCCGCCTGGTTTCGTGTTGCGCGCCAGATCGCAAGGCGCGAGCAGCATGACATTGACCGCGCGGTGCGCCGGTCCGCGTCGCGACGTATGGGATACGTCAAGGCCAAGCCGGGCAGGCGCCGCATATGAGCTCGGCTTTCTCCGGAACCGCTGCTCGTCTTGCATGTTCGCAGCTGGGAATACTGCGCCCGGCGGCGCAGCGTCGAACATCAACGCCGGGTATCAGAGCAGATTGAGCCGGTCGAACATAATTCGGTTGCGGCGCTCGGCATTGGCCAGCACCGTGTCATAGTCCATCACTTCGTAATACATGCCGTGATTGGGATGATAGCCGAAATAGCCTTGGCCATCAGGGGTCGCAGTCGCACCCCAATCGGTCAGCTGCTCGCGAAGCTTCGGCGTGATGTCGCACACGATGAAACAATTGGTCGGGATGTCCTTGCTCGCAACCTTCACCGGTCGGGTGTTCGGACCGATATATTCGCCTTCCCGGATCGCTTTGATCGTCTTCACGACCTGCTTCAGCGGGTTCTCCTCATCGGTATAGTCGTCGCGCATCGGGCGCTTGAACTCGACAAGGGTCAGCGAGCTGATCGGTTGCGGGCTGTCCGACAGGGGAAATTCGCGGTCGAAGATGACGAGGTCGGGCCGTAGCGCTAAGTTGCTTGCCAGCGCCTCGATCTTGTCGAGGCGCTGATCCGAACCGACAAAGCTGTGATAGTTGAGCCGCTCGTCGAGGATCCAGAGATTCTGCTGCGAGAACAGCACATCGTCGACGCTCTCGCGCATTGGGAAGATGATGTGGTGGAGCACCCGCTCGAGTGGGTATTTCTGATCCTTCTGATCCGCTGTGATCGCCTTACGGAACAGATCGAGGATGATCCGCCGGTGCATGACATATTGCGCCAGCGCTGCGACCCCGAGCTCATTGTTGCCCGTCAGGAATTCGGTGAGACGGTCCTTATACTCATCATATTCGGTAAGCTTGGCGGCCTCGAGCAGGATCTTGTTGCCCTGGCGCTTGAGCTCGACTTCGCGAAGATGCAGCTCGCGGTGCAGAGCCGCCTCGATCTCGAGGCGCGAGCCATCCACCGGCATCCGGTCGATGAACTCGCCCGACCGCTTCAGCAGGATGCGATAGTGCGGCGCATCGGACTCGACATAGGCCGCGATCTTCTTGAGCTTCGCGGTGTTGATGTCGTCGAGGATCGACGCGAGGTCCGTCTGGACGAACTTGACGCACTCGTCGCGGATATCCGCACGGCGGATCTCGTCGGCGAACATCCCGATCTGCACCGGGTGTACGGCAGCTTCCTCGCCGGCCGCTTCGGGCGGTGCCTCGGGCTCGTCGTCGAGGAAGTCGGTCCGCACCGGATTCACCCGCGCGTTGAGATAGGCGCCCGTCACCACCGCCAGATAGACGAAAGAATTGCCATCCTCGTCGGTCAGCCGGCCCTTGAGATTGGGAATGAACTTGTCGAGCGGTTCGGTCACCACGGCCCGGTCGTCGGCGCAGTAGATGATGCGATGCCGCGACGAACGGGGCTCGTCGAGCCGAAAGCCGATCACTTCGAACTTCTCGTCGCGGATCTCGAAAGGGTGGACGGTCGATTGCGACTTGAAGGTCGCTTCGAACATCTGGTTGACCGACACCGTTTCCCTGCCATCGCGTAGCTCGATCGGCGGGCAATCGGGCCGCATGAGGATGAGCACGAAGTGTTCGCAAATGCGCCGCGCGATCTGCTCGAGCTCAACAGGCGTTTCCGACTTCCATGGCTCGCGAAACCCGCTCAGCGTCAGCTGCGTGCCGGCGGCGCTGTGATCGGTCGGGCCTGCCTCGACCTCATCGGGCGAATAGCGCTCGTGAAACGCGATCGATCGCTGGACATACTCATTGGTCACATCGTCGAGGAAGACGCTGCGAATATTGGCTTCGCTGAAAGCCTTCAGCCAGATCAGACGGCCCAACCCCTTGCCGCCGCGGTGGAGCTTATACTCCGAATAGGCCGTGTTGAAGGAGTCCATGTTGAGATCATGGAAGCCGACGCCATTGTCGGTGATGGTGAAGCCAGCGATCTTGGGCTTGTCGACCAGCCCGAGATCGTTCTCGCGGTGGATATTGACGATGATCCGCGGGTCGGCCGGCGCCGCTTCCTGGATCGCCTGATAGGCGTTCATGATGGCTTCGAACACCGGCAGCAGCGACTTCCACTTGGGAAGATAGGTCTGCCGGACCTGGCCGGAGAGGCTGGCGCGCCATTCCATCGCTTAGTTTCCGAAAAGCGAAGCGACGGTCAGCCAGCCCTTGCGGACCAGCACTTCGTGCGCGAGCCGCAACTGCTCGCGAGAGAACCGGCGCTTACGGTCGTTCCATGCATAGGTCGCATCGACGATCTCGTCGATCGACCGCGCCGCTTCGTGCCGGGCCACCCAATGCACGGTTGAGAGCAGTTCGAGGCCGAACGGCGTCTCGAAACCCTCGACGAGCTCGGCAACCGCATCGAAACGCCGCCGCGTGTCGCCGGCGCTCGCCAGCGCCGCTTCGGCATCGGCAAGCGCGCCGGGTACAATCTCAAGCTGCTTGTCGGGCGCATCGCCACCATCCGCATAGCCCGAGATGAAATGCCCCTCGACCATCCGAAGCAGGTGGGTAAGGTTCTCCGCATAGGGCCCGTAATGTGCCTTGGCGTAGCGCAGCCGCAGCCCTTCACCCGCTTCCTGTAGGAAGTAGAGGAGCTTGTGGACTTCGAGCAGGCTGACGAACGGGTCCATCAGACCGCCGACATACCGCTGCATGAGCACGACCAGGGCAGCGCGGCCCGGCGTCATCTTGGGCACTTCGAGCGAGCGCGCCATCTTGTCGGCGGCAGGCGCACCGCCGGGTTCGTAAATGTCGATGCGCGTGTCGGGAAGGTCCTCCAGCGCGGCTAGGATACGCGGACGAACATCGGACCAGTCGAGTCCGCCCAGACCGGACCCAAGCGGCGGGATCGCGATCGACCGGATACCGCGCCGCTGTATCTCGCTGCGCAGTGCCTCCAGGCCAGATTCGATGTCCTCGATGCGGCTCTTCCCGCGCCAATGCCGCTTGGTCGGGAAGTTGATGATGTATTTGGGGTTGGTCAGTTCGCCGGTCTCATGGATGAACATGCGCCCAGGTTGTACCTCGCCGCGATCGCATGCCGCCGCATAGTCACGGAAATTGTCCGGGAACATGTTCTTGAACTGAAGCGCGATGCCGCGGCCCATGATACCGACGCAATTGACCGTATTGACGAGCGCTTCCGCGTCCGCGTTCAGAATGTCGCCCCGACAGAACTGGATCATGCTGCCCCCCATCTCAGTAATACCAAAGGGGCTGGATTTCGATAGTGGGCCGATGCGCCAGCTCGGCGATGATCTCGTGCGTGCGCTGCGCCATCCCGGCATCCCTGACGCCGATGCGTCGGATAAGCTGCCAGGGAAAGCTGAGATGCACGAGAAACTCCGATTGTTTGGCTTCCTTCACGTCTGGCGATCGAAAGTCGCGGTTGGCAATGCCATCCCAGTTGAGATTCGCAAGATCGTCGACGCTCGAGAAGAACGGTGTATACACCGCGCCTGCATTCGCGGACGTAAATGCCCAGCGCGATCCGACGTCGTTCGCCCACGCGATCACCTCGTGCATGTCCGCCTCTAGATGCACGATCGGGCCTTGGCCGCCGCGATAGGCAAGCTCGGCGTGATTGGCGCAATATATCACGTAGAGCATGATTGATCTAGAACAAAAATAGAACGGAACATACTCTCCGACCATCGTGCCGGGATGGCAGGACACGGGAAGACGCAGTCGCCGGTCCTTGATCGAGCTCATCCCGATCACGGTGCCCAATGCCTGAGCCTGCCGGATTGCTGCATCGCTGAACAGGCCATCGCGCGCGATCGCGGCGAGGCGGTCCACATGGACGATGTGATAGATCTTCGGGGCGTTCGGAACGGCCATCGGCGTAATGATTGCAGGCAGATGGCCCGCGGGTAAAGCCTCAGCGACTGCCCAGCTCTGTTCTCAGCCCGTTCGCCATTACTCTGTACCAGCGGCCGCCCTCGCGCAGTGCGCCTTCGAGCGCCGGCGCGCCGGTCGTCTCGTCGCGGTGCGGATAGACCTGCACCGCGATCACCTTGCCGCCGTAGAGGGGAGTCACGGCCTCGATGATGGTATGGCCGACTAGCACCCTGGAAACGCCGAACGAGACAAAGGTGCGGTCGATATCGATGGGGCTAGTCGCGGCATCGCCCTTGCCGAAATATCCTCGATACCATTGCGGGCCATCGCCGCCGGCGATCAGCGCCGTCTTCGCATCGAGTGTTCTGCTCTGCGCGGCCGGCACCGCGAGTGCGGCCCGGATGCCGGCGTTGAGCTCCAGCGTTGTTGTACGAGTGTCAGCTTATAGGATCGTTTGTGTCGCGGCTGAATGACCGCTTATGGGGCGCAAAGCCGACCTCAGGGATATCAAGACGTTCCGCAAACATGCCTCTGCTGCAAGTGACCAACCTTAGGTCAGCGACGGCCGCATCGCGAAGGGCGCCCCAGAGCAATAGCAGGCCCATGCTTCCATAAGGTCAGCACGCTTTCGCAGCGCCCGATTTCTCCGATAGGCCCGCTCTGCCTTCGAACCGACGACATGGGCTAACGCCATTTCGATCGTCTCATGCTCGAATTCCGTAAGCTCTCCCGCCCAGTCGCGAAACGACGATCTGAAACCATGCACGGTGATCGCGCCATATTGCATCCGTCTCAGGAGCATCAGCATCGACATATCGGAAAGGGGACCACCCTTCGGCCCTTCAAAGACGTAATCATCAGGTTGAGCGTCGCCCGTTCGCCTGGCGTCAAGAACAGCGCTGGCAGCCTCGCTGAGAGGCACCATGTGGGACGTGCCGCTCTTGGTACGCGAAGAGGAAATCTTCCATACCCGCTTATCGCGATCGATCTCCCGCCAGGTCATGCCGATGGTTTCGTTCGAACGCGCGGCTGTCAGGATCGTGAAAGCAAGCGCCTGTGCGGCGACACCGTCCTGTCGTTGAAGCTTTGCCATGAAGTCTGCCATGGCCCCGAAAGGCAATGCGGCGTGATGCTTAACCGCCGCCTTGCCTTTCTTGGGTAGAATGAATTCAAGATGCCCCTTCCAGCGAGCTGGATTCTCTCCGTGCCGATGCCCCAAAACCTTGGCCGCATCCAGTATCCGCTCGATGCGGCTCCGCACACGAGACGCAGTCTCGGGTATCTTCAGCCAGATCGGTTGTAGCACCTTGAGGAAGTCATCGGTCGATATTTCGTCGACAGGTATATCCGTCAGAAGAGCCGCATGTGCCGCGAGTGTCGAACGCCACTGTTTGCGATGCTTCTCGTTTCGGAAACCGCCTTCGATGCCGTTGATCAAATCCGTTGAAAAATGACCGAAACTCATAGCCCGAGGCTGTCCACCGTCGTTGGCGATCAATCTCTCGGCGATGGGATCACGTCCGGCCTCGAATGCCAGCTTCGCTTTCCGCGCCAGGGTACGAGCTTGTGCCAACGAGACGATGTCTGTCGCACCCAACCCCATTTCCCTGCGCCGGCCACTTCTTACACTGACGAAAATCCATGACCGGGCACCGGTGGATCGCACCCGTAAATAGAGGCCGTCCCCGTCCGCGTGCATTCCTGATTCGGTAATACGTTTCACATCGCAGGCACGAAGCCTGCGGCTAGGTCGAGACACGGGCTTCCTCCCGGCACAGCCAGGGAGCCGCGCATGCGAATTGAACCTCCCTTACGGTGCCCATCATGCCGGTACAACATTCATTCCATATGCGTTATGAATCCGGCGATATCAGTCTTTTCGTTTAGGAGATCGCTCTCCGAAAGCATCTCGAAAGTCCGCAAAGTGGGGACGGAATTAGGACCAACACACCGGTCCTAATTCATCACCTTATTATTATGCCGAAACGATAGCATAAGATTCACGAAGATGGTTATAAATCAAAGGTTTGACGGATCAGTTCGAATCCCAGACGGGCTTTCCAAATTGATCGTTAAGTTATTGATTTTGTTGAATTTTTATCGACTGGCGGAGAGGGTGTCCGCTATAGAATGGCAGAAAACAGCCGTTTTGTTGGCGATTTCCGATTTTCGGCCAACATAACGGCCATCATTGAACCCTGCGGTTGATGCCCACATTGCGCCGCTTGGCATCGTAGCCCGGTAATCCCTTCGGCTCTTTCATCGGCACTACGTCGAACGCGACGACGGACGGTTGATAGGCCGGTTCGGTTGGCTTTGGCATACGGCGATACTGAAGCCATGCGACGACAAGGCAAGCCGTGCCGACGACAAGCGTTGCGACGGCGATGATGATAGACAGGGTATTCAACGGTTCAACTCCTTACATTGCGGATAAGAAGTGATGTAGCGTCCGACGTGAATCGCGTCATGGATTTCAACAAGAACCGGAGTGAACCGCGCCGGGGGACGGGGCAACATGAAGCTGTATCGACAAAGGGAATGGAAGGCGTATTGCGCCGAACAAATCAAATTACACGGCGGCGTATGCGCTCATTGTCTTCGTTCGGGCACTGAAGTTGTCCTTCAAGTGCATCATACAAAATACGTCAAAGGTCAGTTGCCTTGGGAATACCCCTACGACGAATGCGAAGTTCTTTGTCGGGGATGCCATGCGAAGGAACATGGCATTATCAAACCGTCAAAGGATTGGGAGTTAATCGGGCAAGACGACCTTGGCGGATTGGACGGCGAGTGCGAACATTGCGGGACGGAACTTCGCTATACGCACATGGTCACGCATCCGAATTGGGGCGTGATGATTGTCGGTGCCGTATGCTGCGATAAACTCACTGAATCGACTATCGGCAGCGAAGGCCATGTTGATTTCCTGAACTACGTCAATCGTCGCAAGACGTTCATCAAATCGCCAAAATGGGTTGTCGCGCCGAACGGTGTAAGGTCCATCGAACGGGCCGATATAGCGATTGAGATTGTCCCGACCGACGACGGCAAGTTCCGCTTCAACTTGGACGACGTGAAGGGCAAGGCCGATCATGCGACGCTACTAGACGCGCAAATCAGCGTCTTTGATTACGTCGAAAGCGGGAAAGCGGCGGAATACCTTGCCGACCGACGCCGCAAGATGGCGGAACGGAAGGCGGCGAATAATTCAACGAAAACCCCGGCGGACACTGGCACCAGATGCCCGCCGGGGCCGCGTCGGCGGTGAAGGAAGGGACCGCCGCGCTACGTCGGAATGAAGGGGAGCCGATGGGCGATCTGGACCCGTTCCTTCAAACCGAACTTGAATACCGCCACCGCCAGCACGGGAACCCCCGCCAAATCGACGCCCGGTGGCATCTGCGCCGCGATTTGGTCGGCAATGGGAGTGTCGGCGCTGAACAGGCCGAAGATGGCGCATTGGCGGTCCTGCCAGCCGTCTTGGCCCCGCCAAACGGCATCGCGGCGGGCAAGGCCAAGCTTGGCGTCTTCCAGCTTCGCGACAATGTGGGCAAGCCGTTCGAACGCGCGGCCCTGCCCCGCCGGAGGCGATAAGTCGGCGACCGGCGGAAGGTTCAACGCCGCCGCCTGTTCCGACGATATGAACAGCGGCAAAGCGTGTTCGTCAAAGTCCGACGTTGGCAACCCCGAAAAGTCCCAAGGTAGGATTTCCGCATACCGACCGACGACGACCATTTCGACGGGGTGCGGGATGGCCTTGCCGAAGTATGTCCGCTTCGGCGGTCGCGCCGAAACTGGCGACGGGAACGGCTGACTGGACTTGTCCAACCATGCCGACAGATTCGACAAGGCTTCCATCACACGTTGACCCGCGTTGCCATCTTCCGCGCGACGGACGGATTGTGGAAGTTTAGCTTCACGCGCGCCGCAAGCGACGTGTAGCGACCGGCAATGTCGCGAAGGTCTTCGGCGCGCTGCCATGCCTGCTGAATTTCGGGATGGAACCGTTCGACGGCTTTGACGCGCACCGACTGAAGGAAGTCGGCGGGCAGGCCCAACAGTTCGCCGGGCATCTTCATAATAACGGCGGCAAGTTCGCGGTGCGTCGTGGCGGCTTTCCGAATATTGGCGAAGCCGCCATCCTGATTTTTGGCTTCTCGTGCGACGTAGGACAGCCAATGATCGCAAAGCCACTTATCGCCGTCTTTGATAGCGAAAGCTTCCTTCAAAGCTTCGTCGCCGCCCGCCTGATATGCGTTGGCCTGCGCTTGAATGATGCGCTGACTTTCTTCCAGCTTGGCGACGGTCTTCGCCGACACTTCGCCGCCCGCTTCGTGCTTTTGCGGTTCGTTGCGCGTAAGGTCCGCCGTCAGCGCTTTGATCTTCGACGCGCCGTTCACCAACGCTTCGCGACCGGCCATTATGGCGTTATAGACGGTCGGGTCGTCTTTGAACGGTTCGGCGTCGCCCGTCCAAGCGTTCAGTTGCGTTGGACGTTCGATGCCCTGAATGAAGTCCGTCGCCGCTTCCGGCATTCCTGATAGTGCGTATCCGGGCGTTACGTTCGACATTGCTTTCTTCCTTCAGTTTACGTGTTTCGGTGCGGGCGTCGGCGACAAGGCGGCGCTGTTGTTCTGCCCACATGCTTTCAAGGGCGGGCAATTCGTCGTCGGTCGCGCGGGCTGGCACGATGATGCACGACGACGGGGCGCGGCCATGTCGCGCGATGAAGCGGGCGATGGCCTGTTCGTCGGTTTCATCGCCGGTCTCGACTTCAACAACGTTGGGCACGACGGCGGCACGACCCCGTTCAAGCCGTGCGATGCGACGGGCAAGCGCACTGGCCATGTCATGCCGACCGCCCTTCAAGCGCCGCAAGC
>JASGGR010000180.1:0-6048 GCA_047602705.1 Sphingomonas bacterium | reverse complement strand
CACGCCGCCGGAGCGTTTCCCGGAGGCGACGGACGAGGCCCTGGCCTCCGGGGGATTCGCCCCGGATGTCTGGCGGATCGCGCCGGGGCGCGGGCTGGCGCTGGGCGTGGCGGCGGACAAGAGGCAGATGTTCGGCGCGGCGTTCTTCCCGGCCGATTTCCTGTCGGAGATCAGCCAGCCGAGCACCTTCACTACTCCCTATGAGCTGGCGCTGATGCAGGGCGGGCAGCGGCTGGTGATCGATCGCCTGCCGCGCGAATCCGCGCTGGAGCGCCGCACCTCCCGCCTCATCAGGCTGGGGATCGGCGATCTGATGCTGGAGATGCGGGTGCGCTCCACGCCGATCACCTCCTCGCTGGTGATCGCGCTGATGCTGCCGATGCTGATGTGGGCGGCGGCATCGGGAATTTCGTGGTTCGTCGTCGATCGCCTGCTGGTCCGTCCGCTGCGCCAGCTACGCACGAAGATGGCCGCGCTGACGCCGGGCATGGAGCTTGATCCGGGCCTGCTCCGCGCGCTTCCGGCACAGGAGATTCGCGAGCTTGCCTCCACCTTCCATGCGCTCACCCGGACGGTGGCGCTGCACGAGGCGGGGCTGGCGGAGGGGCTGGTGCGCCAGAAGCGGCTGACGCGAGAGGTGCATCACCGCGTGAAGAACAACCTTCAGGTGATTTCCAGCCTCATCAGCCTCCACGCCCGCAGCGCGCCGACGCCGGAGGCGATCCAGGCCTATGCCTCGATCCAGCGGCGGGTGGACGCCCTGGCGGTGGTGCACCGCAACCATTTCGCGGAGATGGAGGAGAATCGCGGGCTTGGCGTGCGCCCCGTCATCGGCGAGCTGGCGAGCAACATCCGCGCCTCCGCGCCGGACGGCAGCCGGATCGGCATCGCGCTGGACGTCGATCCCTATTTCGTGAGCCAGGATATCGCCGTCGCCGTCGCCTTTCTGGTGACGGAGGGGATCGAACTGGCGCTGGCCTGCGACCCGCAGGCGCAAATCCGCATCTCGCTGAAGCCGGCGGATGCACCCGACCGGGCGACTTTGTGCATCGTCTCCCCCGCGCTGATGGAGAGCGAGACGCTCGCCGCGCGCCTCAGCCAGCGTTACGGCCGGGTGATCGAGGGCCTATCCCGCCAGCTCCGCGCGCCGATGCGATATGACGGGGAGGAAGGCAGCTACGCCATCACGATCGCCGTGATCGGGCGGGAATAGAGGCGGCCTCCCTGCCCCGGAGAGCAGGAGGCCCGGCCGTCACGCCGCGCGGAACATTTCTGGCGGCAGCGCCATCACCGCTTCCGCCCCGCCCTCGATCTGGCGGCGCAGCGCGCCCGCATCGGGCAGCATCCGCTCGGCGAAGAAACGCGCCGTCACCAGCTTGGCATCGAGGAAGGCGGCATCGCCCTCGCCCGCCGCCTTCAGCCGAACCGCCGCCTCCGCCATGCGAAGCCACATCAGGCCTACCGCGACCAGCCCGGTGAGATGCATATAGGGCACCGCGCCCGCGCCGATATTGTTCGGATTGGCCATATTGGCCATGAACCACATGGTCGCCGCCTGCATCTCGCCAAGCGCCTTTTCCAGCCGCGTCACGATATCGGCGGTCGCCGGGTCGGCCTTGGCCGCCGCGCATTCGCCCGCGACCAATGCGAAGAACGCCTGCACCGCGCGGCCGCCGTTCATCGCCAGCTTGCGGCCCACGAGATCCATCGCCTGCACGCCGTTCGTGCCTTCGTAGATCATCGCGATCCGGGCATCGCGGACATATTGCTCCATTCCCCATTCCTGGATGTAGCCGTGCCCGCCATAGACCTGCTGCGCGTTGGTGGCGATCTCATAGCCCTTGTCGGTCCCGACGCCCTTGATGACCGGAGTGAGCAGCCCGATCAGGTCTGCCGCCGACTGGCGCTCCTCCTCGGTCGACGCATGATCCTCCAGATCGACCTGAAGCCCGCCCCACAAGCAGAGCGCGCGCAGCCCCTCCGTCCACGCCTTCCCGTGCATCAGCATCCGGCGCACGTCGGGATGGACGAACAGCGTGTCCGCCTTTTCGTTCGGCTCGGCCGGGCCGGTCAGCGCGCGGCCCTGCCGCCGGTCGCCGGCGTAGACGACGGCGTTCTGATAGGCGGTCTCGGCCACCGCGAGGCCCTGCAGCCCGACGCCCAGCCGCGCGGCGTTCATCATGATGAACATCGCGGCGAGGCCCTTCATCTCCTCGCCGACCAGCCAGCCCTTCGCGCCGTCATAGTTCATCACGCAGGTGGCGTTGGCGTGGATGCCCATCTTGTGCTCGATCGCGCCGCACGACACCGCGTTGCGCTCGCCCAGCGATCCATCGGCGTTGACGAGGAATTTCGGCACCACGAACAGCGAAATGCCCTTCGAGCTGTCCGGCGCGCCCGGCGTCTTGGCGAGCACGAGGTGGATGATGTTCTCGGTGAGGTCATGCTCGCCCGCCGAGATGAAGATCTTGGTGCCGGTGATGCTGTAGGAGCCATCCGCCTGCGGCACGGCGCGGGTGCGGATCAGGCCCAGATCGGTGCCGCATTGCGGCTCCGTCAGGTTCATCGTGCCGCCCCACTGGCCGGAAACCATCTTCGGCAGATAGGTCTGCTGCTGCTCCGGCGATCCCTTCACCAGCAAGGCCGCGATCGCGCCGTGCGCAAGCCCCGGATACATGGCGAAGGCCATGTTCGCGGAGATCATATATTCCTGGAATGCCGTCGAAACGGCATGCGGCATGTCCTGCCCGCCGAAGGCGGCCGGCGCGGAAAGCGTGCCCCAGCCGGATTCGACATATTTGGCATAGGCTTCCTTCACGCCCCTGGGCGTCGTCACGCTGCCGTCGGGGTGGCGCGTGCAGCCTTCCTGATCGCCGGACTGGTTGAGCGGGAACAGCACCTCCGCCACGAAGCGCCCGCCTTCTTCCAGCACCGCGTCCACCATGTCCGGCGTCGCCGGGGCGAAGGCGGGCAGGTCCGCATAATCGTTCAGCTTCACGACGTGATCGAGCACGAAGCGCGTGTCGCGCACCGGCGGCGTATATTGCGGCATGGTTCAGGCTTCCTTGGTTGCGCCGTTTTCGAGCAGGTCCACGAAATGGGCCAGTTCCTCGATCGCGGCGTCGATATCCCTTTTCTGCGCATCGAGCGTGGCGATGCGCGCGCGGCAGCGTTCGATCGTGACGGCGCGCTGCGTATGCCGCCCGTCCCCGATATCGTAGAGGTCGATCATCTCACGGATCTCCGCGAGGGAGAAACCGACGCGCTTGCCGCGCAATATCCACGCCAGCCGCGCGCGATCGCGGTGCGAATAGATGCGTGCCGTGCCGCGCCGTTCCGGCGCGATCAGCCCCTCGTCCTCATAGAAACGCAGCGCCCGCGCGGTCACGCCGAATTCCGCCGCGAGATCGGTGATCGAGAAACTCTCGCGATCAGGCAGCGACGGTATCGGAGCATAAGCGGCAACGCTCGACATGGCCGATACGCTATCGCTCCTTTACGTAAACGTCAATTGCAGAGCGGCTGCCCGTCCGGCGCGCGCAACGCCTCGGCTTCGGAGCGCGCGCCGCTCAGCAGATCGGCCGCCAGTGCCGAAAGCGAGGCGCGGCCCGTGCAAAGCGCGTCGCACCCGCCCGGCAGCAAGGGGGGAAAGACCAGCCGGCCGTTTTCAAGATGCGCCTCGAACCGGCAATCCTCACCGAACGCCACCGCCAGCTTCCCCGCCTTGCCGCTGGCGGCACCGCGCGCGAGGCAGCGATGGCCTTCGCCATATTCGACGCTCGCCCCGATGCGATAACCGCGACCGGCGCGCAGGATGCAGACACGATCGCTCTCCGAGGCATAGGCCCCGACCGGATCGACATGCGCCGGATCGCTCACCATTCCGGCCGCAATCGCCGCGCGTTCCAATTGCTCGCCCGCCCCGTGATCCCCGGGCGTCGGATCGCGCGGCGCGTCGTGGCAGGCCGCCAGGGCCAGCGCGAACGCTGCCGCCGCTTTCCTCAATCGACACGCTCCAGCGCGCCGTCCGCGATCCTGCGATAGAAGCAGCTCGGCGCGCCGGTGTGGCAGGCAGGACCGGCAGGGTCGGCGATCAGCCACAAGGCATCCTGATCGCAATCGATCCGGATTTCCGCAACCTTCAGCACGTTGCCGGACGTCTCGCCCTTCTTCCACAGCCGCTGGCGGCTGCGCGACCAGAAGGTCGCCTCCCCGCTCTCCAGCGTGGCGGCGAGCGCATCGGCGTTCATATGCGCGACCATCAGCACGCCGCCCGAAGCGCGATCGGTGACGACAGCCGTCACCAGCCCGCTGGCGTCATATTTCGGATCGAGGGCAAGGCCCGATTCGCGTGGATCGCTCATGTGCTTTCACTGACGGGACGCCGTCAGAAATGAAAGCCCACCGATGCGTTGTAGCTGAAATCGCCGTGCCGCGTGTCGACGGCGGCGCCGGCGCGGACCACGGGCGCGTTGTCGCCGGAGAAGGCTTTCGACAGGCCGAGCGCGAAGGCGGTTTCCCCCCGGCTGCCGCCGATCGCCGCGCCCATCATCCCGCGACCGGGGATGAACGCCTGCGGCAGGCCCGCCAGCGCGTTGGAGCCGGCGGCCAGCGCGCTCATGTCGCGGCGCAGCTCCACATTGTTGGCGGCGATCATCTGGCGGCTGATCGTGGTCGCGCGGTCCAGCGTGGCCGCCGCCGTGCGGTCGGTATAGTCGTTGGCGGCGGCCAGGGTTGAGGCGGCGGAGGCGTTGAGCTGCCCAACGGTCGCCGCGTCATTGGCGGCCACGCCGTCCGCAACGCCGGTCAGGCGACGATCGCCGTCCGTGCCGGCGAAGGAGACGGACGTGCCGCCGCTGCTCCCGCCGATCGCGATCGGCCCGTTGGGATCGGTCTGGCGCACCATGCCGGCGGCTGCATCGAGATCGGCACGCAGGGTCACGGTCGCATCCCGCGCCGCGAGCGCGATCTGGCTCGCCGCGTCGATCCGCACCCCCTGTCCCAGCACATTGGCGTCGATCGCCGCCAGCGCCTGCTGCTGCGCCTGAAGGTTGAGCGCGGCCGCGGCAGCGGCGGAATCGATCGCGGCGATACGGTCGATCAGGGTATCGCGATCCACTTCGAGCTGGCTGATCGCCTGCTGGTTGGTGGTGACATGCCCGTCGATCAGGGCAAGCTGCCCGGCCTGCAACGTGACGCGCGCGTCCAGCGAGGTGAGCGAATCGATCACGTCGAGCAGCGTCTGCGCGGCGGCGGGAACGGGCGCGATCATCGCCAGCGCGCTGATCGGAAGAATGAAGGAACGGTCCATGGAAATCTCCCGGAAAAACCCGGCGGCGATGGGCGACACCGCCGCCGGGAAACCGCCTCCCCCCGTTGGCGGGTGGGCGAGCAAGTAAGCGGAAGGCGCCGGACGAGGGACCATGCCGCGAGCGCCTTCCTGCCGATGGAGGAGGTGGACGGGTCCGCCATCGGTCCGATCTTTCTAGCCGCCGGAGGATTGCGGGTGCGTCGACGGCGTTTGCCATGAAGGTCACGCGAAATGCGCAGGGCCGGCGCGCCCGCCCCAAGGGTGGATGACGACGGATTTGCGCAAATCATCTCCGTTCCGGGGGAAAGACGCGCAATTCGCCGATCACGACCGATCCGGAATGAACCGATACCGTTGCCCGGATGCGGCACGTGGGAACAGATTCGCACTCATGAGCGACAGCGATCCGATTCGACAGGACGGCGGGCAACGAGTCACCGCCTCGCAGCTCGTGCGCCAGTTCGGATTGTGGCAGGAACGCGCTGCCCGCGAGCCGGTCTATATCATGCACCGCGGCCGCCCGCGCCACGCCCTGCTGTCGATCGACGTGATGGAGGCCCTGTGCGCCGCGCCCGACGAGGCATCGGGGAACGACAGCGCGCTCGCCGCCTTGCTCGACGCTGGCGATTCGATCGCGATGATTCTCGATCGCGAAGGACGTGTGATGCTGTCCAGCGCGGCGGCGCGGGCGCGGTTCGGCGCAGGCGCGCGGGCCGGGCAGCGGCCGGCCGGGCTGG
>JASGGR010000179.1:0-6130 GCA_047602705.1 Sphingomonas bacterium | reverse complement strand
TACGCGTGTTGGTCATGTGCGTGTGTACCGCGCTCGCGCCGTCGAAATCGGGTCCGGCGCCCGATCCGCCGCAGATCGTCTCATAATATTGGAAGCGATCGTTGCCGAACAGGAAGTTGTTCATCGTCCCCTGCGACGCCGCCTCCGCGCCCAGCGCGCCGAGCAAGGCGTTGCACACCGCCTGACTCACCTCCGTATTGCCCGCGACCACCGCGCTGCCGGGCGGGGGGGAGAGGAAGCTTCCCTCCGGCAGGACGATGGTGAGCGGCGCGAGGCAGCCCTCGTTGAGCGGCAGATCCTCCCCGACGAGGCAGCGGAAGGCATAGAGCACAACCGCGCGGGTTACCGCCGGGGGGGCGTTGAAATTGCCTGTGCTGGCGGGGCTGGTGCCGGTGAAGTCGATCGTCGCGGCGCGGGCGGTGTGATCCACCGTCACCTTCACCGCGATCCGCGCGCCATCGTCCATCGGATAGTCGAAGCTGCCGTCCGACAGGCGCGTGACGACGCGGCGGATGCTCTCCTCCGCATTGGCCATCACATGGCCCATATAGGCCGAAACCATCAGCCAGCCGCGCGCCTCCACCAGCGCGCGCAGTTCCGCAATGCCGGTCTCGTTGGCGGCGAGCTGCGCCTTTATGTCCGCCACGTTCACGTCCGGGCTGCGCGCCGGCCAGCGCGCATCGGCGAGCAGGGCGCGGAACGCCGCCTCGCGCAGATCGCCGCCATCGACCAGCAGGAAATCGTCGATCACGACGCCCTCGTCCTCCAGCGTGCGCGAATCCGGCGGGGTGGAGCCGGGGGTGAGGCCGCCGATATCGGCATGATGACCGCGATTGGCGACGAAGAAGCGGATCGTCTTCCCCGCGTCATCGAACACGGGGGAGATCACCGTCACGTCCGGCAGGTGCGTGCCGCCGTTGAAGGGATTGTTGAGCGCCACCGCGTCGCCGGGCCTGAGCGTGCCGCCCCGGCTCGCGATCACCGCGCGCACGCTTTCCCCCATCGCGCCGAGATGGACCGGGACGTGCGGCGCATTGGCGATCAGGTTCCCGCCCGCGTCGAACAAGGCGCAGGAAAAATCGAGCCGCTCCTTCATGTTGACGCTGCTGGAAGTGTTGCGCAGCACCACGCCCATCCGGTCCGCGATGCCCATGAACTGCGCGTTGAACAATTCGAGCTGCACCGGATCGACCGCTGCCGGATCGTCGGCGGCGACACGCGCCGCGCTTTCGTGGTGGAGGATCAGCTCGCCCTGCGCGCCTACCTCCAGCCGCCAGCCCGGTTCGATCACGGTCGTGGCGATCGCCTCGCGGATCAGCGCGGGGCCGGCGATGCGGTCGCCGGGGCGCAAGGCGCCACGGTCGTGGACGGGGGCCTGATGCTCGCGCCCGCCGCTCCAGAGCGCGATCGTCTCCAGCGGCGCGGGAAGGGGGCCTTCGCGTCGGCCGAGCGGCGGCATGGAAACCGGCGTGCCGGGCAGGATCGCCTCCACCACCACGCTCTCCGCGACGATCGCGCGATCGGGGCTGACGAAACCGAAGCGCGCGCGATGCGCCGCCTCGAACGCGGCGCGCATGCCGTCCAGCGTGCCGACGGGCACCGGCAGGGCGGTGTCGGTGCCGGCATAGCGCAGGTTGACGCTCGCCTCGCGCCGCGCCTCGCCGCCAACCTCGCGCGCGGCCTCGTCGCCGAGCGTTTCCGCCAGCGCGGCGATCTCCGCCAGCGCCCCTTCGTCCAGCACGCGTTCGAGCGAGCGCTGGCGCATCGCCGACTGGTCCGCCAGCCCCATGCCATAGGCCGAGAGCACGCCCGCGAAGGGGTGGATCAGCACGGTCCGCATCCTCAGGGTCTCCGCGACCTTGCAGGCATGCTGCCCGCCCGCGCCGCCGAAACATTGCAGCACGAAGCGCGTGGCGTCCTCGCCCCGCTCCAGCGCGACGCGCTTGATCGCGGCGGCCATGTTGGCGACGGCGATGGTGAGGAACCCCTCCGCCACGTCGCGCGGCTCCTGCGGGCGGCCGGTGGCGGCGGCGATCTCGTCGGCCAGCGCGGCGAAGCGCGCCTCCACCGCCGCGCGATCGAGCGGCAGGTCGCCGTCGGGCCCGAAGATCGCGGGGAAATGATCCGGCTGGATCTTGCCCGTCATCACATTGGCGTCCGTCACGGTGAGCGGCCCGCCGCGCCGGTAGCAGGCGGGGCCGGGGTTCGCGCCCGCGCTGTCCGGCCCGACGCGATAGCGCGCGCCGTCGAAATGCAGGATCGATCCGCCGCCCGCCGCGACCGTCTCGATCGCCATCATCGGCACGCGCAGTTCGACGCCCGCCACCTCGGTGTCGAAGGCGCGCTCGAAGCGTCCGGCATAGAGCATCACGTCGGTGGAGGTGCCGCCCATGTCGAAGCCGATCACGCGATCGAACCCGGCAGCCTCCGCCGTCCGCGCCGCCGCGACCACGCCGCCCGCCGGGCCGGAGAGGATCGCGTCCTTGCCCTGAAAGGCGCGCGCGTCGGCCAGCCCGCCGTTCGACTGCATGAAGGCGAGCGGTGTGTCGCCCAAGGCGCCTGCCACCTTGTCCACATAGCGGCGCAGCACGGGAGAGAGATAGGCGTCCACCACGCTCGTCCGCCCGCGCGCGACAAGGCCGGTGAGCGGGCTGACCCGATGGCTCGCGGAGACCTGCGCGAAACCGGCCTCGCGCGCCAGTTCGGCCACGCGTTGCTCGGTTTCCGGAAAGGCCCAGGCATGGGCGAGCGCGATCGCCACCGCCTCGATCCCCTCGGCGCGGCGGCGGGCGAGCATCGCGCGCACTTCGTCCTCGTCGAGCGGGACGAGCGCGTTGCCCGCCGCGTCGATCCGCCCGCCGATCTCCTCCACCGCCTCGTGCAGCGGCGCGGGCAAGCGGATCGCGAGGTCGAACAGGCGGGGCCGCGCCTGATTGCCGATCGTCAGCAGGTCCGCGAAGCCCCGGTCGACCACCAGCAGCGTCCGCGCGCCCTTGCGCTCCAGCAGCGCGTTGGTGGCGACGGTGGTGCCCATCTTCACCTGATCGATGAGGCTGGCAGGAAGCTCCGGTCCGTCCGCCACGCCCAGCGCGGCGCGGATGCCGGCGATCGCGGCGTCGTCATAGCGTTCCGGATTCTCGCTCAGCAGCTTCGAAGTGGAGAGCGTGCCGTCCGGCGCGCGGGCGACGATATCGGTGAAGGTGCCGCCGCGATCGATCCAGAACTGCCAGCCCATCACTCTCTCCGATTTGTCGATAAATTATCAATGATACGATCATCAATCGTTGACAAGACGGATATCGGGCGCAAACCTTCGCCCGATTGGGAGGAGGGAAGGCGATATGAAGCGCGCGATCGTTTCCTCGGCGCATCTGGCCGACGGCGCGGCGCCCGCGCTGTCGGAGCTGGAGTTCAGCCTCACCCTCGCCGCGACCGCCTATCAGCGCTGGCTCGCGCGCTGTGCGCTGGCGGCGGGCGCGCCGCTCTCGCCGATCGAGGTGCTGATCCTCCACACCGTCCGCCACCGCGACCGGCCCAAGCGGCTGGGCGACATCACCCTCGTGCTCGATATCGAGGACACGCACCTCGCCACCTATGCGATCCGCAAGCTGGAAAAGGCCGGCTTCGTGGAGACGCGGCGGCAGGGGAAGGAGAAGCTCGTCGTCGCCACGGAAGCGGGGGTGGCGTTCTGCGGCGCCTATCGCGAGGTGCGCGAGCGGCTGCTCGCCGATGCGGTTGCTGCGGAAGGGCCGGGGGACGCCGCGCTGTCCGATGCAGCCGATCTGCTGCGGCGCATCTCCGGCCAGTATAACCAGGCGGCGCGCGCCGCCGCCACGCTTTAGGGAAAGGGGAAGGCGATGCTGGTCCTGTCCGGGATCGCGATCATCGTCATCGGCTTCGCGCTGGGGGTGAATCCGCTGCTGGTGGTGACGCTCGCCGCCTTCGCCAGCGCGATGGCCGCGGGCCATGGGCCGATCGAGGTGATCGGCATGATCGGCAAGGCGTTCGTCGACGCCCGCTTCCTCGCAGTGGCGTGGCTGGCGCTGCCTACGATCGGGCTGCTGGAGCGCGCGGGGCTGCGCGATCATGCGCGCGCGCTGGTGCGGCGGCTGCGCGGGGCGACGACGGGGCGCGTGCTGATCGGCTATCTCGCGCTCCGGCAGTTGACGGCGGCGCTTGGCCTCACCTCGCTCGGCGGGCATGTGCAGATGGTGCGGCCGATCGTCGCCCCGATGGCGGAGGGCGCGGCGGAGCGCGACGGGGAGGAGCCGGACGAGGACACGCGCGAGCTGATCCGCGCCAATGCCGCCGCCGTGGACAATGTCGGCGTGTTCTTCGGCGAGGACGTGTTCATCGCGATCGGGTCGATCCTGCTGATCCGCGCCGTGCTGGAGCAGAACGGCATCATCGTGGCCCCGCTGCATGTCGCGCTCTGGGCGATCCCCACCGCGATCCTGGCCTTCCTGATCCACGGCGCGCGGCTGCTGCTGCTGGATCGCAGGCTGAAACGAGGGCGCGCATGATCGGGCTGGACGCGATCGGCGCGGTCGCCGGGCTGCTGCCCGCCGCCGTCGCGATCCACCATGCCGCGCATCGCACGACGCCGGGATGGTGGCGCAGCGCGGGCTTCTGGGGATTGTTCGCCGCGAGCCTGATCGCGGGGCCGTGGCTGCCCGATGTGGCGAACGGCATGCTCGTGCTGGGCATGGTCACGCTCGCAACCGCCGGCCTGCGCCCCGCCGCGGTGCCCACCACCAGCGATTCCGAGCGCGCCGAAAGCGCCACGCGGCTCGGCTCGCGGCTGTTCCTGCCGGCGCTCTGCATTCCGCTGGTGACGCTGGCGGGCACCTTGCTGATGCCGGACGGCAAGGTCGCCGGCCATGCATTGATCGATCCGAAGCAGGTGACGCTCGTGTCGCTCGCGGCCGGCGCGATCATCGCGCTCGGCTTCGCGATCCGCCTGACGCGCGCGCCGCGCCCCGCCCCGGTGGCGGAGGCGCGGCGGCTGACCGATGCGATCGGCTGGGCGATGGTGCTGCCGCAGATGCTGGCGGCGCTGGGCGGCATCTTCGCGGCCGCGCATGTGGGGGACTGGATCGCGAAGGGCGCGACCAGCGTGATGCCGCTCGACACGCCCGCTGTCGCCGCGCTGGCCTATTGCATCGGCATGGCGCTGTTCACGATCGTGATGGGCAATGCCTTCGCCGCTTTCCCGATCATGACCGCCGGGATCGGCCTGCCCTTCGTCATCCACCAGTTCGGCGGCGATCCCGCGCCCGTGGCGGCGCTGGGAATGCTCTCCGGCTTCTGCGGCACGCTGATGACGCCGATGGCGGCGAACTTCAACATCGTCCCCGTCGCCGCGCTGGAATTGCGAGACCGTCATGCGGTGATCCGCGTCCAGACGCCCACCGCGCTCCTGTTGCTGATCGTGAATATCGCGATCATGATCCTGTTCGTCCTGCCGGGAACCCGCTTATGATCCTCGACTCCGCCCGCGCCGCCCGGTTCGCGCGCATCGCGCTCGGCCATGTCACGCGCGAATATCCGCATAAGGCGGATCATGTGATGACGGGCGAGGCGGACGTCTACACGCCGCGCGCGGTGCATCCGATCTTCTACGGCAGCTTCGACTGGCATAGCTGCGTCCATGGCTATTGGCTGCTCGCGCGGGTGCGGCGGCTGTTCCCCGATCTGCCGGAGGCGGCGGCGATCGACGCCTTGTTCGCCGATGCCTTCACGCCGGGGAAGGTCGAGGCGGAGCGCGCCTATCTCGACCGCCCGGCCTCGCGCGGGTTCGAGCGGCCCTATGGCTGGGCCTGGCTGCTGATGCTGGCGGAGGAGTTGCGGCTGGCGGAATCGCCGCATGGCGAGACGCTGCGCCCGCTGGCCGAGGCGTTCGTGCAGCGCTTCCGCGATTTCCTGCCGCTGCTCACCTATCCGGTGCGCGCGGGAACGCATGCCAACACCGCGTTCGCGCTCGTTCTGGCGGCGCGCTATGCGGACGAGGGGCTGCGCGCGCTGCTGGCGGAACGGGCGCGGGACTGGTTCGGCGCGGATCGCGACGCGCAGGCATGGGAGCCGAGCGGTGACGATTTCCTCTCGCCCACGCTGATGGAGGCGAGCGCGA
>JASGGR010000178.1:0-6180 GCA_047602705.1 Sphingomonas bacterium | reverse complement strand
CCGACAAGGCGATCGACCTGATGGACGAGGCCGCCAGCCGCATCCGCATGGAGGTGGAGAGCAAGCCGGAGGAGATCGAGACGCTCGATCGCCGTATCATCCAGCTCAAGATCGAGCGCGAGGCGCTGAAGAAGGAGAGCGACGCCGCGTCGAAGGATCGCCTGGCGAACCTCGAAACCGAGCTGGCCAATCTGGAGCAGCAATCGGCCGAGCTGACGCAGCGCTGGCAGGCGGAGAAGGAGAAGATCGGCGCGGAAGCGAAGCTGAAAGAACAGCTCGACGCCGCACGGATCGCGCTCGAACAGGCGCAGCGCGATGGCGACCTCGCGCGCGCCGGCGAGCTTTCCTACGGCACGATTCCACAGCTCCAGAAACAGCTCGAGGATGCGCAGGGCGCCGCCAAGGGCGCGATGCTGCGCGAGGAGGTGACGGCCGACGACATCGCTAATGTCGTCAGCCGCTGGACCGGCGTGCCCGTGGACCGGATGCTGGAGGGCGAGCGCGAGAAGCTCCTCAAGATGGAGGAGGTGATCGGCAAGCGCGTGATCGGCCAGGCCGATGCGGTGCGCGCCGTCTCCACCGCCGTCCGTCGCGCACGCGCGGGGCTACAGGACCCGAACCGGCCGCTCGGCTCGTTCCTGTTCCTCGGGCCGACGGGCGTGGGCAAGACCGAGCTGACCAAGGCGCTCGCCGAATTCCTGTTCGACGATCCCAGCGCGATGGTGCGCATCGACATGAGCGAGTTCATGGAGAAGCATTCGGTCGCGCGGCTGATCGGCGCGCCTCCCGGCTATGTCGGCTATGAGGAAGGCGGCGTGCTGACCGAGGCGGTGCGGCGGCGGCCCTATCAGGTCGTGCTGTTCGACGAGGTGGAGAAGGCGCATGGCGACGTGTTCAACGTGCTGCTGCAGGTGCTCGACGACGGGCGGCTGACCGACGGTCAGGGCCGGACGGTCGATTTCTCTAACACGCTCATCATCCTCACCTCGAACCTCGGCAGCCAGTATCTCGCCAATCTCGGCGAGGGCGAGGACGTCGAGAAGGTCGAGCCGCAGGTGATGGAGGTCGTCCGCGCGCATTTCCGCCCGGAATTCCTCAACCGGCTGGACGAGATCATCCTGTTCCACCGGCTGGGCCAGGCGCACATGGGGCCGATCGTGGATATCCAGGTGGCGCGCGTGCAGAAGCTGCTCGCGGACCGCAAGGTGACGCTGCACCTCACCGAAGCGGCGCGCGCGTGGCTCGGGCGCGTGGGCTACGATCCGGTCTATGGCGCCCGCCCGCTGAAGCGCGCGGTGCAACGCTACCTGCAAGACCCGCTCGCCGAGATGATCTTGCGCGGCGACGTGAAGGACGGCGCAACGGTGGATGTCGACGAGGGGGATGGGAAGCTGGTGTTGTCGGTGGGATGAAAAGATGGCGCGCATCGTATCGCACCATTGATTTCGCCAACATATTGGCCGGGCGGATCACCGCCCGGCCTTTTTCGGTGAGCTGTAAGCACCGCATAAAAAAGGAGCGACGGGCTAATGCCCGCCGCTCCCTTATAGTGTCGCTTGATGCGACCCTTACATATCGATCGACAGGCCGACGAAGATATACCGGCCGAGCGAATCGTAGATGCCCGGATAGGTATTGCCGTTGCCGAATGAGCTGATCGGCGACGCCGTCGCGCTCATGATCGGCGGGTCGCGATCGAGGATGTTATTCGCACCGATGCGGAACGTGTACTTGTCCTGAACGCGCGCGGTGAGCGCCAGATCGAAGTAGCTCTGCGCGCCGACGTGCGCATCTTCCGTTACATAGGGACCCTGCAGATCGCTATACTGGCTGGCCCGCTCGAACGTGGTACCGGACAGATAGCGCCACGCACCCGAGATGCCAATGCCGCTCTGACCCTGCCAGCTCAGACGGAGCTGGTGACGCCATTTGGACTGCGGATAGCCACACTGCGCGCCGTAGAGACCCGCGCAATCGAACGCCGCACCGGCCTTCGCAAAGCGGAACTGATCGACATAGGTGCCGTTGAAGTTCAACGTGAAGTTACCCATGCCCTCCGTGCGATAGGTGTAGTTGCCGACGATATCGAGACCGCGGGTCTTGAGCGTCCCGGCGTTGACGTAGAGGTCGTCGATATAGCCGTTCGGCGTCTGCCATAGCGTGTAATTGGCATCGCGGTGGATCGCGCCGCAGAGCGTCGAATCGCCAGTGAGAGCGCACTGGCTCACGATCGTATCGGCACCGATCTGGCCGATGATATCGCTCACCTTGATGCTGAACGCGTCAACGCTGAGGTTGAAGCCTGGCAGGAAGCGCGGCTGGAACAGCACGCCGAGCGTGACGGTATCAGCCGTCTCCGGCTTCAGCGCCATGTTGCCGCCGATGAGGCCGTTCATCTGCTCGGACGGATTTGCCAGAACCGCGCCATAGAGAGCGGTAGGCACACCAGTACGAGCGCACTGTGCCGCCGTGAAGCCCGGGTTGGGACCAGAGCACGGATCGCTCGCGCCGTCGATCTGGACCGACTGCGCCACGAACATCTCCTGCACGTTCGGCGAACGGACGGCGCGGTTGTAGCCGCCGCGGAACTTGATGTCCGGCACCGGTGCCCACGCGCCCGACAGCTTGTAGGTGTTGGTGCCGCCGGAGATGTTGTAGCTCGAATGACGATAACCGCCGTTGAACGACAATTCGTGGAAGAACGGTTTGTCCGTGACGATCGGGATCGAAATTTCCGCGAATACGTCCTTCACGTTGTACCCGCCGGCGATCGGCAGCGTCGCGCCACCCTGCCCGGCGAGATCGCCGCTCGCGAATTCCTGATCGACCTCAAGCTTCAGCGCCTCTTCACGATATTCTGCGCCGATGTTCAGCGTGACGCCCTCTTCGGCCCACGGCGTCTTCACGCCATATTCGTCACCACGGAAGGTGATGGAGCCGCTGACGATCTTCTCGCGGGTCTCACCCTGCATCAGGCCGGAAACCTGCACGTAGTTCAGCGCCTGCTGCGTGATCGGTGCGGAGCCGAAGATATTCAGCGGAACGCAGTTCGGGTCCGAACCATCGACCACCGAGCGGCATGCCGGGCCGTTCGCGGTCTGGATCACGTCCAGCGCCTTCTGCGTGCGGCTGATCGAGAATTCGTTGCGATAAACCTCATTGAAGATGGTCGTGCCGTACTGGCCGTACACATCGTAGCTGATGCCCTTGGCGATATCGCCCTTGGCGCCGATCACGATGCGATAGGAGGTATGGCGCATGTCGGCCTGACGGCCGCCGCCTTCGACGTTACGACGCCCGATGTTCACATTGGCCAAATTGTAGGTCGAGCCGTCCGGATTCGTCAGCGTCAACGGCTGGCCGTTGTCGCCGAGCACGAGGTTCGTCGCGCGGCAGAAGGTGCTCTGCTGGACAGTCGAAAGGAGCGGGTTGTTGCAGTTGATCGTGGTGGTGTTGCCGAAATCGCCCGACGGGGCGATCTGCGCGACCGAGTGATCGTCCATGAACATGAACTGGGAATAGGGCTTGAACGCGTCGCTGACGTCATAATGCGCGGAGAAGCCGGCGACATAACGCGTATCCGGGCGCTGGTAATAGTTCAGCGGATTCGCGTTGTAGAGCGTGCGCCCGGTGGTGAGATTACCGGCCGAATCCAGCGTATAGCTCTGCGGCAGGTTGGTCTTGGTCGTGGTGCCCGGGAAGAGCGAGTCGCCCATGGTGAAGTTCGCCGGATAGGCCGTCGAAGAACCACCGCAGAAATAGGCGTTCGTGTCCGTATCGGCGTTGATGCCGCACGAGGAGAAATCACGACTGCCCTGCTGGACCGCCTTGATCTCACGATAGCTGAAATAGGCGACGATATGGCCGCGACCATCATCAGTACCGGCGCCGATCTTCAGGCTGGCGTCGAATTGCTGGCCGTCGTTCGTCCAACCGCTGGCCGACGGATAACCCGAAGACCTGCTCAGATCCTGCCAGCGACGATTGTTGTTGTCATGGTTGTAGAAACCATAGTTCGCGTCGGCCGACACACCCGTGAAGTCGTTGTCGAGCACGAAGTTTACGACGCCGGCAACCGCGTCCGCGCCATAAACGGTGGAAGCGCCGCCAGTGAGCACGTCGACGCGCTTGATCATGATGCCCGGAATGACGTTGAGGTCAGCGGCCGAACTGATCGTGTTAGGGTCACCCGGCGTCAGACGACGGCCATCGACCAGCACCAGCGTGCGAGTATCGCCCAGGTTGCGCAGGTTGGCAGTCGCCGTGCCGTTCGAGCCGTTCGACACCGACGAGCTCTGCGTCGCGAACGACTGCGGCAGATTGTTCAGCACGTCCTCGATACGGGTCGCGCCGCGGACCTTGATGTCCTCGGCGTTGACCGCGGTGATCGGGCTGGTGGCCGTGAGGTTCGGCGAGGTCACGCGCGAGCCGGTCACGATGATGTCGGAAACCGGAGTGGCATCTTCCGAAGCGGTGGTGGTTTGCGCCGTCTGGGCAAGCGCCGGCATCGCGGCAAACCCCGCGATGATCGTCGTCGTGCACAGAAGGCGACGAACGTTGAAGTTTCGCATTACGAATCCCCTTTGTGTCATCCCAGAACAAGGTCTGGGACGAACAGGCTTGTTGGTGGCTCAACGCCACGCTGCCTATCCGATTACAACTCGGGGAAGCCATGTCCACGAAACTTCATCATTTTCGCAACATTCTTGTAATAGCTGTGCCCCCGCTGCAACACTTCGCTCGCGGCATTTCACCGGGGCAATAGCTGCTTGTCAGGGTGCAATAGTGGGATACATTCCCGGCCATGCATCCTTCATTTGCCCCGGCAATCGCCCTGCCCGCACTCGTCGTGCTGTCTCTCGTGCTTCCGGCGGAGGCGCAGAAAGGCAAACGGACGGGGCCGCCTTCGGAACTGCTGACCGCCGTCGCGCGATGCGCCGACATTCGCGAGGACGGCGCTCGCCTTGCTTGCTACGACAAAGCCGCCGGCGCGCTGGTCGCAGCCGAAAGCCGGCATGAGGTAGTGGTAGTGGATCAGGCGCAGGTGCGGGAAACCAAGCGCCGGCTGTTCGGCATCGCTCTGCCCATCTCCCCCCTGTTCGAGAACGCGCCCGATATCGACCGAGTCGAAACGACGCTGCAATCGGCCACGATCACCCCCGGCGCACCGATGACCTTTGTGCTCGCCGATGGCGCAACATGGATGCAGACGGACGACAATCAGGTCGTAGGCAAGCCGAAACAGGGGGAAAAAGTGGTCATCACCCGCGGCACGCTCGGCTCGTTCAAGCTGGCGCTGGGCAATCGCCCGGCGATCAAGGTGCGCCGCGTCAACTGAGGGGGCACGCGAGAGCGTTTCAGCCGATTCGCCTCACTGCCCCATCGCTCCCGCCACGCGCATCGGATCGATGCGCTTGCCGCGCCACATCATCGCCCAGTGGAGATGCGGCCCCGATGCGCGGCCGGTGGCGCCGACGCGGGCAATTTCCTGGCCTTGCCGCACATGATCGCCCACCTTCACCTCGATCCGCGACAGATGGAGGAAGGCGCTGTTCAGTCCCATGCCGTGATCGATCATCAGCAGGTTGCCCTCCAGCGTGAAGGGCGAGGGCGCGGCGAGGATCACCACGCCGTCCGCAGGCGCGATCACCGGCGCGCTGGCGGGTTTCGCGATATCGACGCCGGAGTGATAGGCCCCCGGCTCGCCGCGATAGAAGCGCTGCGCGCCGAACAGGCCGGAGATGCGCCCCGTGGCCGGCCAGACGAAGGGCTGCCGCCAGCCCTGCGCGTCGGTGCGCATCGCGCGGGCGGCCTTGATCTGCTCCAGCTCGGCGGGACGGCGGCGGAGGAATTCGGCGCTGGGCACCGGCGTCTTGGCGACCGTATCGAGCCGCTCGATCCGCCACTCGCCCGGCGCGACGGCGAGCATCTCCGTCACCCGGCGGCCGTCGTCCAGGGTGGCGACCAATGTAGCGCTCGGGCCTGCATCGCGGTCGAAGGCGATCAGGAAGCGGCCGTCGCGCGCCATTTCCACCGGCATGCCGTCGAGCGATAGCGCGGTGGCGCCGACGGGCGCGGTGCCGAGCATCATCGTCCCCTGCCGCGCGATGCCGGAGAGGGTGAAGCGCGGGAGCGGCCGCGTCACGGGCGGCGGCGCGGGCGGGAGCGGCGCGACGGGCG
>JASGGR010000177.1:0-6181 GCA_047602705.1 Sphingomonas bacterium | reverse complement strand
CTGGGCGGGCTGCTGCTGATCCCGATCGCCGCCTGGTCGCCGCAGGTGCTCTCCGCCGGGCACAGCGCGCTCCATATCGACATGATGACGGCGCTGCCGCTCACCTTCATCGCCGCCGTGCTGCTGGCGAAGAGCCTGGCGTCGATCGTGTCGCTGGGCTTCGGCTTCAGGGGCGGCCTGTTCTTCGCCTCGCTGTTCCTGGGCACGCTGGTCGGGCATCTCTACGCCGACGGGCTGGCATGGGCGGTGGGCTTCCCGATCCTCGATCCCGCCAACGCCGCGCTGGTCGGCATGGCGGCGCTGGCGGTGGCGGTGGTCGGCGGCCCCTTCACCATGGCGATGCTGGTGCTCGAAGCCACCGGCAATTTCAGCCTGACCGGAGCAGTACTAGCCGCCTCGCTCGTGGCCAGCACGATGGTGCGGGAATTGTTCGGTTACAGCTTCTCGACCTGGCGCCTGCATTTGCGTGGCGAGACGATCAAGAGCGCACGCGACGTGGGCTGGATGAAGACGCTCACCGCGGGGCGGATGATGCGGCGTGGGCCTGCCCATGCACCGGCCGATATCAGCATCACAGAGTTGCGCCGCCGCTTCCCGCTGGGCGCGACCAGCCGCGTCGTGCTCCTCGACGGGGAAGAGCGTTATGCCGGCATCCTCACCACCGCCGCTGCCTTTGCGGAAGGAGTGAATCAGGATGCGCCGGCCGCCACGCTCGCCCATGGAACGGACGTCAACCTCTCGCCGGACATGGATATCGGCGAGGTGATGAAGGCGTTCGACGCGGCGCAGACGGATGAACTCGCCGTGCTCGATCCGGCCGGCCATGTGCTGGGGATCGTCACCGAAAGTTACGTCCGCCGCCGCTATGCCGAGGAGCTGGACAAATCCCAGCGCGACCTGTTCGGCGAGGAATGATCATCCAGCCGCCGCGCTAGCCTCCGCCACTTTCGCCCAAGCCGCGATCTCCTCGTTGAAATGCCGTATCACGCTGAGGTCACCCGCGACGCCGCTGGAAAGATCGACACTCACCGCGCCCTCCCATTCCCATGTCGCATTGCCGCTGAGCGCCACCATCCCGTCGCCCTCCGCGCGAGCCGTCACCAGCCCTCCTTTATTCCGCACCGTCACCTCATGATCGAAGCTGACGCGCCCGGTCAGCGCCGCCGCGAAGACCGACGCCGCCATGGCGCTGCCGCAACTGTCCGTCAGTCCCACGCCGCGCTCGAAAGTGCGGACGTAGATCGCCTCCTCCCCCAGCGCCCGTACGAACGACACATTGGCACGGTTCGGCAACCAGTCCGGCGCGGATTCGCAGATCGCGCCGATCCGCACCAGCGTCGCCTCGTCCATCTTCTCAACGAACGTCACGAGATGCGGGTTGGGCATGGCGATGGCGGTGAAGGCCAGCGCTGGATCGAGCCGCGCGACCGGCCGCTCTACGATCTCATGCCCCTCGCCATGGAGCGGCCACTCGCCGATATCCAGTTCCGCCGGCCCCGCCACTTCCCGCACGGTATAGACACCGGGCGCCAGATCCGCCTCGTGCGAGACGTCTACGGTCGAACGCATCAAATGCAGCGTCGCCCGGTCGACTCCAAGCCGCTCGAACGCCATCCGCGCCACGCAACGCACGCCATTCAGGCACGTCTCGGCCTCGGACCCGTCGGAATTCCACATGCGGAATCCGATATGGCCCTCCCTGTCGTACATAATCAGCAGGCCGTCGCCACCGACCGCCCCGCGCCGATCCGCGAGCGCGCGCGCGACGATCGCCCATTGCGCGTCGTCCAGCGAGATTCCTCGCGCGTCGATCAGCGGGAAGTCGTTCCCCGATCCATGGCATTTGATGATCTCGAACCGCATGGCGTGCCCCCTAGCGCAATCGATAATGATCCGCGAGCCGGTCGAGCGCCAGCGTCAGCACCAGACGTCCCGACCGCGTGGGCCAGCCAAGCGCCCGCTCCGCCTCCGGCAGCCGCTCGCATGCGCACACCACGCGCCACAATATGTCGGACAGCCCGCGCCCCACGCCTGCGATGGCCGCATCGAAACGGCGCTTTGCCGAAATCTGCGCGATGGTCGGGTCCATGCTATCGCCTCCACCGCCATCGACGCGTTGCATGTCCCAGCGCATCGTCGTTCCCGGCTCGATCGAAGCGCGCTCATAATCGCTCCGCAGCCTCTCCCCCGCCTCGCATTGCCGCGCATCGACCAGCCCACGCGCCGCGAGCCACGACAGCGGGGATTCGGCAACATTCACCGTCACGTTCCGCCCGCCGCGCCGTGCGGGGCCGCGCACCCCTTGGCGATCGATCGCCACCTCCACCAACTCACGCATCCGATTCCTCCAGCACGAAAGCACTCTTGCCATATCGGCATTAATGTAGGACAGTATGAAACCAATATGGTTAGGATACCGCTATGATAACCGCGATCCGTGAAGTGCGCCGCGCAAAGGGAATGACGCTGGAGGAAGTCGCGCGCCGCTGTGTGCCGCCCACCACGGCGCAAACCATCGGTCGGCTCGAAACGGGCACGCGCACCGTCTCCGTCGCATGGCTCAACCGTATCGCCGCCGCGCTGGAGGTGGAGGCGAGCGATCTCGTCTCCCTGCCCGAACGCAGCGATCTGGCTGTGGCGGCGGTGCTGGCGGCAAATGGCGCGTTCGCTCCCCGGCGGCCGGCGCGGATCACGCCACCGATGCCAACAGCGGGAGCGGTGGCGATCAAGGTGGAAGCGGGAGTGGGCGAATATCGCGCAGGTGACGAGATCTGGTGCGACATGCTTGCGCCTGACGCTTTTGCCCGCGCGCTCAACCGCGATGTGCTTGCGCCCGCAACCGCCGGCCGCTTCGTCTTCGGAAGGTTGATCGCCGCGCAGGGTGGTGCCGTGACGATCCTCCCTCCCGTCCCCGGCGCGAAGCCGCGCATGATCGAGGCAGCTCCGTGGCTTGCGGTCGGGATTCGTCTGGTGCGCGCATTATAGGCAGGAGCATAATTGGAGAGAAATATTTCCGCGACGAAATATTCCTCATCCTGAAAATTGCCGATGCTGGATAATCCTCTGAAGAATACAGAAAACCATTGAACGGAAAGGCATCGTCGTCGCGATCCCACATCCCGCTCCAGAGAAAGTCGTCTAACCGCCTTACATTCAACGGTTCACCGCATTCGGCCGACTGGCCGAATCTCGGAACAGGGATAACCATTGGTTTATTCCTGTTTTTGGACAGTAACGAGATCGGACGAATGACAGCGCTATATTGACGCAAGACAATTACCCGTTAATGACGCTGCGACGATTTTAAAGGAGCGTCGCATGAGCGAAGATACCATCAGCACCAACGCGGTCGAACTTGCCACCGAACTGACGATCGCATGGCTATCAAATCCCAATACCCGTGCGTCGAGCGAAGATGTGCCGGCGTTCCTCAAGAAAATGCATGATGCGGTTTCCGATCTTTCCTCGGATATCGAAGCACCTGCCCAGGCCGAGGCGGCGGCGGAATATGTTCCGGCTGTGTCGGTCCGGAAATCGCTCGCGTCGAAGGATTTCATCATCTCGATGATCGATGGAAAGCCCTATAAGACGTTGCGCCGTCATCTTGCCGGACAGGGCCTGACTCCGGTGGAATATCGCCAGCGTTATGGGCTGAAGCCCGATTATCCGATGGTCGCCGAAAGCTATTCCGAAGCACGTCGCGCGATGGCGAAGAAGATCGGTCTTGGCCGCAAGCCCGGCGCGAAGACGGAAGGCAACGCCCCGCGCGGCCGTCGCAAGGCCGCCGCGCAGCAGACCGAGGGCTGATGCATCTTCCCCGCTTCCCCGCTTCCCCGTCTCCGGGCGGGGAAGCGGACTTGAAGCGCGCGACCAATCGCATCGCGGTTTCTTGTGGCGTTCCTGAGCGATCCGCGCTTCTCGCGTTATTTGTCGTCATTCCCGCATGAACGGGAATGACGACTAAAGCCGACTCACCCCCATTCTTCCGAGTAACGGTTGGACGTCGTTCACAACATGGAACACGTCTCAGCCCGGACCGACCGCAAACAATGATCGGGGCGGCGGGAGAATGGAGAGGCTTATCCGAGCACAGCCATCGCCGTGCACGCCCGGAAAGCGCTTCGGACTGGATTCAAACGCTGCGAGACCAAAATCATGCAGCGCCGGACTTCATCGCTAAAGACGTGCGAGCCAGTCCAATAAGCGCCGGTTGACTTGCTCCGGCTGTTCCTGCTGCGTCCAATGCCCGCAACCGGGCAACACTTCCCCTTCCAGTTTCGGCACGAGCGGGCGCATCAACGCGATCGGGTCCGCTACCGCGCCGAATAAATTGGTCGCCGGATCCTTGCCGCCGCCGATAAACAGCGCAGGCTGCTCGATGCGGCGGTCACGATAGGGTTGGAGCCATTCGAAATCGCGCTCATGGTTGCGGTAGCGATTGATCGGGCCGCGGAACCCCGACGCTTCGAATTCGCCGACATAATAATCCAGATCAGCCGGTGTGAGCCATGCGGGAAAAGTGCCCGGGTCGACCATCCCCTCCAGCAGGGTCGCGCCATGCGGCTTGTCCGGCCAAGTGCCTTCGGGGGCATCGCCAGAAATGGCATAATAGAATTTGCGCAGGAAATCGCGCACGTCGCGCTCGGCTTCTGCTTCGGCCGGGCCTTCGGCCTGAAACCATTCCTGATAGAAAAAACGCCCCTTGCTCGTGAAGGCGGCGCGGAACGTATCCGTGAACGGACGCGAAGGCACGCCGGCATAGGGCACCGAAAGGGCCGCCACGGCGCGGAAACGATCGGGGTGGACCAATGCGGAATTCCACACCATCGGCGCACCCCAGTCGTGCCCAAGCAGGATGGCCGGGCCATCCGGCTGCAATGCGGCGGCAACGGCAGCGATATCAGCCACCATATGCTCCATCGCATAGGCCGAGACCGGTTCCGGCTTGTCCGACCCGCCATAACCACGCACGTCGATCGCCGCCGCCTTGAACCCCGCCGAGGCGACCGGGCCGAGTTGATGCCGCCATGAATACCAGCTCTCCGGGAACCCGTGGACCATCAGCACCAACGGCCCCTCGCCCTCCAGCGCGACGCGCAGCCTCAACGCGCCGGTATCGATCATGCGGAATTCGGGCATCGCTCTCTCCATTGTCTTTCAACCAGCATGGCAGAAGCCAGGAGCGTCGTTAAGCCGCCTTGGGCTCGCTGATGATTGCGCGCCCGACCACCTTCTCCGCGCAGCAGAACCTCGCCAAAAAACAAAACGCCCCGCGGTTTCCCGCGAGGCGCTTCGTCACCTTGCAAGGCGGAGGCGATCAATGGTGCTGATCGTCCCCGATCACCGGCAGCGTTTCGAACTGGTGATAAGGCGGCGGTGAGGAGAGCGTCCACTCCAGCGTGGTGGCGCCTTCGCCCCACGGATTATCGCCAGCCTTCTTCCCTGCGATCAGCGAGATGATGACGTTGACGAAGAAGACGGCGAGGCCCGCGGCCATGATCATGTAACCGATCGTGGCGATATCGTTCCAGTGCGCGAAGCCGTCCGGATAATCCGGATAGCGGCGCGGCATGCCCTGGAGGCCAAGGAAGTGCATCGGGAAGAACAACAGGTTCACGCCGATGAAGAACACCCAGAAATGAACGTGCCCTAGGAACTCGTTCATCATCTTCCCGGACATCTTCGGGAACCAATAGTAGAAGCCGGCGAACAGCGAGAACACCGCGCCCAGCGACAGCACGTAGTGGAAGTGCGCCACCACGTAATAGGTGTCCTGCATGTAATCGTCGACGCCGCCATTGGCGAGCACCACGCCAGTCACGCCGCCCACGGTGAACATGAAGATGAAACCGATCGCCCAGACCATCGGGATGCGGAAGCTGATGCTGCCGCCCCACATTGTGGCGATCCACGAGAAGATCTTGATGCCCGTCGGCACCGCGATCACCATGGTCGCGGCGGTGAAATACATCTTCGTGTTCACGGCCAGGCCGGTGGTGAACATGTGGTGCGCCCACACGACGAACCCGACCACGCCGATCGCGACCATGGCATAGGCCATGCCCAGATAGCCGAACACCGGCTTGCGGCTGAAGGTTGAGACGATGTGGCTAACGATGCCGAAGCCCGGCAGGATCATGATGTAGACTTCGGGGTGGCCGAAGAACCAGAACAGGTGCTG
>JASGGR010000176.1:0-6212 GCA_047602705.1 Sphingomonas bacterium | reverse complement strand
TTACAGCTTCACCGTGCATGGGCCGGACGAGTTCGACGATCCGCGCGGCCTCGATCTCGCGGGCAAGGTGGCGGAGAGCGTCGCCTGTGTAGCGATCAGCAGCTACGGCCGCAGCCAGTTGATGCGCTGGAGCGCGTTCGAGGACTGGGGCAAGATCATCGTCGCGCGCTGCGGCATCGACGAAAGCTTCGCGGAGCCGGCGCTCGCCCGCCCTGCCCCCGCCGCGCCAAGGCTGGTCTGCGTTGCCCGGCTGAGCGCCCAGAAGGGCTTGCCGCTGCTGGTCGAGGCGGCGGGACGCCTCAAGGCGCGCGGTGTCGATTTCCATCTCACGCTGGTCGGCGACGGCGAGATGCGCGCCGGGATCGAGACGCAGATCGGGGCCGAAGGGCTTGGCGAAACGATCGCCATCACCGGCTGGACCGCCGGCGACAGGGTGCGCGAGGAATTGCTGGCCGCCCGCGCGATGATCCTGCCCAGCTTCGCCGAGGGGCTTCCCGTGGTCATCATGGAAGCGCTGGCGCTCGGCCGCCCGGTCATCGCCAGCCGCATTGCGGGGACTCCGGAGCTTGTGGACGAAGGTTGCGGCTGGCTCGTGCCGGCGGGCGATGTGGACGCGCTGGTGACGGCAATGGAAGCGGCGCTCGCGGCAACGCCCGAAACCCTGGATGCGATGGGGGCCGAAGGCAGGCGGCGCGTGCTCGCCATGCATGATGCCGGGCGGAACGGCGCGGGCCTGCTGGCGGATCTCGCCCGACTGGGCGCGCGCGCATGACGGCGGCGCTGACGTTGCCCGGCTGGCTGATCGCCTTGCCGCTCGCCCTGCCGCTCCTCGTTCTTGCCGTCGAGCTGGCGCTCGGCCTCATCCCCCGGAGCAAGAGCGGGACGGACGCGGCGGGGCCGCCGCCCCGCGCCGTCATCCTGATGCCGGCCCATAACGAATGCCAGAGCATCGCGGGCACCATCGCCGCGCTCGCCCCCGCGATCGCGGAAAACATGACGCTGCTGGTGGTGGCAGACAATTGCACGGACGATACTGCCGCGGTTTCACGCGCCGCGGGAGCCGAGGTGATCGAGCGGACCGATCCCGCACGGCGCGGCAAGGGCCATGCCCTCGCCTTCGGCCGTGACTGGCTGGCGAACGATCCGCCGGACTGCGTGATCGTGCTCGATGCCGATTGCATGGCGGAGCCGGGCGCGCTGGAGCGGCTTGCGCGCGCGTCGACCACGCTCGGCCGGCCCGTGCAGGGCAGCAACCTGCTATGCCCCGCCCCCGGCGACGGGCCGATGGTGCAGATATCGAACTTCGCCTTCCTCATCAAAAACCTCATCCGGCAGCGCGGCGACGCGCGACTGGGCGCGCCGGCCATATTGGGCGGCACCGGCATGGCCGCCCCCTGGCGCCTTTTCGCGGACGCGCCGCTGGCGACGAGCGATCTGGCGGAGGATCTGGCGCTCGGCATCCATTTCGCGCGCGGCGGCGCGAACCCCTGTTTCGTGGAGGACGCCCGGATCAGGAGCGCGCCCGCCAGCCATGCCGACACGCTCGCCCAACGGACCCGCTGGGAACATGGCTTCATCGGCACGGCGCGCCGCCACGCCTTGCCCCTGATCGCCGAAGGGATAGCGAGGATGCGGCCGGGCCTCGCGTGGCTGGCCCTTCACCTGCTCGTGCCGCCGCTTGCCTTGCTCGTCGCGCTCGGCGGCGCGGGACTTGTGCTTTGCGGGCTGCTGGCGCTGGCCGGCGCGTCGTGGCTCCCCGCTCTCCTGATCGTCCTCTGCCTCGGCGCGGTGATGCTCCTGCTGGTGCTCAACTGGGCGATCAGCGGCCGCGACACCATCAGCGGCGCGACGCTTGCGCGCATCCCGCTCTATGTGGCGTGGAAGCTGCCGATCTACCTGCGTCTCATCGGCCGGCGGCAGCACGAATGGGTGCGCACCAGACGCCCGGGGGAGGAATGACGCCTATCCCTTCTCATATTCGATGATGCCGCCCGATCGCCCGGCGAGGCGCTTGCTCCAGAAGCGCGCCATGCCCGCCAGCAGCGCGAATTTGGCGAGGATGAGCAGCCGCGCATTTCCACGCGCATAGCTCGCCGGCTCGCCGCTCCTGATCCCGCGCATGGCGAGGCGAAGATATTGCAGCGGATAAAGCGCCACCACCGCCAGCGCGAGCCACAGGAACAGGGGGGAGACGAACGCCGCCAGCGCCAGCGCCGTCAACGCCGTCAACGGAAGCGCGAGCGCCCAGACGAACGTGCTGTGCACCTGCCGCCGCCAGTCCGGATCGGCGGCGGGGCCATGCCGGGCGACATGCTCGGCATAGGCATGGCCCGAGCGTATCGCGCGCCTCCACCAGGCGCGGAAACGGTGAATATCGGCATCATGCCGCGCCATGAGCGGCGCGATGCGGCGTATGCGCCAGCCCTTTGCGCGCATACGCAAGCACAGATCCGGCTCCTCCCCCGCGATCAGATCGTCGCTGAACCCCCCTTCCGCCGCGAATGCCTCCACCCGCATCAGCGAGATTCCTCCACAGGCACGAACCTCGCCGACGGGCACATTCCATTCCCGATCGCATTGGGCATTGTAGAGGCTCGCCTCCGGATGCCTTTCCATCAGGCGGCCGAACACCGCCGCCAGATCCGGCTCGGCCAGCATCGCCTCGCGACCGGCGGCGATCCAGCCCGGTTCCAGCGTGCAATCGCCGTCAAGGAACTGGACGAACCTTATGCCGGGATGATCGGCCAGCAATCGGCGCCAGCCCGCATTGCGCGCCCGCGCGGCGGTGAAGCCAGGCGG
Organism: Sphingomonas bacterium; assembly: GCA_047602705.1. Taxonomy (GTDB): domain Bacteria; phylum Pseudomonadota; class Alphaproteobacteria; order Sphingomonadales; family Sphingomonadaceae; genus Sphingomonas. The sequence goes on along the minus strand of JASGGR010000176.1, from coordinate 3,413 downwards.
CGTCGGCAGTTCGACAACCTCAAGCCCGGCCGCCCGCGCGCGTTCGATGCTGCCGTCGGTCGAACCGGAATCGACATAGATCGCCGGCACTTCCTCCGGCAACGAGGCAAGACAGGCGACGAAGCGCGCGCCTTCGTTGCGCCCGATGGCGACGATACCGGTATCCGCGCTCAGCGCCCGGCTCCCTCGCAAGGCCGCACCCGGCGGACGCGGCAAAGTTCATATCCGGGCTTCATGTCCCCGAAATAGGGAAAGAAGCCAGCGCCGGAAAGAGCGCTGTTCCGGCCGGCCGAATACCGTCGCGACCAGCCGGCCGATCATTCGGATGGACCTGAAGGAAATCGGTCCTAATATCATCGCCGAAGCCTTACGGGGGCTATGAGCTGGCCTCAGGCTGCCAGCGCAATTCGTCGTCAAGGCGATGCTTCAGAAGGATTGTCATGCCAGATCACAAGCCCACCCGCATTTTCTATATAGCCGCAGCGGGCGATCTGGTTGCCGCCTATAAGAGCTGGAAGTCGGGCACGGACTTCCAATCCGAAACGGCCAAGACCTATTCCGGATCGATCTTCGAATTCGCCAGGAAATATGGAATGGAAGGAACTTTCCTGAGCCCTTCGCAGGTCAAGGATGCAATTGCCGACGATGGGTTTTGCGTGAAGAATGTGCGCATCGCGAGCGGGGGAAGCGGACTAGGATATTATATAAACTGGATGCGCTCATCCATGAGCTTTCTATGGGCCGTCTTGCGGAATAAGCCGGATGTGGCATTGATAAGCAACAACATGATATTCCTCCCCATGTTGTTCTTCGCCAGAATGTTCGGCATCAAGATCATCAATATCATGCATGTGGCATTTTACAGCCCGGTCAGGCCTCCGGTCGGGACAAAAAGACTTTTATCCATTCTGGACAGCATATTCCTGAAGCACGGCAGCAATTATATTCTTGGCGTATCGCAGGACATCGTCACGCAATCGCATGTGCTGTGCGGCAGGAAAGCGCCCCCCGGCGCTGCTTTCACCCCGCAATGGAATCGCGAGAAGTTCGACGCGATTTTCGACAGACACCCATCCGGCGACAGGTTCTCCCTGACCTTCATCGGCAGAATGGAGCGCGACAAGGGGATATTCGATCTCCTGCAGGCTTTCGCCTCCCTTCATGACAAAGGCCATCGTCTCAAGCTCGATTTTCTTGGCGACGGCGGCGCGCGGAACGAGCTTCGGACGGAGATCGCGCGGCGCGGCCTGTCCGATTTCGTAACCGTGCACGGGCATTGCTCCGGCGATGAGGTGATCGAGGCGCTCGCCCGGACGCATCTCGTCGTCGTCCCTACCCGATCCGAATTCGTGGAAGGGCTGAACAAGGTCGCGATCGAGGCGGTGCTGGGCGGCCGTCCCGTCGTTACTTCGCGGGTCTGCCAGTCGAGCCGCCTCATCGAGGAGGCGATGTTCGAAGCCACGCCGGACGACTGGCGATCCTATGCACAGTGCATCGAGCGCGCCATGACCGACCCCGCCGCCTATAATCAGGCAGTCGCCGCCGCCCGCGTCATACGCGAGCGGTTCTTCGACCCGTCCCGGTCCATCGGCCATATGCTGGAAAGGGCATTCGCGGATCTCGGCTTGATCAAGGCCGCGTAAGAGGCCCGATCGCAGCTACGATCCGATCATCCTGCGTCCATCCATGAGGGCTTCGCGCGACGAGCCGCGTCGAGCGACGGCGCGGCCGAGGTCGCATCGCGCCGCGCCGGCCACAGACCGAAAGCGAGCGTATCGCGTGCGCTGCGCCATGCGTCATCGTGGATGCGCGACGATATCGCCATCCGCAGCCGCCAGATCGTCCGGCCCGCGACATAGGCGAATCCGGCCGCGATCACGGCTGCCGCGCCGCTGGTAAGCGCGAAATAGCGGCGCTGCGAATCATACCAGTAACGCGGCTTTCTCCGCATGGCGGGCCGCCCGGTTTCGAGATCGCGAATCCCCGTTGCGGCGCCGCCGGCATGCACGACCTGCGCCGCCGGCTCGTGCCAGATCGACCAGCCGGTGCGCCGCAGCCGGTGCATCAGTTCCGTCTCCTCGAAATAGAGGAAGAAGCCGTCGTCGAACAATCCCGACTGGCGCAGCGCCGCCGTGCGGAACATCACCGCCGCGCCCGTCACCCACGGCACTTCCAGCGCCTGCCGCGCTTCGATGGAGGTGCGCGGCTGGCGCAGCAGGCGCTCGATCACGCCGGTGCGCGCGCCGCGACAGAATTCGCCCCGGATCGAGGGGAAGTGGAAGGCGGAGGATTGCGGCCGGCCGTCCTCATGCGTCAGCAGCGCGCCGACGGCACCCGCGCCCGGCTCCCGATCGAGCAGCGCGGCCATCGCCGCCAGCGCACCGGGGCGGACGCGCGCATCGGGATTGATGAGCGCGATCGCTTCCGGCATGTCGCCGCTTTCCGCCAGCAGCGCGATCGCCTGATTGTTGGCGAAGGCGAAACCGCCGTTCACCTCCAGCGGCAATTGCGTCACCCAGTCATTCCAGCCGTTGACCGCCACCGCATCCGCGATGCGCTCCGCCGATCCGTCGCCCGATCCGCCATCCACCACGATCACGCGCAGGCCGGGGAAAGCGGATCGCGCCTCCTCCAGCGCGGCGACCGACGTGATCGCAAGGTCCGGCGTCCGATAATTGACGATGATGACCGCGAGCCCGTTCACTTCCGCTTCCCGTTCCGCCGCATCCCTCACGCGCTGCGTGCCCGATGCTTCCCCTTGCTTGGCACGGCCATCCTTGTCAAAGCCCTATCGACACTCACCAGCCGCCTCCCGCCCGACAGTGAGGATGCGGCGCCGACTGGTGGCAGAATGACCGCTTCCCCACATCCCGCCATTGCCGCCGCCGGAGAGCGGACATGACAGAGCGCGCCGAATTTCTGGGGCTCCCTTTCGATCGCCTCTCCTTCGACGCCGCGGTGGCGTGGCTTGCCGCGCGTGGAGCGGATCACGATTATGGCTATGTCGTGACGCCCAATGTCGATCACATGGTCCGTCTTGCGGATGCGCCGGTGGACGTGACCGCAGCCTATCACGGTGCCGCATTGTGCCTGTGCGACAGCCGGGTGCTGGCGCGGCTGGCGCGATTCGCAGGGGTTTCGCTGCCCGTCGTTCCGGGAAGCGATCTCACCGCCGCCCTGTTCGCGCGCGTGCTGCGAGACGGCGATCGCCTGTGCCTGATCGGCGGAGCGGCGGAGGATGCGGCGCGGTTGCGCGCGCTTCACCCCGCGCTGGATATCGTCCACCACCAGCCGCCGATGGGGCTGCGGACCGATTCCGCCGCCCGCGCCGAAGCCGCCCGCGCGGCGGCGGCGGCGGGCGCGCGGATCACCCTGCTCGCCGTGGGATCGCCGCAGCAGGAGATGCTGGCGCG
>JASGGR010000175.1:0-6236 GCA_047602705.1 Sphingomonas bacterium | reverse complement strand
CCTCGATGCGGAGGCCGAGCTGGGGCTGCGACGCGCGGGGCTGAAGACGGTGGGCGATCTCGCCTGTCGCCCGTTCGCCGGCATCGCGGCGCGTTTCGGCGAGGAGGCGGTGACGGCGCTGCGCCGCCTGCTCGGCGAGTCGGATTGCCCGATCGCGCCGCGCCGCAAGGCGCCCGCGATCCGTGTCGAGCGCCGCTTCGCCGAGCCGATCGCGCGGACCGATCACGCGCTCGCCGTGCTGGAGGAACTGGCGGATGAGGCGCGCGGATTGCTGGAGGAACGCGCGGCGGGCGGGCGGCGCTTCGAGGCGATATTCTTCCGCAGCGACGGCCTCGCGCGACCGTTGACGATCGAGACCAGCCGCCCGACGCGTGATCCGGCGATGGTGATGCGGCTGTTCCGCGAGCGGATCGGCGGGCTGTCCGATCCGCTCGACCCCGGCTTCGGCTTCGACATGGTGCGCCTCGCCGTGCCGGTGGCCGAACCTTTGGCGGCGGCGCAATTGCGGCTGGAGGGCGGCGAGGTCCATGCGGCGGAGGTGGCGGCGCTGGCCGACCGGCTGAGCACGCGGCTTGGACGCGGGCGGGTGCGCCGCTTCCATCCGCGCGACACGCATATCCCCGAACAGGCGCAGTTCATGCTGCCCGCGATGGACTCCGCCACTCCCGCGCCATGGCCCGAGCCTGTGCCGGACGAGCCGCCGCTGCGCCCGCTCCACCTGTTCGATCCGCCCCAGCCGATCGAGGTGGTGGCGGAGGTGCCGGATGGCCCGCCCTGGCGCTTCCGCTGGCGGCGCGACCTGCATGAGATCCGCCGCTTCGAGGGACCGGAGCGGATCGCGACCGAATGGTGGCGGCGCAAGGACGGCCGCATCACCGACACCGGCCTGACGCGCGATTACTATCGCGTGGAGGATGCGCGCGGCCGCCGCTTCTGGATCTTCCGCCATGGCCTGTATGACGAGAAGCCCGATCCGGGCTGGTATCTCCACGGGCTGTTCGCATGAGCTTCGCGGAGCTGGTCGCGGCGAGCAATTTCAGCTTCCTTCGCGGCGCTTCCTCCCCGGCGGAGATGGTGGCCTGGGCGAAGGCGCTCGGCATGGAAGGCATCGGCATCGCCGATCGCAACACCGTGGCGGGCGTGGTGCGCGCCCATGTCGCGGCGAAGGATCTGGAGATGCGCTTCATCGCGGGCGCGCGGCTGGTGTTCACGGACGGCACGCCGGACATCGTCGCCTATCCCGCGACGCGTCACGGCTGGGGGCGGCTGACGCGGCTGCTGACGCTTGGCAATTTGCGCGCGGAGAAGGGCGACTGCATCCTGCGCCTCGGCGACCTGCTCGACCATTGCGATGACCTGCTCCTGATCGCGATGGTAGGGGAGGATGACGATGCAATGCTCCACCAGCTCGCGCGGGCGCGGCCGGGCGCGGTGTGGCTCGGCGCGGCGATGGCGCGCGACGGGCGCGATCGCAGGCGGCTGGCGAAGCTGATCGCGCTCGGCGCGCGGACCGGCGTGCCGCTGCTCGCCACCAGTGACGCGCTTTATGCCTCGCCGGAGGAGCGTCCGCTGCACGATATCGTCACCTGCATCCGCGAGGGCGTGACGGTGGCGGCGGCCGGGCGGCTGCTCGCCCCCAATGCGGAACGTCATCTGAAATCGCCGCGCGAGATGGCGCGGCTGTTCCGCGATTGCCCGGAAGCGGTGACGGCGAGCGCCGATCTCCTCTCGCGGGTCGATTTCCGGCTCGATCAGCTCCGCTACGAATATCCGCACGAGCCGGTGCCGGAGGGCTGGAACCCGCAGGACTGGCTGGAGCATCTGGTGATGGAGGCCGCCCACGCCCGCCACCCGCAGGGCATCCCGCCCCGGATGCGGGCGGTGCTGGACGAGGAGTTCGGCCTGATCCGGCGGCGCAACTATGCCTATTACTTCCTCACCGTGCACGACATCGTGCATTTCGCCCGCACGCGCGAGCCGCCGATCCTGTGCCAGGGGCGCGGATCGGCGGCCAATTCCTTGGTGTGCTTCCTGCTCGGCGTCACGCCGATCGATCCGGTGGAGAACAATCTGCTCTTCTCCCGCTTCCTCTCCGAGGAACGCGGCGAGCCGCCCGATATCGACGTGGATTTCGAGCATGAGCGGCGCGAGGAGGTGATGCAATATGTCTATGCGCGCTACGGCCGCCATCGCGCGGGCATCGCCGCCACCGTGATCCACTATCGCCCGCGCAGCGCGCTGCGCGAGGTGGGCAAGGCGCTCGGCCTGTCGGAGGACGTGACCGCGCGGCTCGCCGATACGAGCTGGGGCAGCTATGGCGGCGCGGTGACGGACGGGCGCTTCGCCGAGGCCGGCTTCGATATCGCCAATCCGGAGATGACGCGGCTGAAGGCGCTGGTCGATCGCCTGCTCAACTTCCCGCGCCACCTGTCGCAGCATGTCGGCGGCTTCGTGCTGACCGAGGACCGGCTGGACGAGACGGTGCCGATCCACAATGCCGCGATGGAGGATCGCACCTTCATCGAATGGGACAAGGACGACATCGACGCGCTCGGCCTGATGAAGGTGGACGTGCTGGCGCTGGGGATGCTCACCTGCATCCGCAAGGCGTTCGACCTGATGCGGATGCACGGGCAGGGCGACCTGACGCTCGAGACCGTGCCGGCGGAGGACGAGGCCACCTATGACATGCTGTGCGATGGCGACAGCATCGGCGTGTTCCAGGTGGAGAGCCGCGCGCAGATCAACATGCTGCCGCGATTACGCCCGCGTATCTTCTACGATCTGGTGATCCAGGTGGCGATCGTGCGGCCGGGGCCGATCGAGGGCGATATGGTCCATCCTTTCCTGCGGCGGCGCAACAAGGAGGAGGCGGTGGACTTCCCAAGCCCTGCCGCGCCGCATCCGCCCGACGAGCTGCACGGCGTGCTGGGGAAGACATTGGGCGTGCCCCTGTTCCAGGAACAGGCGATGAAGCTCGCCATCACCGCGGCCGAGTTCACCGCCGACGAGGCGAACGGCCTGCGCCGCGCGATGGCGACTTTCCGCAACATCGGCACGATCGACCAGTTCCGGGAGAAGATGGTCGGCGGCATGGTGCGGCGCGGCTATGAGCAGGAATTCGCCGAACGCTGTTTCCGCCAGATCGAGGGCTTCGGCAGCTACGGCTTCCCCGAAAGCCATGCCCAGGCGTTCGCGAAGCTGGTCTATGTCTCGGCGTGGCTGAAATGCCATCAGCCGGCGATCTTCGCCTGCGCGTTGCTCAATGCGCAGCCGATGGGATTCTACGCCCCGGCGCAGATCGTCCGCTGCGCACGCGACCACGGGGTGGAGGTGCGTCCACCCGATATCAACGCCAGCGGCTGGGACAACAGCATCGAGCCGGGCGAGGGCGGGCGGCTCGCGCTGCGGCTGGGGCTGAGGCAGGTCGACGGGTTCCGCAGGGACTGGGCCGATGCGCTGGAGGCCGCGCGCGCCGCCGGGCCGATCGCGAGCGTGGAGGCGCTGGCGCGCGGGGCGGGCTTCCGGCGCGCGCGCTGCGGCTGCTGGCGGATGCGGACGCCTGCCGCTCGATCGCGCTCGACCGGCGCGAGGCCCTGTGGGAAGCGCGCCGCGCGCCGCCGGCGCAGCTCCCCTTGTTCGCCGCCGCCGGCGCGCCGGAACTGGCCGAGGAGCCGGACGCCGCCTTGCCCGCCATGTCCCCGGTCGAGCATGTGATGACCGATTACCAGACGACGCGCCTGTCGCTGAAGGACCATCCGATGCGCTTCCTGCGCGACACCTTCCAGGGCGAGGGCGTGCTATCCAGCAAGGACGTGGGCAAGGCGCGCAACGGCGCCCGGGCACGGGTGGCGGGCGTGGTGCTGGTGCGGCAGCGGCCGGGCAAGGGCAATGCCGTATTCGTCACGCTGGAGGACGAATACGGCATCGTCAACGTGCTGATGTGGGCGCGGCTGTTCGAACGCTATCGCCGCGCCGTCATGGCATCGCGGCTGATGGAGGTGCAGGGCGAGGTGCAGCGCAGCCCTCAGGGCGTCATCCACCTGATGGCGTCGCGGATCGTCGATCGCACCGCGCTGCTCGACGGCCTGACGCGCGATCCGCCGCCGGCGGGGGAGGCCGCCGCACCGCTCCCCCACAGCGGCGGCCACCCCCGCAACGTGCGCATCCTGCCGCGCTCGCGGGACTTCCATTAGCCTGCGCGGGACGCTCCCGTCACTGGGCGGACAATGCCGCCGCGATCAGAGCAACCCCGGCGGCCGCCCCGCTGTAACGCCCCTTCATGTTTCACCCTCCCGTTGGTTTCGAGCCGAAGGTGCTGAAAAATGCGGAGATGCGCAATCGCGCGTGATAGCTATGCGCCCGAATCGTATAATCGATGGAGGGGGCGATGAAATCTGGACGTTGGTTGGCCGGTCTGGCGGTGGGCGCCGTGCTGCTGGCGATGGGGAACGGTGCGCTGGCGCAGACGGCCGCGCCCGAAGCCGGGCTGCTGCCGGTGAAGGTGAACGAGGCGGAAGGCCGCATCCTCGTCACTCTGCCGGCGCCGGACAAGGATGGAGTGTCCGGACGATTCCTCTACGCCACCGCGCTCAAGACCGGGCTGGGATCGGCGCGCATCACGCTCGATCACGGAATGCTGGGGGAGACGCGTATCCTCGCCTTCCGTCGACTGGGGCGCAAGGTGGCCGTGGTGTTCGAGAATCCGCGCTTCGTCGCCACCGGCTCGCCCGAAGTACGCAAGGGCGCGCGGGAGAGCTTTCCGTTCACCGTGGCCGCGATGCTGGATATCGCCGCGACCGCGCCCTCGGGTGCGATCACCGTGGATCTCGCGCCCTTCCTGACGCGCGACACGATGGATATCGCCACCCGCCTGAACGGCGCGGGCCGGCGGCTTCCCAATGCGATGGACGGCGGCGCGCGCGGCTTTCGCCTGTCGGAAGCGCTGAGCGCGGTCGATCCCGGATCGTTGAAGGTGTTCCCCGACAATATCGAGGTGGACGCCGTCCAGACCTTCGTCTCGGATTCGCCGGGCGACGAGGTGCAGACGCTCACGCCGGACGGGCGGCAGGTGGGGATGACCGTCCACCATTCCTTCGTCCGCCTGCCCGGCCCCGGCTTCACGCCGCGCCGGTTCGACATACGGTCCGGCGCGCATGCCACGCAGATCTATGACTTCGCGACGCCGCTGGGTGAGCCGGTGCTGGTGCAACTCGCCAACCATTTCCGGCTCGACAAGGTCGATCCCGCCGCGCCGCGATCGAAGGTGAAGAAGCCGATCGTCTTCTACATCGACAATGCCGCGCCGGAGCCGGTGCGCAGCGCGCTGGCGGAGGGCGTAGCATGGTGGAACGAGGCTTTCGACGCGGCGGGCTTCATCGATGCCTTCCAGGTGAAGATCCTGCCGCCCGGTGCCGATCCGCAGGACGTGCGCTACAATATCGTCAACTGGGATGCGCGGCAGACGCGCGGCTGGTCCTTCGGCGGCGGGGTGATCGATCCGCGCACGGGGGAGATCATCAAGGGCAATGTTGTGCTGGAGGGCCTGCGCACGCGGCAGGATCTGGTGATCTTCGAAGGGCTGGTCGGCACCGCGCAGGAAAATACCGGCGGGCCGAACGATCCCGTCCGCGTGGCGCTCGCGCGCATCCGCCAGCTCGGCGCGCATGAGGTGGGGCATGCGATCGGCTTCGTCCACAATTTCTCGGCATCCTTGCAGGACCGCGCATCGGTGATGGACTATCCCAGCCCGCGCATCCGGCTGGCGGACGGCAAGATCGACCTGAGCGACGCTTATGCCACCGGCATCGGCAGCTGGGACAAATATACCGTTGACTGGCTCTACGGCCAGCCCAAGCCGGGCGGCGATCCCGATGCGGAGGCCGCGCGCAAGGCGGCGGCGAGCGAGGCGGCGGGGATGCGGTTCATGACCGATCTCGACGGGCGCGACCCCGATCTTGGTGTGCCCGGCAACAATATGTGGACCGACGGGGACGACAAGGCCGCCGACCTCACGCGCATGATGGCCGTGCGGCGCGTGGCGCTCAACAATTTCGGGCCGAACGTGCTGCATCCGGGCGAGCCGCTCGCCAATCTGCGGCGCAAGTTCGTGCCGATCTGGCTGCTCCATCGTTATGAGGTGGAGGGCGTCGGCAAATGGATCGGCGGGGTCGATTATCGCTATGGCGTCGCCGGCGGCAATGCGCCCGCGCCTGCCACGGCGGATGCCGGCGAGC
>JASGGR010000174.1:0-6247 GCA_047602705.1 Sphingomonas bacterium | reverse complement strand
GCGGCCTGGACCGGCGATTCCATCGGCGTCTGCACCACCGGCACCGGCGCGGTCAGCACCGGCCGGGAAGCCGGCGGCGTCTTCGGCGCGGGGGCAGAGGGCGGCGGCGGCGGTGGCGGCGCCGAAAGGTTCATCACGACGAGCCGGGATTGCGGCTTGCGGACGAAATGCGCCCTGGTCTGGAGCAGCAGCCCGAACGCGATCGCCGGCAGCAGGACGGCCAGGATCATCGCCGGGAGGTTGGGCCTGCGCCCCTCGCCGTAGCGGGTGCGCGGGATGGCCGGCTCGAAGGACATGGGGACAGGCAATGCCTGCGCGGCGGCAGTCACTTCGTCAGCCCGGTCATCGTTGCGGTCCGCCAGCAGCAGCACGTCGCTCCCTTTCAGGAACCTGCTCATACAGGCCCGACAATTGCGAATCAATTGCAATTGCTTGCGCTTTCGCAGGAAAGGCGCGGACGCTGCCGCACCTGCGACAATTTCATACAATTCCGGGCTCCCGGCGACACACTCGTGCGACGCGCGAGGGAGACAAAAGCGTCCGAGATTCCACCGTCACGGACGCCCGCGATGATCCGCATTGCCTATGCCCTTTGCGCGCTTGCCGTCTCGCTCGGCACATTGTCGGGCTTCGGTCCGATCTGCGGGCATCGCGAATCGCGCGCGCCGGCGATCATCGGGGAGGACCACCCTGTCTTCCTTGGCCGCATGGTGGTGACGGCGACCCCGCTTCCCGACGACTCCGCCCGCTGAGAGGTTCCGGGCGGCGATTGCAGCCCCGATATGACGCAAACGAACAATACACATCTCCCCTCCTTGATCTACGATCCGGCATCGATGTGCTCGAGGGGGGCAGGGCATTGCGCAAACCTTTCAACTTCATCCAGGCGGCGATCCTGAAGGCGCTTACCGAGGCGCTGTTCCATGATGTCGAGATGGCCATCCCCGCCACGCAGGTGGTCGCCAACCTGCAGCGGCAGTTCGCGCTGGTGGTGGGCGGCAAGGCGAAGGAGATCGGCCTCAGCCTCTATCTGCTCTGCCTCGTCATGGGCGGGCCGTTCTTCCTGGTCCTCGGCCCGGAATGGCGCGCGCGGCGGGTGAAGAAGCGGCTGATGCGGACGAAGAACAACCTGATGCAGGATCTCGCCCGGCTGCGCAGCGTGGTCTACGCCGGCTATTACGGCCATTGGCAGGGCGAGGGCCTTCTAGACAACGAGGCCGATCAGCGCGCCAACCGCGACAATCCCGTGCTGCGCCAGATCGCCTTCACCCTGCCGGTCGATCGCGACCGCGGCGCGCCGGGCGAGGCGAAGATCAAACGGTTCGACGAGCGCGACCTGACGGAAGCGGACATGCTGCGCGAGGTGCCCGAGGAGGCGGGCGTGATCGTGATCGGATCGGGCGCGGGCGGCGCGGTCGCGGCGGCAGAACTGGCGGCGCAGGGGCACGACGTGCTGATCGTCGAGGCCGGGCCATTCTATCCCACGAAGAAGATCAATCACCGCGAATGGGAGATGACGGCGCGACTGTTCGTGGACGGCGGCGTGCAGACCAGCCGCGACCACGATATCGTGGTGTTCCAGGGGCGGGTGGTCGGCGGATCGACCGTCATCAACAACGGCATCTGCCTGCGCGTCAACCAGCGGGGGATGACGCACCCGGCGGCGCCCGACGTGTTCGCGCAATGGGCCGCGCTGGGCGCGCCGGTCGATCGCGCACGGTTCGAGGCGGCTTATGGAGCGATCGAAAGCCGCCTGTCGGTCGCGCAGATCGAGGCGCGCGCCGCGCGGCACAACGGGCCGCATCTGCAACGCGGTTGGTCGGCGCATGCCGCCGCCACCGGCGATCCGCGCGATCTCGCCTCGCCCAGGCCATGGTTCCGCAAGAATTATGGCCCGAATGACGAAGCGAGCGCCTGCGTCTATTGCGGCTATTGCAACACCGGCTGCCCCTATGGCCGCAAGCAGGGCATGGCGCAGTCCTTCCTGATCGATGCGCACAAGGCCCGCGCGCGCATCCTGCCGGATACCAGCGTAAAGGCGATCCGCTGGGAGACGCCGGCGAGTTGGGACCGCAGACGCGCCACCGGCGTGGAGGCGGTAGGCGCGGACGGGCGGCGGCATTTCATCCGCGCGCGCGAAGGGGTGGTGGTCGCCGCCGGGGCGCTGGCCTCCAGCCGCATCCTCGATGCATCGGGGATCGACGGCACGGGCACCGGCATCTCGCTCAATATCGCCTGCCCGGTCGTGGCGCTGATGCCGGGCGAGCAATCGATGCGCGTGTGGGACGAGGACCAGATGGCGACCTATGTCGACCACGGCGATTTCCTGCTCGAATCGCATTTTCAGCCGCCGATGAGCATGTCCACGCTGATGCCCGGATGGTTCGGCGAGCATGCGCGGCGGATGCGGAACTATGGGCGGCTGGCGTCGGCGGGCGTGCTGATCCCGGCGGATCGACGCGGGCGGATCATCGATTCCGGCCTCAGCTTCAAGTTGCGCGACGATGTGGAGCTGCCGCTGTTGCGGCAGGCGCTGGCGGCGCTGACGCGGGTGCATTTCGCCGCCGGGGCGGAGGAGGTCTATCCGGCATTGGCGCGCGGCCAGATACTGCGGCCCGGCGAGGATATCGACCGCTTCTTCGCCCATGCGATCCGCGAGGCGGACGACGTGACGCTCTCAAGCTCGCATCCGCAGGGCGGCAATGCGCGCGGGGTGGATCGCGCGCATGGCGTGGTCGATCTCGATTGCCGCGTCCACGGCACCGCCAACGTGCTCGTCACCGACGCCAGCACCTTTTCGAGCTGCATCCGCGTCAACGCGCAACTCACGACCATGGCGATGGCGCATTACGCCACGGCGATCGAACCGTTCTGACCGGATGCGCTGGCACGGCGCTAATGCGCCACCAGCGCGACGCTCGCCATGATCGCCAGCCCCGCCAGACCGGCCAGCGCGCCCTCCGGCCGTCTCGGCGTGATCCGGCTGCGGGGGAGCAACTCGCAGACGCCGAGATAAAGGAACCCGCCGGCGAACAGCGCCAGCACCAGCGCGAGATCCCTTTCCCCGACCGGCATCCATTCGCCGGAGCAGGCGCCGAGCACCGGGGCCAGGGCGCTGGCCAGCAGCCAGCGATGGGTGCGATGCGCCGCGCTGGACGCCAGGGTCAGGCCGACCATGTTCGCTCCGTCCGCAAGCTTGTGCGCGAGGATCGCCGCCGTGACGGCCCATCCGGCGGAAGACGAGGCGTGGAAGGCAAGCCCGATCCCCAATCCATCCATGAAGCTGTGGAGCAGCACGGAAAAGCGCCCGAACAGCGCGCCCGAGGGTATCCGGTGGAGCAGCGCGAAAGCACCGAATCCCGCCGCCATCGCGGCCGTTGCCTGTCCAGCGGAAAGGTGATCCGCGTGCAGCGCCTCCGGCATGAGATGGAGCAGCGACAGGCCGATCATGAATCCGGCGGTGAGGCCGAAGATCAGCAGGCGATGGCGGCTCAGCCGTATCGCCATCAGGCCGCCGGCATAGGTCGCCAGCCCGGCGATCGAGCCGGAAAGCAGCGGCCATATCGCGTTCAAAGCATGCCCGCCTTGTCGGAGGCGGGCGGGCAGGTGTCGATGACGAGCAGCAGCCGGGTGCCGCCCATGCCGGCGATCGGCGGCGAGCGATGGAGGATTTCCGGCCGGTCCACCGCCAGCAGGCCCTTGAACACGGCGACCGCATGTGTCGGCAACTGGTGGATCATGTCCGGCGCGTCCGCCGCGATCCACTGCGTGCCGGGGCCATGCAATGTGGCCAGCAGGCGCGCGGTGACGTTGTCGGCATGGAAGCGGCGGCAGGCGTCCGTTTCTATGATCTCCAGCCGGATCGTCACCGCACCGCAATCCATGATCGCGGCGAAGCGGCGGGCGAGCATCGCGATCTCGTTCCGCAGCGCGGCGCGCGATTCCTCCGGATAGCCTGCTTCGATGAGTCCCTCGGCGATCTCCCCGTCCAGTTCCCCGACCGGCGTGGAGAAATCGAGGTCGTCGATCGCATTCCAGTCCAGCGCATCGATCCCGGCGAGGCCGGGTGCCGGTGGACGATGCCAGATCGCGAGATGCGTGGCGCTCTCTCCGATCCGGTGCAGGATTGCGGCGTCCCGGCCTTCGGCCAGCACGCCTTCCTCCAGCGACGGGAAATCCGCTGTAGTCCTCATCACGCCCTCTAATGAAATTCAATGATACACTATATCATTGATGGGCGCTGGACAATATCCCTCTGCAACCGGCGGGCAAGGAGCGGGCTATGCGCCCGATCGCTGCTGACGCGCCGTTGCCGTCGTCATTTCATTGTTGCTCCGATCGCGATCCGGGATGCGGTGGTCGGGGTCGAGCGTCGCGCCGGTGACGGTCTTGCCCGGTTCCACGATCACGTCCGTCGCAGGTTGGCGAATCCAGCTTTCGGCGGGCAGGCGATAGTCGCGATGCGTGCCGTCGCTGAAATTCACCCGCAGCGTGACGGGCATCACCAGCCTGTCACGGCTTGCGACGGTGATCGCCGTCCCCTTGGCGGGATCGCCGCCCACGGGCGCGATCTTCTCCACCGCGAGGTCGAGCTGCCAGTTGTTGGCATACCAGCCGCGCCACCACCATGAGAGGTCCTCGCCCCCCTCGCTCTCCATCGCGCGGAAGAAGTCGGTCGGCTTGGGATGCCTGAACGCCCAGGCGGCGATGAAGCGGCGGAAGGCGGGATCGAAGCGTTCCGGCCCCAATATCTCCTCGCGCAGCAGCTTCAGCCCGAGCGCCGATTTGAAATAGGTGACGGGATGACGGTATTTCTCGATCACCGTATCGGCGCGGCTGAGGATCGGCGGCGCCTGCGGGTCGGCCAGGATCGGCAGGATTTCGTCCACCGGATTGCCGCCGCCCGGCGCGAACTCGCTGTCGCGCTTGGGAGCATATTCGCCACGGTTGAAATCGTCGGATTCATAGACGTCGATGAAGGTGTTGAAGCCCTCGTCCATCCACGCGTCGCGCCGCTCGTCGAAGCCGACGATCATCGGGAACCAGCTATGGCCGATCTCGTGCGCGGATATCCAGAACAGCTCCTTGCCGGCATCGTCTATCCCGTCGAAGACGATGCCCGGATATTCCATGCCGGTCGCCGGCCCGGCGATGTTGATCGCCGCCGGCCACGGATAGGGGAACCAGCGTTTCGAGAAATTCTCCACCGCATCCTTGAGATATTCGGTGGAGCGCCCCCAGCGATCCCGCCCCTGGCTTTCCGCCGGATAGAAGGACATGGCGAGCGCGCTCTTTCCCTCCGGCAGATTGATGCGCGCGGCATCCCAGGCGAAGACGGGTGAGGCGCTGAACGCGACGTCGCGGGTGTTGGCCATGCGGAAATGCCAGGAGAGCGCGCCGCCCCGCTTCGGCCGGGATGCCGGGTCGCGGATTTCGGAGGGTGCGCGGATCATCACCGTGGCGTCGCTGCTCCGCGCCTTGTCCAGCCGCGCGCGCTGCGTGGCGGTGAGCACGTCCTCCGGGTTCACCAGCTCGCCCGAACCGGCGACGAGCATGTTGCCCGGCGCCGTCACCCAATAATCGAAATCGCCATATTCGAGATAGAATTCCTGCGCGAGATAGGGGAGCGTGTCCCAACCCCGGATATCGTCATAGACGGCCATGCGCGGATACCATTGGGCGAGATCGTAGATCGGGCCGTCCTTCGCCTTGCCCCACGCCATGCGCCCGCCCCATTCGCCGGGGATGGTGAAATGGTAGCGGATGCGCAGCCTCGCCTTCGCGCCCTTCGCGGCAAGCGGGGAGGGCAGGTCGATGCGCATCCGTGTGTCGCTGGTGACGGTGTGGACCGGCACGAAGGCGCCGTTCGCTTCCGCCTCCACGCCCTCGATCACGAAGCCCTGGGTCGAGGCCGGGCGGGGGCGGCCGCCGGCGTAGGTGGACCGGCTGTCCGGCTTGTAGATGTTCTGGTCGAGCTGGAGCCACAGCACGTCGAGCGTGTCGGGGCTGTTGTTGGTATAGGTGATCTCTTCCGTGGCGCTGAGTGTCGGCCCCTTTTCATCGAGCGTGGCGTGGATCGCGTAATCGGCGCGGTTCTGCCAATAGGAAGGCCCCGGCAGCCCGTTAGAGGAACGATAGACGTTCACCGGCTGGCCCATGTCGAACGGCGCGAAGGTTTCGCGCGGGGCGTAGGGCTGGGCGGTCACGGCGCAGGGCGCGACGCAGGCGGCCAGCGCCGCCATGGCGC
>JASGGR010000173.1:0-6316 GCA_047602705.1 Sphingomonas bacterium | reverse complement strand
GCGGGGCCGGGATGGCCGGGACGCTCATCGGCGCAGGCGGCCAGCGCAACTAGCGGAAGCGCGGCGATCAGGGCCTTGTTCATGCTTCATTCCCCTCGGTGCGAGTCATGCGGAGCTTGCCGCCCCGAACCGCGAAGCCCAGCCGGCCTTCGACCAGATCGAGCGCGTCACGCCCGAATTGATCGTAGCGCCAGCCTTCCAGAATCGCGAGGCCTTCGCGCTGGCCGGCCGCGAGCAGCTCCAGCTCCTCCCCGCGCGCCAGCAGACGAGGCGCCACGTCGATATCGCGCGCACGGATTTTCAGCAGCAGCTTCAGCAGGTCCGCGACCAGCCCGCCTTCCCTGCCAAGCCCCGGCTTGCGATCGTCGCGTGCGGGCATCTCGCTCGCGCTCATCGGCTGCGCCTCCGCGACCGCGGCCATCAGCCTTTTGCCGATATCGTTCGACGCCCATGTCGCGGAAAGCCCGCGCACCGTGGCGAGGTCTGCCTGCTTCTTCGGCGGGTGGCCGGCGAGGTCGGCAAGCGTTTCGTCCTTCACGATGCGACCGCGCGGCAGATCCTTGCCCCGCGCCTCCATCTCGCGCCAGCGCGCGATCGCCTTCAGCCGCCCCAGAACGTCCGGCTTGCGACCGGAGATACGGACGCGCTTCCACGCGAGATCGGGATCGTTGGCGTAATTCGCCGGATCGGCCAGCCGCTCCATCTCCTGATCCAGCCATGCGCCGCGCCCGGTCTTCTTCAGCCGCTCCAGCATCCTGGGGAAGATCTTCGACAGGTGCGTCACATCGCCGATGGCGTAATCCACCTGCCTTTGGTCGAGCGGGCGGCGCGACCAGTCGGTGAAGCGCGCGCCCTTGTCGATCTGGATGCCGAGCCAGCTATCGACCAGATTGGAATAGCCGATCTGCTCCCCCTGCCCCAGCGCCATCGCCGCCACCTGCGTATCGAACAGGGGATGCGGCGTCTTGCCGGTGAGGTTGTAGATGATCTCGATATCCTGCCCGCCGGCGTGGAAGACCTTCAACACCTCCTCATTGTCGACCAGCAAGTCCAGCAGCGGCTTCAGGTCCAGCCCCGGCGCCATGGGGTCGATCGCGGCGGCTTCTTCCGTATCGGCGATCTGGATCAGGCACAGTTCCGGCCAATAGGTGCTTTCGCGCATGAATTCGGTATCGACGCAGATGAACGGGGCGTCGGCGAGGCGCGCGCACAGGTTGGCGAGCGACGCATTGTCGGTGATCAGTGGGTGAACATGCATAAGTCGCGCCCCATAGCGCGCGTGCGCGGCTTGACAAAGCGGAGATGGAAAGGGAGGGCCGCCCGCTATGACACAGATGCACGCTTACCGTTCCCACACCTGCGCCCAGCTTTCCGCCGCCAATGTCGGGGAAAGCGTCCGCCTGTCCGGCTGGGTCCATCGTAAACGCGATCACGGCGGCGTGCTGTTCGTCGACCTGCGCGATCATTACGGCATCACCCAGATCGTGGCGGACAGCGATTCGCCCGCGCTGCCGGTGCTGGAATCGCTGCGGGTCGAATCGGTCGTCACGATCGACGGCAAGGTGAAAAAACGCTCCGACGGGACGATCAATCCGAACCTCGCGACCGGCGAGATCGAGGTGTTCGCGACCGGCGTCACCATCCAGTCGGTCGCGCAGGAACTGCCGATGCCGGTGGCGGGCGAGGCGGAATATCCGGAGGAGATTCGCCTGCGCTACCGCTTCCTCGACCTGCGCCGCGAGACGCTGCATGCGAATATCATGCTGCGTTCGGCGGTGATCGCATCGGTGCGGCGGCGGATGATCGAGCAGGGCTTCACCGAGTTTCAGACGCCGATCCTCACCGCCTCCAGCCCCGAAGGCGCGCGTGACTATCTGGTGCCGAGCCGCGTCCACCCCGGCAAGTTCTACGCGCTGCCGCAGGCGCCGCAGATGTTCAAGCAACTCATGATGGTCGCGGGCTTCGATCGTTATTTCCAGATCGCGCCGTGCTTCCGCGACGAGGATGCGCGCGCCGATCGCTCCCCAGGCGAATTCTACCAGCTCGATTTCGAGATGAGCTACGTCACGCAGGAGGACGTGTTCGCTGCGATCGAGCCGGTGCTGCACGGCGTGTTCACCGAATTCGCCGACTGGCAGGGCAAGGGCCGCACCGTCAGCCCGCTGCCGTTCCGCCGCATCCCGTTCCGCGAGTCGATGCTGAAATATGGCAACGACAAGCCGGATCTGCGCAACCCGATCCTGATCTCCGACGTGTCGGAGCATTTCGTCGGCTCCGGCTTCGGGCGTTTCGCCTCGATCGTCGAGGCGGGCGACGTGGTGCGCGCGATACCCGCGCCGGGCACGGCGGAGAAGAGTCGCAAGTTCTTCGACGACATGAACGCCTGGGCGCAGTCCGAAGGATTCGCGGGATTGGGCTATGCCACGCGCAAGCAGGGCGAATGGGGCGGCCCGATCGCCAAGAACCACGGCGAGGAGAAGATGAACGCGCTGGCCGACGCACTGGGCCTCGGCCCGGACGACGGCATCTTCTTCGCGGCAGGCAAGGAAGCGCAGGCGGCCAAGCTCGCTGGCCTCGCCCGCACCCGCGTCGGCGAGCAGCTCGATCTGATCGACCAGAACCGCTTCGAATTCTGCTGGATCGTCGATTTCCCGATGTTCGAATATGACGAGGACGCGAAGAAGATCGATTTCAGCCACAACCCCTTCTCGATGCCGCAAGGCGAGCTGGAGGCGCTGGAGACGAACGACCCGCTCGATATCCTCGCCTATCAATATGATATCGTCTGCAACGGTGTGGAATTGTCCTCCGGCGCGATCCGGAACCACCGGCCGGAGATCATGTACAAGGCGTTCGAGATCGCGGGCTATACGCGCGAGGATGTCGACACGAACTTCGCCGGCATGATCAACGCGTTCAAATATGGCGCCCCGCCGCACGGCGGCTCCGCGCCGGGGATCGACCGCATCGTGATGCTGCTGGCCGACCAGCCGAACATCCGCGAGGTGATCGTCTTCCCGATGACGCAGAAGGCGGAGGACCTCATGATGGGCGCGCCCAGCTACGTCTCCGCCAAGCAGTTGCGTGAGCTGAACCTGCGCTCCACCGCCGAGGTGCCGGCGGAGGGCTGAGGACAGGCCGGATCGATCCTGGCTGGCGCGCCGCTCGCTTTCAGGGCAGGCTGCCGGCCATGATCGATCTCGCCGATTACGAAAAGGGCCGTCCTTACAAGGGCAATTACCGCCGCGATCTGGCCGCGCTGCAGAAGCGCCTCAACCACATATTGGTCGCGCATATCGTGCATGAGCGCCCCGCCGTGGTGATGCTGGAAGGCTGGGACGCGGCCGGCAAGGGCGGGATTATCCAGCGCCTCGTGGAACGATGGGATCCGCGCCACTTCGAGGTGTATCCCATCTCCGCCCCGACGCAGGAGGAGAAGGAGCATCCCTTCCTCTGGCGTTTCCGCACCAGATTGCCGGAACCGGGCGATATCACCGTGTTCGACCGGAGCTGGTATGGCCGCGTATTGGTCGAGCGGGTCGAAGGCTTCGCCACGCCCGCGGAGTGGAAGCGCAGCTATGGCCAGATCAACGATTTCGAGACGCGGCTGATCGAATCCGGCACCACTCTGGTGAAGTTGTTCGTCCACGTCGGGCAGAAGGTGCAGGACAAGCGCCTGCAAGCGCGGATCGACAATCCGTGGAAGCGCTGGAAAACCGGGCTGGAGGATTATCGCAACCGCGCCAAACGCGCCGCCTATCTGGAAGCGATGCACGAGATGTTCGAGCGCACCGACACCGGAATCGCGCCCTGGCACGTGATCGACGGGAACGACAAGAAATCCGCCCGCATCGCCGCGCTGACGGTGGTGGCGGACACCCTGTCCGCCCATGTGCCGATGGACCCGCCGGTGCTCGATCCCGAGCTGGCGCAATTGGCGCACGAAGCGCTGAAACGGTAGAGCCAAGGCCCCGTCCCTCGCGGGGAAGGGCCTCTCCGGGCTTACCCGTTGGCCGCGATTAGCTGCTCCACCACCGGCGCGATGCGGTTGCGCCATTTGGAGCCGTTGAAGATGCCGTAATGGCCGACGCCTTCGGCCAGCAGATAATGCTTCTTGTCCTGCGACAGGCCGGTCGCCAGCGTCAGCGCCGCCTTCGTCTGACCGATTCCGGAGATATCGTCGCGCTCGCCCTCGATCGCCAGCAGCGCGATATCGGTGATCGCCGCCGGATCGATCGGCCGGCCCCGATGTTTCATCAGGCCGCGCGGCAGCCTGTGCTCCTGGAACACCACGTCGATCGTCTGGAGATAGAATTCCTCCGTCATGTCGCAGACGGAGCGATATTCGTCGTAGAAGTCCTTCGTCGCCTCCGCGCTTTCGCCGTCGCCGCGGACGAGATGCTTGAACATCTCCCAATGGCTCATCATGTGATTGCCCAGGTTCATCGACATGAAGCCGGTCAATTGCAGGAAGCCGGGATAAACCCTCCGCCCGCCGCCCGGATACATCATCGGCACCGTGGCGATCACATTCTGCTGGAACCATGCGTGCGGCCGCTGGGTGGCGAGCAGGTTCACCGCCGTCGGCGCCTCGCGCGTGTCGATCGGACCGCCCATCATCGTCAGCGTCTTCGGGCGGCAGGGGTTCTTGTCCGCGCTCATCAGCGCCGCCGCCGCATAGCAGGGCACGGAAGGCTGACAGACCGCCAGCATATGCGCGCCCGGCCCGATCGCCTCCATGAACTCGACCAGATAATCGACATAATCGTCGAGATCGAAGAAGCCGTCCGAAACCGGCACCAGCTTCGCGTCGCGCCAGTCTGTGATGTAGACGTCACAGCTCGTGAGCATCCGCTCCACCGTGCCACGCAGCAGGGTGGCGTAATGGCCGGACATCGGGGCGACGATCAGCAGCTTCGGCCCACCCTTCACGCCCTTGCGCGCGAAGCGCTTGAGCTGGCCGAACGGCTTTTGCAGCACGACTTCCTCGACCACTTCCACCGGCTTCCCGTTCACGATCGTGCGATCCAGCCCAAATGCCGGCTTGCCGCGCGGGGCCGCCGCATGCGCGAACACCTCCAGTGCGGACGCCATCACGGTTCCGCCGCCGAAATAGGCGAACGGGTTTGCCGGATTCTGCAGCAGCCCCACGCCGAAATTGGCCAAAGCGCTGGCGCTGGCGAGCATCGAGCGCTGGAATTCATATGCGTCGTAGAGCATCGGGTATCCTGTCCCCACATCTTCGGTTGCGAACGAGTTACTCTGTTTCAGGGCGATGACAAATCAAAATGCTGCAATCGCGAACGCGAATCCCGCATTTCGTCGCCGTTGAGCCGCAAGGGCCACACTGCTAGGCGCAATCCATGTCGACCGAAGCGCCCGCAGAAGCTCCCCGTCGCCGTCTCGGCAACCTTACGCTCGTATGGGACCACGCGCGGCGCTATCCGGGGCGGATCGCGGCGGCCTGCGCGGCGCTGACCGTCACCTCGCTGGCGACGATCGCCATCCCTTACAGCTTCAAGCGCGTGATCGATCGCGGCTTCGGCCCGGCGAACGCGGGGGCGCAAGGTGACGTGGCGGGTGCGTTCCACTATCTGCTGATGATCGTGGCGGTGCTGGCGGTGGCCACGGCGATCCGCTTCTATTTCGTTTCCTGGCTGGGCGAGCGGGTGGTGGCGGATATCCGCGCCCGCGTGCAGCGCCACCTGTTGACGCTCACCCCGCGCTTCTTCGAGGAAAACCGCCCGTCCGAGATCGCCTCGCGCCTGACGGCGGATACCGGGCAGATCGAGAATGTCGTCGGCTCCACCGTCTCCGTCGCGCTGCGGAACCTGTTCACGGGGGTCGGCGGGCTGATCTACCTGTTCGCCATATCGCCCAAGCTGGCGGGGATGCTGGTGCTGGGGATTCCGATCGTGGTGCTGCCGATCGCGATCCTCGGCCGACGCGTGCGCGCCTATTCGCGCAGCTCGCAGGATCGCATCGCCGATGTCGGCGCGATGGCGACCGAGACATTGGGCGCGATGAAGATCGTCCAGGCCTTCGGGCAGGAGGATCGCGAGGCGCAGCGCTTTTCCGACGCGGTGGAGGCCACCATGGCCGCAGCACGCCGCCGCTTCCTCGTACGTGCGGTGATGACCGCGATCGTCATCGGCCTGATCTTCGGCTCGATCACGCTTGTTCTGTGGGAGGGTGCGAGCGACGTGGCGGCGGGGCGGCTCTCCGGCGGGGCGATTGCGGCCTTCGTGCTGACCGGCGGCATCGTCGCCGGCGCTTTCGGTGCGCTGACCGAGGTCTATGGCGAGTTGCTGCGCGG
>JASGGR010000172.1:0-6317 GCA_047602705.1 Sphingomonas bacterium | reverse complement strand
CGCGGCGGCGCGGCGCTGACGCTGCGGCCGGGCGCGTTCCAGGCGGCGGCCGCCGATGTCGCGGCATGCCGCGCCGAATTGCCGGCACTCGTTTCGCATTATGGGGAGTTGAAGCTGCCGGTGGGCATATTGTTTGGCAAGGAGGACCGCATCCTCGCCTTCGCCGATCAGGGACTGCCCACCGCGGCGGCGATACCCGGCGCGGAACTGACCGCGATCAGCGGCGGCCATATGTTCCCGCTCACCCAGCCCGCGCTGACCGCCGAATGGATTCGCGGGCGGATGAAATGACGTTTCCCCGCCGCCCCGGCGCCGATGCCGGAGCGGCGGGGACGGCGCTCAGTGCCCCAGCACCATCGGCACGTTGCAGGCGGTGAGCATCGCGCGGGTGACGCCGCCGAACAGCGCCTCGCGCACCGGATGGTGGTTGTAGGCGCCCATCACCAGATAGCTCGCGCCGAACTTCTCCGCCGCGATCCGCACGGAAACCGCGATGCTGCCCTCATCCGCGATCCGCTCTATCTCCACGCTGATGCCGTGGCGCGACAGATAGGTCGCGACACCCTCCAGCGGGATCGAGTCCATGTCGGGCTTGCCGACCTGCACCACCTTCACCGTGCTCGCCAGCGCGAGCAGGGGCACCGCGCGCTGCACCGTGGCCATCGCGCGTTCGGAGCCGTCCCATGCGATCATCGCATTGCCGTTCGCGTCGAAGCCGTTGTGCAGGTCGCTCACCGCCACCACCAAGGCGCGGGTGTGGGAGAGGACGTCGGTGGCGAAATAGCGCATGTCCACCGCGCCCTTGCGTTCGAGCTGGCGGTTGAGGACGATCAGATCGGCGGTGCGCGCCGCGTCGATCAGGCAGGTGGGCAGATAGCCCGACGCCTCTGACCAGCTCCAGTTGACCCCTTCGGCGTTCAGTCGCGGTTCCAGCCGCGCCTTGTTCGCCTGCTCCTGCGCACGCTCGACATCGACCAGCACGGCGACGCCTTCCCCGCCGGCCGGCCCGACGAGCATCGGCAGCGGCATGGCGTCCAGGCAATCGAGATGGCCGTTCAGCGCGCGCGTCAGATCGAGCGCCGCTTGCAGGCGTGCCTCCTGCCCGGCGTCGTCATGGACCAGCAGCAGAATGTTCTTCATCGGGCGTCTCCCTTCAAGGAATCGGACATGGGGTGGTGCGGTGACGGCCGCAATCCTTCGTCCGATTCCCGGGGGCACGCATTGCGCCGGATCAAACGGCGCGCGGGCCGGGCAGATATTGATCGTCCGTCACCGGCTCCAGCCAGTCGACGTTGCGGCCGTCCAGCGCCTCCTGCACGGCGATATGCGTCATCGCCGTGGTCGGCGTCGCGCCGTGCCAGTGCCTGTGGCCGGGTGGGCACCAGATCACGTCGCCGGCGCGGATCTCCACGATCGGCCCGCCTTCGCATTGCGTCCAGCCGCAGCCGGCGGTGACGATCAGCGTCTGCCCCAGCGGATGGGTGTGCCAGTTGGAGCGCGCGCCCGGCTCGAACGTCACCGCCGCGCACGAATGGCGCGCCGGGGCAGGGGGCGCGTTGAGCGGATCGATCCGCACCGTGCCGGTGAACCATTCCGCCGGACCCTTCATCGAGGGCTGCGATCCCGCGCGTTTCAATTCCACGATATGATCCTTCAATCCGCGAACACGTCGCGCGCCACGCCGATCGCGGTCATCGCCGCCGGCCAGCCGGCGTAGAAAGCGGTGTGGGTGATGGCCGCGACGATCTCCTCGCGGGTCAGCCCGTTCTCCAGCCCCTTGCGGAGGTGGAAGCCCAGCTCATTGTGGCGATAGAGCGCGACGAGGCTGGTGATCGTCACCAGGCTGCGCTCGCGCGGGGAAAGGGCGGGGTCTTCCCATATATCGCCGAACAGCACCTTGTCGGTGATCCCGGCGAGCTTCGGCGCGATATCGCCGAAGGACTTGCGGGCGTTGGTCGGTTCGTCTGCCATGATAACCCTCCTCAGGCGGCGAGCGTGGCGGAATCGACGACGAAGCGATATTTCACGTCGCCTCGCTGCATCCGGTCGTAGGCGGCGTCGATCTGCTGGATCGGGATCAGCTCGATATCCGACACGACATTGTGCGCGGCGCAGAAATCCAGCATCTCCTGCGTCTCGGCGATGCCGCCGATCAGCGAGCCGGCGATGGCGCGGCGGCGGAAGATCAGGTTGTGCACGTCGGGCGAGGGATGCGGATGCTCCGGCACGCCGACCAGCACCAGCGTGCCGTCGCGCTTCAGCAGGGCGGTGAAGGCGTCGAGATCGTGGCTGGCCGCCACGGTGTTCAGGATCATGTCGAAGCTGTTCGCATGGGCGCGCATCTCTTCCCTGTTGCGCGAATTGACCACGGCGTCCGCGCCCAGCGCCAGCGCGTCCGCGCGCTTGCCTTCGGAGGTGGTGAAGGCCACGACATGCGCGCCCATCGCGTGCGCGAGCTTGATGCCCATATGGCCAAGGCCGCCGATGCCGACGATCCCGATCTTCTTGCCCGGCCCCGCCTGCCAGTGGCGCAGCGGGGAATAAGTGGTGATGCCCGCGCACAGCAGGGGCGCGACGGCGGCAAGCTGCTCCTCCGGGTGGCGGATCTTCAGCACGAACCTGTCGCTCACCACGATCCGCTGCGAATAGCCGCCCATGGTATGGCCGGGCGCATCGGGCGTGGACGCGTTGTAGGTGGCGGTGAAGCCGTTCTCGCAGAATTGCTCGTGGCCGTCGGCGCATTCCGCGCAATGCTGGCAACTGTCGACCATGCAGCCGACGCCGACCAGATCGCCCACCGCGAATTGCGACACCGCATCGCCGACCGCCGCGACGCGGCCGACGATCTCATGGCCGGGCACGCAGGGGTAGATCGTGCCTTCCCATTCCGAGCGCACCTGATGCAGGTCGGAGTGGCACACGCCGCAATAGGCGATGTCGATCACGACATCATGCGCGCCCGGCTCGCGGCGGGAGATGGAAAGCGGCCCGAGCGGCTGATCGCCGGCGGACGCGCCATAGGCTTTGACGATGGGCATGACGATTGTCTCCATGAAGGGCGCGGCGGACGCGCGTGGATCATGGCGCGGAAGATAGGTCCGCGCGGCCGTCCTGATTAGCCGCCTTCCGGTCCATGCGGCGATGAGCATCGCTCATCATCCAGCTCAGAGGCCGAGCGGGCGCATCTCCCGAATCAGCTCGATCAGCAGCCGCAGCGGGGTCGGCACCTGTCGGCGGCCGGGATAATAGATATGATAGCCGGGGCCGGTGGTTGACCAGTCCTCAAGCACCAGCCGAAGCGAGCCTTCCGCCAGGAAGGGCGCGAACGCCGCCTCGTTGCCGAACATCAGGCCGAAACCGTCGAGCGCCAGCGCCAGCATGGTGCGCGTGTCGTTGGTGGTGACGGGGCTGCGCACCGCCACGGCGAAATCGCCTTCCGGCCCCTCGAACTCCCAGCGATAGACGCGGTTCTCGCCCAGCCGGACGCCGATGCAGCGATGATGCTGGAGATCGGCGGGCGCCTGCGGCACGCCGTGCCGCGCGAGATAGGCCGGAGACGCGACCACGACCCAGCGGATATCCGCCGAGAGCCGCTGCGCGATCATGTCCTCCGGCACCGTCCCGCCATGGCGTATCCCGGCGTCGAAACCCGATCCCACGACATCGACCATATAATTGTTGGCGACGATATCGATCTCGACATCGGGATAGCGCGCGGCGAACACCGGCATCACCGGCGCGAGCAGGAAGGCGGCGGCATCGGCGATCACGTTCAGCCGGATGCGCCCGGCGGGCGCGTCGCGATAGCGGCCGAGATGCTCCACGGCCTCCGCGATCCGGCCGAAGGGCGCATCGATCGCGTCGCGCAACTCCTCCCCCGCCGCCGTCAGCGTCACGGCGCGGTTGGTACGGTTGAGCAGCCGGACGCCCAGCCTGCTCTCCAGCCCCTTGATCGCATGGCTGAGCGCGGACGCCGTGACCCCAAGCTCCGCGCCCGCGCGCCGGAAGCTCAGGTGCCGCGCGATCGCGAGGAAATAGGTGAAATCGGCAAGGTCGGAACGGTTGATCCTCATCGCCCCGATGTAATGCGCATACGCGGGGATTGCCGCATTTATGTTCGGCGGATTCCTTCAGGTGGCGCGGGCGATCAGCCGCGTCGGCAGCATCACCGATCGCGGGCGGCGGCCGTCCAGAAGCTGCATCAGCTTTTCCACCAGCATCGCGCCCGCCACGCCGGTGGGCTGCTCGATCGTGGTGATCGCGGGCGTGAAATGCGCGGCGGGCGGGATGTTGTTGTAGCCGACCAGCGAATAATCGCGCGGCGTGATATGGTCGCGGCGCATGAACGATCCGATGATCGCCATCGCGGCCGTGTCGGAAAAGGCGAACACCGCGTCGGGCCGCCCGCCGCCGTCGAGATACTGATCCGCCGCCGACTGGATCGCGGTGAAGGCCAGCGATCCGGTCGCGAGCTGATCCAGGTGCACGTCGGGGTGCCGCGCCGCCACCTCGGCCAGCCCGTCGTGGCGCAGGCGAAGCTCCTCATGCGCGGTGTCGCCGACGAACAGCCAGCGGCGGCGGCCGCGTTTCACGAAATGCTCGCCCGCGAGCTGCCCGCCGAGGAAATTGTCGCTGCCGACGGCGCAATAATCCGAAAAGCGGTGCACCGCGCCCCACACCACGATCGGCACGCCGGCGCGCGCGACGTCGCAAAGCATCTGCTCGCGCGTGCCCTGGCCCAGCACGATGAAGCCGTCCGCCCCGTGCGAGCGGTGCAGCTCGATGAAGCCTTCCGCCCGATCCAGCCCGACCGGCGACAGCAGCACGTCGATCTCGCGCACCGACAGCGCCTCGGACACGCCGGCGAGCAATTCGAAGATGAAAGGATCGCCGATCGCGCCGTGGCGGTGCGATCCGAAATCGAGCACCACCGCGACGGCGTTGGCGCGCTCCTGCCGCAGCTTCTGCGCGTTGCGGTTGACGGCATAGCCCTGCGCCCGCGCCGCTTCCAGCACGCGCTCGCGCGTTTCCGGCGTCACCAGCGGGCTGTTGGCGAGCACGCGCGACACGGTGGGCTTCGACACGTTCGCGGCGCGCGCGACATCAGCCATCGTCGGACGCGAGGTGCGCTTGGGCGGGATATCTTGCGGCTGTTTCGGCATCGGTCACCACAGTCGTAAGTGAGGCGGTGCGGCCGCGCAACATCCCATGCCGCCTTTTGAAACGTTTCTTGAAATGCATTTCAAAGATCGGTAACACCGCTCAACAATTGAAGAGCGGGAAGCTGCCCGCTCGCAAAAAGGGGAGGAAACTCGATGGGCGTGGCGCGCAATATCTCCAATTGTCTGCCGTTCGGCGTGTCGGCCATCGCGCTGGCGGCCGCCGCGCCGGCATTCGCGCAGCAATCTTCCGATCGGGATACCGCGCAGGCCGCCGGCCCCGACGGGCTTCAGGATGTGGTCGTGACCGCGCGGCGCACGGAGGAGCGGGCGCAGACGGTGCCGGTGGCGATCACCGCCTTCACGCAGGACACGATCCGCGAAAAGGCGATCGGCAACGGCACCGATCTCCAGAATTTCACGCCGTCGCTCACCGTGCTGGGCGATGTGGCGCGCAACCAGGAAACCTATACGATCCGCGGCATGGGCGGGCACGGGGCAGGGCACCGGCAGCGGCCCGGGCGTCGTCGGCTATTTCGCCGAAGTGCCGACCAGCGTCAGCGGACCCGGCAATTTTCGATCTTGCCTCGCTTCAGGTGCTGAAGGGCCCGCAGGGCACGCTGTTCGGCCGCAACACCACCGGCGGCGCGGTGCTGCTCGAACCCGCACCCGAAGATGGGCGTCGTCGAGGGCTATGCCGACCTGACGCTCGGCAATTACATCGCGCGGCGGGCAGGGCGCGCTCAATATCCCGCTGGTCGGCGACAAGCTCGCGATCCGCGTCGCGGGCAGTTCGACAGCGCGACGGCTATGTCCGCGATGCCGTCACGGGCTTCGACTATCTCAACGAACAATTACGCTGCGCTTCGGCCTGCAGTTCGACCCGACCGAGACGATCAGCAACTATACCGCCGTCAGCTACCAGCAGGTCGACGAGCATGGCGGCGGCAGCATCCTGCTCGCGGTCAATCCGGCGCGTCCCTATGCGGCCCTGCTGCAACCCTATCTGCTGGCGCAACAGGCGCGCGGCGTCCGCGAGACCGCGCTCAGCGTTCCCACCCGCGAGGTCGCGAAGGCCTTCCTTGCGCTCAACAACACCGAATTCGACCTTTCGGACACGCTGACGCTCAAGAATATCTTCAGCTATGCCCGCACGCG
>JASGGR010000171.1:0-6375 GCA_047602705.1 Sphingomonas bacterium | reverse complement strand
GTGTCGGTGCCCTGGATCTGGCCGCGACGGCTGTTCATGTCGCCGATCACGTCGCCCAGATAATCCTCCGGGGTGACGACCTCGACCTTCATGATCGGTTCGAGCAGCTTGATGCCGGCCTTCTGCGCCGCCTCACGCATCGCGCCGCGCGCGGTGATCTCGAACGCCAGCGCCGACGAGTCGACGTCGTGATAGGCGCCGTCCGTCAGGTGCACCTCGAAATCGATGATCGGGAAGCCGATCAGCGAGCCGGTCTCGGCCGTCTCGCGGAAGCCCTTCTCCACCGAGGGGATATATTCGCGCGGGATGTTGCCGCCCTTGATCTCGTCGAAGAACTGGAAGCCCGAACCGCGCTCGCCGGGGATCACCGTCACCTTCACGCGGCCGAACTGGCCCGAGCCGCCCGACTGCTTCTTGTGGGTGTAGTCGATGTCGACCTTCTTCGCGAGATATTCGCGATACGCCACCTGCGGCGCGCCGACGTTCGCCTCGACCTTGAACTCGCGCTTCATGCGATCGACGAGAATCTCGAGGTGAAGCTCGCCCATCCCCTTGATGATCGTCTGACCCGATTCGTGATCGGTCGAAACACGGAACGAGGGGTCCTCGGCCGCGAGGCGATTGAGCGCGATGCCCATCTTCTCCTGGTCGGCCTTGGTCTTTGGCTCCACCGAAAGCTCGATCACCGGCTCCGGGAATTCCATCCGCTCGAGGATGATCGGGTTCGACGAATCGCACAAAGTGTCGCCGGTCGTGGTTTCCTTCAGGCCCGCGATCGCCACGATGTCGCCAGCGCGCGCTTCCTCGATGTCCTCACGCGAGTTCGCGTGCATCAGGAGCATGCGGCCGATCTTTTCCTTCTTGTCCTTCACCGAGTTCAGGACCTGACCCTTGGTCAGCGTGCCCGAATAGACGCGCGCGAAGGTGAGCGAGCCGACGAACGGATCGTTCATGATCTTGAATGCCAGCGCCGAGAAGGGCGCATTGTCGTCCGCCGGGCGCGAATCCTTCGTCTCGCCGTCCAGCTTCACACCCTCGACGTCCGGAATGTCGAGCGGGCTGGGCAGATAG
This sequence comes from Sphingomonas bacterium, assembly GCA_047602705.1. Classification (GTDB taxonomy): domain Bacteria; phylum Pseudomonadota; class Alphaproteobacteria; order Sphingomonadales; family Sphingomonadaceae; genus Sphingomonas. Next base: position 5,304 of record JASGGR010000171.1, on the reverse strand, counting down.
TCGACGATCGCGTCGAGCAGGCACTGCACGCCCTTGTTCTTGAACGACGAGCCGCACAGCACCGGCACGAACGAGAAGTTCAGCGTGCCCTTGCGGATCAGCTTCTTCAGCTCGACCGGGGTCGGCTCCGTGCCCTCGAAGAAGGCTTCCATCGCCGCATCGTCCTGCTCCACCGCAGCCTCGATCAGCGCGGCGCGCGCGGCGGCGGCCTCTTCCTTCATGTCGTCCGGAACCGGCGCATAGTCGAACTTCGCGCCGAGCGAATCGTCCTGCCAGATGATCGCGCGGTCATTGACCAGATCGACCAGCCCCTTGAAGCCGCTCTCGATGCCGATCGGCAGGAACAGCACGAGCGGACGCGCGCCGAGGCGATCCTTGATCATCTCCACGCAGCGCAGGAAGTTCGCGCCGGTGCGGTCCAGCTTGTTGACGTAGCACATGCGCGGCACGCCATATTTCTCGGCCTGGCGCCACACCGTCTCGGACTGCGGCTCGACGCCCGCGACGCCGTCGAACGCGGCGACCGCGCCGTCGAGCACGCGCAGCGAACGCTCCACCTCGATGGTGAAGTCGACGTGGCCGGGCGTGTCGATGATGTTGATGCGATGCTCTTCGCCCTTGCCCTCGTCGGCGCGCCAGAAGCACGTCGTCGCGGCGGACGTGATCGTGATCCCGCGCTCCTGCTCCTGCTCCATCCAGTCCATCGTCGCGGTGCCCTCATGGACCTCGCCGATCTTGTAGGACTTGCCGGTGTAGTAGAGGATACGCTCGGTCGTCGTCGTCTTGCCGGCGTCGATGTGCGCCATGATACCGATGTTGCGGTATTTCTCGAGCGGATGGCCGCGTGCCATGGGGATTTCCTTGGATTGAATGGGGGGAGCCGGCTTCAGGCTCCCGCCCATATAGTGCAGATTATGACAACCGAAAGACGCGCAGCCTTACCAGCGGTAGTGCGAGAACGCGCGGTTGGCGTCGGCCATGCGGTGGGTGTCTTCGCGCTTCTTGACCGCGTTGCCGCGGTTGTTGGCAGCGTCGAGCAGCTCGGCCGACAGGCGCGCCGACATGGTGGTCTCGCTGCGGTTGCGCGCGGCGGTGATCAGCCAGCGGATCGCGAGGGCCTGGGCACGCTCGGGACGAACCTCGACCGGAACCTGGTAGGTCGCACCGCCGACGCGGCGGCTGCGGACTTCGATCTGCGGCTTCACGTTGTCCAGGGCAGTGTGGAACAGACCGATCGGATCGGCCTTCGCACGGGTTTCCATGGTCTCCATGGCGCCATAGACGATCGATTCCGCGACCGACTTCTTACCGTCGAGCATGAGGTTGTTCATGAACTTCGACAGGATGATATCCTTGAACTTCGGATCCGGCAGGATTTCCCGCTTCTCGGGACGACGACGACGTGACATCGGATGAATTCCTTATCCTCGGGCCGCAGCGCTCGGGCGCGGCCGATAAAAACCAGCCTGAGGCTTACTTCGGGCGCTTGGCGCCGTACTTCGAACGGCTCTGCTTGCGGTCCTTGACGCCCTGGGTGTCGAGCACGCCGCGCAGCACGTGATAGCGCACGCCCGGAAGGTCGCGCACACGGCCGCCGCGGATCAGCACCACCGAGTGCTCCTGAAGGTTGTGGCCTTCGCCCGGGATGTAGCTGATGACCTCGCGGCTGTTCGTCAGGCGGACCTTGGCCACCTTGCGCAGCGCCGAGTTCGGCTTCTTCGGGGTCGTCGTGTAGACGCGGGTGCAGACGCCGCGCTTCTGCGGGTTCTGCTCCATCGCAGGGACCTTGCTCTTGGCCTTCTGCGGTTCGCGGCCCTTGCGGACCAGCTGGTTGATCGTCGGCATTGAAGCCTTCACCTTTTCCTAGAGGTTACTTTGCTGGAGCCATCACAAGCTTACGGAATACGAAAAGGACCATGGGGTGATCCAAGCGATCATCCCGGCCCTTCAAGCATCCAGCAATGTTCAAGCGTGTCCGCCGGGCACAAGTCCCCACGAACGGGCGCGCCTATACGCGCAGGCGGCCGCAGGGTCAATGGCGGCGCGGCGCATGTGCCTCTCCCCTCCCGTTCGCCCTGAGCCTGCCGAAAGGCGAACGGGAGGGGAGAGCGGGAACTCAGTCCATCGCCACCGGCAGGCCGCCCTTCACCACCGCCACCGGATGCTCCAGCGTCCGCACGTCGGCGAGCGGGTCGCCCTTCACCGCGACGATATCGCCATAATGGCCCACCGCGAGAGAGCCGACATCCTCGCTCCGCCCCAGCGCCTGCGCGGCACTGGTGGTGGCGGCGCGAATCGCCTGGATCGGGGTCATCCCCCATTCCACCATCTTGGCGAATTGCCGCGCGTTGTCGCCGTGCGGATAGACGCCCGCGTCCGTGCCGAACAGCATCTGCACGCCCGCCTTCACCGCGCGCTGGAAGGTCTGGCGCTGCTTCAGGCCGATCATCCGCTCCTTGTCGAGGCTCTCCTGCTCGGTGCCGTTCTTCGTGCCGGTCGCGAGGATATAATCGTCGTTGTAGATATCCATGTCGAACCAGGTCTTGTGCTGGATCGCCAGCTTGATCGTCTCGTCGGACGCGAGGCTGCAATGCTCGATCGTGTCGATCCCGGCGAGGATCGCGGCGCGGATGCCCTCGTCGCCATGCGCGTGCGCGGCGACGCGCATGTGGAGCATGTGCGCCTCGTCCGCGATCGCCTTCATCTCCTCGAAGGAAAGCTGCTGCGCGCCGACCGAATCGCCCAGCGAGAACACGCCGCCGGTCGCGCAGATCTTGATGACCTCCGCGCCATATTTGCGCACCCAGCGCACCTTGGCGCGCGCCTCCTCCGGCGAATCGACCACGTTCACGCCCTTGCGGTCATATTCGGGCGGCAGGGCGTTGTCGTCGCAATGCCCCCCGGTCGCGCCGAGCGCATAGCCTGCGGGGACGATGCGCGGCCCCTGCACCCAGCCGCCGTCGATCGCCTCCTTCAGGCCGATATCCTGGAAATCGTCCGCGCCGACGTTGCGGACGGTGGTGAACCCCGCGCGGAGCGTCTTGAGCGCATTGGGCACGCCCAGCACGCCCCAGAAGGCGCCGGTATATTTGAACCGCTGATAGCCGCCGCCGACCTCCGCCGAGCTGGTGAGGTGGACGTGCATGTCGATCAGGCCGGGCAGCAGCGTGACGTCGCCCAGATCGACCTTCCTCGCATCCGCCGGCACCGATGCGGGCGCGCCGCCGCGAGTCGAGACGGAGGTAATGCGCCCGTCGGTGACGACGATCACCGGCTGGTCGACGATCGCGCCCTTCTCCACATCGAGCATCCGCGCGGCCGTGATGACGCTGGTTTCCGCCGCCGCCTGTCCGGCCCCGGCCAGCCCGGCGAGCGCAAGGGCGGACGCCGCCGTCGCGCGCAGGATGTTCTTCATATTGCTGGTTCCCCCCTGTTTCGATTGCGGGCATCTTGGCGCGATAGCCCGGCGGAGGAAAGCCATGACGATGCCCGATTTGCCGATCGAGGGCGGATGCCGTTGCGGAAAGGTGCGCTTCCGCATCACCGAGCCGCCGCTGCTGGCGATGGCCTGCCATTGCGCGGGATGCCAGAAGATGAGCGCCAGCGCCTTCTCCACCTCGATCGCGATCCCGGTCACGGGCTTCGCGGTGGTCGCTGGCGAGACGGTGACCGGCGGGATGCACGAATACCCCGGCCATCAGCATTGCGACTGGTGCAAGAGCTGGATGTTCTCGCGGCTCAAGCCCGAAGCGGGCTTCGTGAACGTGCGCGCGACGATGCTGGACGACGCGCGCTGGTTCGCGCCGCTGGTCGAGAGCTGCGTTAGCGAGGCGCTGCCCTGGGCGAGGACGGGCGCGAAATACAGCTTCCCGCAATTCCCGGCGATGGAGGATTATCCCCGGCTGATCGCCGAATATCAGGCGGGTTTTCCGGCCTAGGGCGAATCGACATTCAGGCCTCGCTTGCGTTTCCTTCACCGTCATGCCGGGCTTGACCCGGCATCCAGAGCCGCAAAGGCTATCGCCCGTGACTCTGGATGCCGGGTCAAGCCCGGCATGACGCGAAAATGGCGACCGCAAACAGCCCTCCGGGCCTGAATGTCGATCGGTCCTAGGCCTGCGGGGAACAGGCCTTCATCCCGCGCGGCCGCGCCGAGACGCGGCCGCGGGAAGAGATCATGCCGGAATCAGATGTGCAGTGCCCGGCCGTAAGCGGCCAGCACGCTTTCGTGCATCATCTCCGAAAGCGTCGGGTGCGGGAACACCGTCTCCATCAGCTCGGCCTCGGTCGTCTCCAGCGTCTTGCCGATCGTATAGCCCTGGATCAGCTCGGTCACTTCCGCGCCGATCATATGTGCGCCCAGCAGCTCGCCGGTCTTCGCGTCGAACACCGTCTTGATGAAGCCTTCCGGCTCGCCGAGCGCGATCGCCTTGCCGTTGCCGATGAACGGGAAGGTGCCGACCTTCAGCTCGTATCCCGCCTCCTTCGCCTTCGCTTCCGTCAGGCCGACGCTGGCGATCTGCGGGTGGCAATAGGTGCAGGCCGGGATGTTCTTCGGGTCCATCGCGTGCGGATGCTTGCCCGCGATCGCCTCCGCCGCGATCACGCCCTCGTGGCTCGCCTTGTGCGCCAGCCACGGCGGAGCGGTGATGTCGCCGATCGCCCACAGGCCATCGACATTGGTGCGGCACATCGCATCGGTCTTGAGGAAGCCGCGATCGTCCACCGCGACGCCCAGTTCCTTCAGCCCGATATCCTCGGTGTTCGGCACGATGCCGACCGCGACGATGACATGGCTGAACTCGGCCACGCTCTCCTTGCCGGCCTTGTCCTTCAGCGTCGCCTTGACGCCGTTCGCGCCCGCGTCGAGCTTGGCGATGCCCGCGCCGGTCATGATCTTCATGCCCTGCTTGGTCAGCGCCTTTTCGAGGAAGGCCGACACGTCCGCATCCTCGACCGGCACGATGCGGTCGAGCATCTCGACCACCGTCACCTCCGCGCCGAGATCGTTGTAGAAGCTGGCGAACTCGATCCCGATCGCGCCGGAGCCGATCACCAGCAGCTTCTTCGGCATCTCGGTGGGCGTCATCGCGTGGCGATAGGTCCAGATGCGCTTGCCGTCCGCCTTGGCGAAGGGCAGGTCGCGCGCCCGCGCGCCGGTGGCGAGGATGACGTTCTTCGCGGCCAGCTCGGTCGTCTTGCCGTCCTTGTCGGTGACGGCGAGCCTGCCCTTTCCGGTCAGCTTGCCCTCGCCCATGTGGACGGCGATCTTGTTCTTCTTCATCAGGTGCGTGACGCCCTGAT
>JASGGR010000018.1:0-28783 GCA_047602705.1 Sphingomonas bacterium | reverse complement strand
ACGACGATGTTGCCGCGCTTGCGGTCCATCTTCAGGATCTGGAACGGCTGCGGGATGTCCATCAGCGGCGTGACGTCACGCACCGGGCGGATATCGACCTGGCTGCCCGGCAGGAAGGCCACCGCGCCGTTCAGGTCGACGGTGAAGCCGCCCTTGACGCGGCCGAAGATCACGCCCTCGACCCGCGCGGTCTTGGCGAATTCCGCTTCCAGATTGTCCCATGCGGCCTCGCGGCGCGCGCGATCGCGCGACAGCATCGCTTCGCCATGCATGTTCTCGACGCGATCGACATAGACCTCGACCTCGTCGCCGACCTTCAGCTCGGCCTTCTGGCCGGGGGCGGCGAACTCGCGCAGCGGCACGCGGCCTTCGCTCTTGAGGCCGACGTCGATGACGGCCATGTCGTTCTCGATGCCGGTGACGGTGCCGTGCACCACGCGACCCTCGAAGCTGTCGGCGCCGCCGAACATGTCATCGAGCATCGCCGCGAAATCGTCGCGCGTGGGATTTGCCGTAGAGGCCATAAAGCTCGTATTCCTTAAAGTCGTTTCGGGCCAAGCGGTTGAATCCGCTGGTCTTGGCCTTCACTGCCGCAGCGGCCCCATGCCGGTGCGGCATCCGACGGAGAAGACCTGGGAGGACCAGAACGCCAAATGCGAAAAGGGCGCGAGAGGTGAACCTCCGCGCCGTGCCTCCGCAGGCCCCGGCCCGCCGAACGCGCGCGCCTTAGCGCAACTTGCACTTATTCACAAGCAGCAAGCGGCCAGATGCGGCGGAACGGCATGGATTCGCGGGCGATCAGCCGTGGACGCGCGCGCGCTGCGCCTCGACCAGGTCGATCGCCTTCTGGACGGCCGCTTCCACCGAGAGGAAGCTGGTGTCCAGCAGCGCCGCGTCGTTCGCCGGCACGAGGGGGGCGGCGCTGCGCGAGGAATCGCGCTGATCGCGTGCGCGGATATCCGCCAGCACCTGATCGAAGCTGGCGGTCGAGCCGCTGGCCTGAAGCTCCGCATGGCGGCGGCGGGCGCGGATCGAGGGCGTGGCCTGCACGAACAACTTGGCGTCGGCGTCCGGTGCGATCACCGTGCCGATATCGCGCCCGTCGAGCACCGCGCCGCCCTCCTGATGCGCGAACCTCTTCTGCCGCTGCAGCAGGGCCGCGCGCACCAGCGGATGCGCGGAGATGATCGAGGCGACCTTGCCGACCTCGTCATCGCGCAATTCCGGATCGCCCAGGATCAGATCGTCGAACCCGCAGGCGGCGATCGCATCGGCTTCCCTCGAGGGATCGAACCCGTGCTGCATCACCGTCAACGCCACCGCGCGATAGAGCAGCCCGGTATCGAGGTGCGGCAGATGATAATGTTTCGCCAGCGCCCGCGCGATCGTGCCCTTGCCGGACGCCGCCGGCCCGTCCACCGCGATGATCATGCCTGATTGTCCTGCCAAAGGACGCTTCCCCCCAGTGATTCCAGCAATGCGAAGAAGGTCGGGAAGCTCGTCCTGACCGGTGCCGCATCATCGATACTCACGCGCGCGCGCGCGTGAAGTCCAGCGACGGCCATGCTCATCGCGATGCGATGATCCAGTTTCGAGGCGATGCGAGCGCCGCCGGGAACCGGATCGCCGCCGGTGCCGTCGATCGACAGCCCGTCCTCATGCTCGATCAGCGAAACGCCATTGGCCTCGAGCGCGGCCTTCATCACGACGATGCGGTCGGATTCCTTGACGCGCAGCTCCTCCGCGCCGCGCGCCACGGTGCGGCCCTGTGCGAAGGCGGCGGCGACGAACAAGGCGGGATATTCATCGATCATCGAAGGCGCGAGATCGGGCGGCACCTCGATTCCCCTGAGCGGCGCGTGGCGGACGTGCAGGTCCGCCACCGGCTCTCCGCCGACGACGCGCGAATCGATCTCCGCGATGTCCGCCCCCATCAGGCGCAACGCGGTGACGATGCCGTTGCGCGTCGGATTCATGCCGACATTCTCCACCACCACGTCGCTGTCCGGAACGATTGAGGCGGCGACCAGCCAGAAAGCGGCCGAGGAGGGGTCGCCCGGCACGACGATCGATTGCGGTTTCAGTTCCGCCTCGCCGGTGATCGCGATCATGCGGCCTTCCGGCGCCTGCTCGACAGAGAGCGAGGCGCCGAAGCCGGCCAGCATCCGCTCGCTATGATCGCGCGTCGCCACCGGCTCGATCACGCGGGTGGTGCCCGGCGTGTTCAGCCCCGCCAGCAGCAATGCGGACTTCACCTGCGCGGAGGCGACAGGCAGCGTGTAGGTGATCGGCACGGCCGGACAGGCCCCGCGCACCATCAGTGGCAGGCGTCCGCCGGGGGAAGGGGAGAATTCGGCTCCCATTTGCGAAAGCGGGCCGATCACCCGCTGCATCGGCCGCGAAGACAGCGATGCGTCGCCGACGAAGGTGGTGGTGATGGGATGGCTCGCCACCAGCCCCATCAGCAACCGGGTCGAGGTGCCCGAATTGCCCATGTCGAGCGCCTTCGCCGGCTGGAGCAGCCCGCCGACACCTACGCCATGGATGCGCCAGATGGCATCTTCCCCGCGCGCGATCCGCGCGCCCATCGCCCGCATCGCGGCGGCGGTGGCGAGTACGTCCTCGCCCTCCAGCAGCCCTTCGACGCGGCTTTCGCCCACCGCCAGCGCGGAGAGCATCAGCGCGCGATGGCTGATCGATTTGTCGCCCGGCACGCGAATGCGTCCCTTGAGCGCGGAAGCGGGATTTATCGTGACCGGTTGTGGGGAAGCTGCATGTGCCATGTTCGCGCGGCCTTGCCAGCCGGGTTACGCTATGGCAAGGCGCGCGCCACTTTGCAGGGGAAGCCCTGTTGACCCACCCATCCGAAAGGTTTTGCACGGCATGATAAAGCCGGAATGGGGCACCAAGCGAACTTGCCCGAAATGCGCCACGCGCTTCTACGATCTCACCAAGGACGAACCCGTCACCTGCATCGCCTGCGGCTATGCATGGGAGCCGGAGCCGATCCTGAAATCCAAGCAGCCGCTGCCTTTCGAGGAAGCGAAAACCAATAAGAACGAGGCCGACAGCGATCTGGCGGGCGACGACGTTGATGTCGATCTGGACACCGGCGAGGACGAAGAGCCCTCCGCCGATGACGAGGTCGATCTGGGCGGCGACGACGATCTCGGCGTGGAAACGTCGAGCGACGAAGACGAAAACTGATTTTTTCGGGCAAGCGGCGAAACATCCGCTTGCCAAGCCCGCGGCGCCCGGCTAGGGGGCGCTTCCCGGACGGAATGGGGCCGTAGCTCAGCTGGGAGAGCGTCGCAATGGCATTGCGAAGGTCAGGGGTTCGATCCCCCTCGGCTCCACCATTCTTCCGTGAATTCATAGAGATATGAAGGTTTCCACCCGGTCTTTCGAGGCCGGGTTTTTGCGTTTCGGGCGCGGAAGATTCATTTAATAGCATCGCTCTGGACATGTCAGAGTGGCTGGAGAAACGATTCCGCTGTAAGTTGGTGCAGAATGCTTGATGCTGCTTGAACGCGATCTTCAGTTCATTGAGGCTGGCATCGCCATCATCGATACGTCGATATCCTTGGAGATTCCGGATTGGGCGGACATGATCAACATTTGTCACTGCACCGCGTCGTTAAGAAGCGGATTGTGTTGATCGTCTTCTCATCCAAGTACAAATCTGCTTGTAGGAACCAGTTTGCGACAGAGCCATACCGCAAGCAAGGAAAAAGTAAAAGCTAAAAAGACCGTCAGATAATTGCCATTTCCAGTGAATTTTCCCCAAACATATAGCGATAAAATATGTGTGAGATAGACGCCCATCATGCAGTCTGCGATAGGCTGAACATTCCAATAACGGGGTATCCACTTAACCGGTAATGATGTAATAATCGTGGTGAGAATAATACCTGTGGCATAAGGAATTCCGATGCCTGGCAAATTTGCACTTAACGCAACGAAAAGTGCGCAGAAGATGGTTGCCGATGCCAACCATGCTGTTTTACCAATTCTTCCAATTAATCCAAGCGCGATACCAATCAACGTTGGAGCTGCGGCATGCATCCATTGTGGAAATGGAAGCGACCAACTCAGAGAAGGTAGCCGCCAAACCGATACTGTTGCCATAATTAAGGCCGCACAGATCACGCAAATCCAGAAAAGCCAGATTGGACTAAAGTATGGCTTTAATAAATTAAGAAATGCCAATGTAATAAACATAAAAGGCAAGAACCAGAGATGGGGACTAGTCCCGTAAAGCAAACCCTCGGCAATATTTTCTGAGGGGAAAAAAGTTTTGTGCGTTACAATATTTTTAACACCGTAGATTAATATCCAAAAAAACCACGGTAGCAAAAATTGAAGAGAAAGCTTACCAATATTCCTGCGACGACCCCAATTATACCGGGTATCCATTAATGGCGATAATATAAGAAATACAATAAGTCCAGAATATGTTAAATTATGAAAAGGAGCCATTGAGTGATAGGAAACTATCTCAAATGCTGCAAATATTCGAAGCATCTCGATTGCTTGGTTGCGCTTTTGTTTGATTGTAATTTTTTCTTCGGACAAAAGTCACCCCCTTTTGTATATATTTATAAGCGCAGGTGATAGCGATTGTTTGGCATGGCGGAAGCGGTGGGATTCGAACCCACGATACGGTTGCCCGTATGCCAGTTTTCAAGACTGGAGCCTTCAACCACTCGGCCACGCTTCCCGACCGATCAGCGGCATGACCGGAGATGGGCCGCCATCCTGCGGCCCCGTTTCGCCGACCTGCCGCCAAGCGATTCCAGTGGCGCTGTGGCGCGGTGCGGCGATATGTGCAAGCCTGGCGATGACTTGCGGTTTCACAAACCGCTTCCCCGTGCGAGATAGGACATATGAAGGGGGTATTCGCTCGCGCCGTCACAGGGATCGTCATGATGGCGGCCATGTCTTTCGCCATGCCCGCCGCGGCGCAGGACGATGCGGGGTTCCAGGCTTATCTGCCGACATTGCGCGCGCAGGCGATTGCGGCCGGGGTGAAGCCCGCGACAGTCGATTCCGTGCTGCCGACATTGTCCTTCAGCGCGCGCGTGGTGGAGCTTGACCGGCAACAGCCCGGCGGCAGCCCCAATGGGCCGATCGCACCCTTCGCGCCCTATCGCGCGCAGCATGTCGATTCGGCACGGATCACGCGCGGGCGCGCGGCTTATGTCGCCAATCGCGGGCGGCTCGCCTCGGTCGAGGCGCAAACCGGAGTGCCCGAATCGATCATGGTCGCGATCTGGGGGCATGAGACGAACTACGGCGCCTATACCGGGAACTTCGATCTGCTCCGCAGCTTGGCGACATTGGCCTATGAAGGCCGTCGGCGGGAATTGTTCACCAGCGAATTCATCGCCGCGCTCAAGATGATAGATCGGGGCGTGCCGCGCGATCAGCTCAAGGGTAGCTGGGCGGGGGCGACCGGCAATCCCCAGTTCCTGCCTTCCGCCTATCTCCGGGTAGCGCGCGACGGGGACGGCGACGGCCGAATCGATATCTGGAACAGCGCGGCTGACACGCTGGCTTCCATTGGCAACTACTTCGTCAACGCCGGCTGGCGCCCCGGCCAGCCTTGGGGCATCGCAGTGAGCGTGCCCGCGAATTACGATCGCGGCGGGCAAGCCAACCGTCTCATCTCCCCACGCTGCGCGCGCGTGTTCGAGCGGCACAGCGGCTGGCGGACGATGGCGGAGTGGCGCAGGCTCGGCCTTGTGCCGCAGGACCGTCCGTGGCCGGCTGACGATGTGCTCGCGACCTTGCTGGAGCCGGATGGGCCGGGAAAGACGGCCTATCTGCTCACTGGCAATTATCGTGTGATCCTCGATTACAATTGCTCGAACTTCTATGCCCTTTCGGTCGGGTTGCTCGCTGACGCTGTGGAGCGTCAGGGCGGGTGACGGCGCGGTCCGGCGCGGCTATGGCTTGATTTCCTCGTTCCTGTTCCTTGAGTGACGCTCGCATGTCCAAGCTTCCCTATCTCCTTGCCGCTCCCGCCATCGCGCTGTCGGTGGCTTATCCTTCCGCCGCCTCCGCGCCGCAGTTCGACACGCCTGCGCCCGTGGCGTTCATGGAGGATTTGTCTTCCGGCGCGATCCTGTATCAAAAAGATGCCGATCGCCGGATGCCGCCGGCCTCGCTGGCGAAGATGATGACGGTCTATGTCGCCTTCGATCTGGTGAAGCGCGGCGAACTGAAGCTCGATCAGGAATTCGAGGTGCGGCCCGAAACGTGGAAGAAATGGCATGGCCCGGCAGCGGGTTCCACCATGTTCCTGTCACCGGGCGAGAAGGTTTCGGTCGCTAACCTGCTCTATGGCATCGTCACGCTTTCCGGCAATGACGCCTGTGTCGTGCTGGCGGAGGGGATTTCGGGCACCGAGGATGCCTTCGTCCAGCGGATGAACGAGACGGCGCAGCGCCTCGGCCTCACCAACAGTCATTTCGGCACGTCGAACGGCTGGCCGGACAATGGCGTCACCTATGTCACCGCGCGCGATCTGGCGAAGCTGGCGGCGGCGACGATCAGCGACCATTACAAGCTCTACAAGCAATTCTATTCCCGGCCCGATTTCACCTGGGGAAAGACCATGGGCTCCGGCTCCGCCATCACGCAGGCGAACCGCGATCCGCTGCTTGGCCGCGTCGCCGGGGCGGATGGTCTCAAGACCGGGCATACCGAGGAAGCGGGCTATGGCTTCACCGGCTCGGCCGAGCAGAATGGCCGTCGGCTGGTGATGGTGCTCGCGGGGCTGACCAGCTTCAACCAGCGCATCTCGGAGTCTGTGCGTTTCATGGACTGGGGCTTCCGCGCGTGGCAGGCGAAGCCGGTGGTGAAGCAAGGCCGCAAGGTGGCCGACGCCGAAGTACAGCTCGGCAGTTCCTCCAAGGTCGGCCTCGTCGCCCCGCGTGACCTGAAAGTAGCGTTGCCGGCCGGCGCCGTGCCGGTGCTGAACGCGAAGGTCGTCTATCAGGGGCCGGTGAAGGCGCCGATCAAGGCTGGCGACCATATCGCGGACCTGATCGTCACTTCGCCCGGCCTGCCGGACCAGACCTTGCCGCTGGTGGCGGACAAGGATGTGGGGCAGGCGGGCTTCTTCGGACGCGCATGGGCCGGGCTGACCGGCCTGTTCGGATGAGGGGGCGCTTCCTCTCGCTGGAAGGCGGCGAGGGAGCGGGCAAGTCGACGCAGGTGCGCGCGCTGGCGGCGGCGCTGGAGGCGCGCGGGATCGCCACGCTCACCACGCGCGAGCCGGGTGGAAGCGAAGGCGCGGAGGCGATCCGCCATTTGCTGATGCAGGGCGATGTCCGGCGCTGGAGCGCGCGGAGCGAAGCCCTGCTGTTCGCCGCCGCGCGTGCTGACCATGTCGAGAAGACGATCTTGCCCGCGCTCGAAGCGGGGACATGGGTGATCTGCGACCGCTATCTCGATTCCAGTCGCGCCTATCAGGGTGTTGCGGGTGGGATCGAGGACGGCGATGTGCTGGCGCTTCACGCCTTCGGATCGCGCGGATTGCTGCCGGATCGAACCTTCGTGCTCGAACTTCCGCCCGAGGAAGGCGCGCGCCGCGCCGCCGGACGCGACGGCGCGGGCGCGGATCGCTTCGCGCTTCGGGATGCCGACTTCCACGCTGCGGTCGCCGCTGCCTTCGCACGCTTTGCGGGGGCCGAGCCGGCTCGCTTCCGTCGCATCGACGCCACCCGTCCGCCGGAGATGGTGACGGCTGCGCTGCTGGGCGAGCTGTCGGATCTGCTGCCATGACGCCATTCCACGGCAACGCTCCGGCCCGCGCCGCGTTCGACGCCGCCATGGCGAGCGGTGCGTTGCATCATGCATGGTTGCTCGCCGGGCCGCAGGGCGTAGGCAAGGGCCGTTTCGCGCGGGAGGCGGCGGCGCGGCTGCTCGCGCAATCCGCGAATGACGCGAACGGGGAACGGACCCGCGCGCTGCTGGAGGCCGGCTCCCACCCCGATTATCGCGAATTGGTCCGCCTCGCCAAAGAGGAGCGTGGGGAAACGCGCGTCGCGCGCAGCATCACGATCGCGCAGGTCCGCTCGCTGCAATCCCTGTTCGCCACCACGCCCTCGCTCGGCCCCCGTCGCGTGATCGTGATCGACGCGATCGACGATCTCGAACGCGAGGGAGCCAATGCGCTGCTCAAAAGCCTCGAGGAGCCGCCCCCGGGCACCGTCTTCCTGCTGGTGAGCCATGCGCCGGGCCGGCTGCTGCCGACGATCCGATCGCGCTGCCGCACCTTGCGCTTCGGCCTGCTCGGCGAGGCGGATGTGCGGGAGGTGCTGTGCGAACAAGCCCCCAGTCTGCGCGGCGAGGAACTGGAGATACTGGTGCGTGCGGCCGCAGGTTCTCCTGGTCGGGCGTTGCGTTACGTCGGGCTGGACCTAGGCGTGATCGACACTGCGTTGACGCTCATTGCCCGCACCGGAGATCGTGGCAATGCCGAGCGCGCGAAGCTCGCCAAGGCGCTCTCCACCAAGGCGGCGCAACCCCGCTATGAGGCGTTCCTGGACCGCGCGCCCGAATTCATCGCGCAACAGGCCCCGCATCGCGCCGGAGATGAGCTACGCGCCGCATTGGATGCTTATGAGGAAGCGCAGTTGATCGCCGGTGCGGCGCGACGTCTGTCGCTCGATGCGGGGGGCACGGTGTTCGAGCTTGCGGGGGTGGTCGCGCGGCTTGCGCGCATGTAGGGGAGGGGCCATGGTCACCCCTTTCTATATCACCACCGCAATCAGCTATCCGAACGGCAAGCCGCATATCGGCCATGCCTATGAAGCGATCGCCGCCGACGCCATCGCGCGTTTCAACCGCCAGGCCGGCCGCGACGTGCGCTTCCAGACCGGCACGGACGAGCACGGCCTGAAGATGGTGCAGACCGCGCGCGAACGCGGCGTGGAGGTGCGCGAGCTGGCGTTCGAAATGTCGTCCCTGTTCAAGGCGATGTGCGACGATCTGAACATCTCCTATGATCGCTTCATCCGGACTACGGATACGGACCATTATCGCGCCAGCCGGGCGATCTGGCAGGCGATGCGCGAAGCGGGCGACCTGTATCTCGATCGCTACGAGGGCTGGTATTCGGTCCGCGACGAAGCCTTCTATGACGAGAAGGAACTGGTCGAGGGGGAAGGGGGCGAGAAACTCTCTCCGCAAGGCACACCCGTGCAATGGACGGCGGAGGAGACGTGGTTCTTCCGCCTCTCGAAATATCAGCAGCCCTTGCTCGATCTCTATCGCGACAACCCCGATTTCATCCGCCCGGAGGCGCGACGCAACGAGATCATGCGGTTCGTGGAGGGCGGTCTTTCGGACCTCTCGGTATCGCGCACCAGTTTCGATTGGGGCGTGCCGGTGCCGGACAGTCCCGGCCATGTGATGTATGTGTGGGTCGATGCGCTGACCAATTATCTCACCGGCGCGGGCTATCCCGATGGCGACATGCGCTACTGGCCAGCCGATCTGCATCTGATCGGCAAGGATATTATGCGTTTCCATACAGTCTATTGGCCCGCGTTCCTCATGTCGGCAGGCATCGCGCTGCCCAAATCCGTGTTCGGGCACGGCTTCCTCCTCCATCGCGGGGAGAAGATGTCGAAGAGCCTCGGCAACGTCGTAAATCCGCTGGAGTTGACCGCGGCATTCGGTGTCGACGCCTTGCGCTACTTCCTGTTGCGTGAAGTTAGCTTCGGGCAGGACGGCAGCTATTCAGCGGAGGCGATCGTCACTCGCGTCAATGCCGAACTGGCCAACGCCTTCGGCAATCTGGCGCAGCGCACCCTGTCGTTCATCGCCAAGAACCTCGATGGTGCGTTTCCCGATGCCGGACGCGCGGAGGAAGCCGATGGCCTGCTGATCGAGGAAGTGATCCTCGCCGCCGCCGGACTGAAGACCGCATTCGAGGACCTGATGCTCAGCCAGGGTGTTGAGGCGTGGCTGCGCGGCGTGTTCGCCTGCAACGCCTATATCGACGCGCAAGCGCCCTGGGCGCTGCGCAAGACAGACCCCGAGCGGATGCATGCCGTGCTGCGGACCTTGGTCCGCGCGATCCGTGTCCTCGCCATCGCGATCATGCCGGTGGTGCCGGGATCGGCGGCCAAGGTGCTCGACCAGCTCGGCGCGGATGCGCGCGATCATGCCGCGATCGACGACGACGGCTGGTATGACCGCCACGCCGCCAGCGGCTTCCGCATCGTGGCGCCCACGCCAGTCTTCCCACGTCTTGAGCTGCCAGCGGAGGAGGCGTGATGCTGGCCGACAGCCATTGTCACCTGAACTACAAGGGGCTGGCCGAGGATCAGCGGGCGGTGCTCGAACGCGCCCGCGCGCGCGGGGTCACCGCCATGCTCAATATCGCCACGCGCGAGAGCGAATGGGACGAAGTGCTCGCCACCGCCGAGCGCGAGCCGGATGTCTGGGCGACGGTGGGCATCCATCCTCATGAAGCCGATCAGCACCCGCACGTCGATACCGCCAGGCTGGTCGCCCGCGCGGCGCACCCGCGTATCGTCGGCATCGGTGAATCCGGGCTGGATTATTATTACGATCATTCGGATCGCGAACGGCAGCAGGCAAGCTTCCGCGCCCATATCGCCGCAGCGCGTGAGGCTGGCGTGCCGATCGTCGTCCATACCCGCGATGCCGAAGAGGATACCGCCGCGATCCTGCGCGATGAAATGGGGAAGGGGGCCTTCGCCGGCGTCATCCACTGCTTCACGGCGAGCGGAGCCTTTGCCGATATCGCGCTGGATCTGGGCTTCTACATCTCGATTTCCGGCATCGTGACGTTCAGGAACGCGCGCGACCTGCAGGAGACCGCAGCGCGCCTGCCGATTGAAAGGCTGTTGGTGGAAACCGATGCGCCATTCCTCGCGCCCGTGCCGCACCGGGGCAAGACGGGAGAGCCGGCGTTCGTTGCCGATACGGCCGCGTTCCTCGCGAATCTTCGTGGAGAATCCATCGACCAATTACAGGATGTTACGGCGAATAACTTCCATACGCTTTTCAGCAAGACGCGCGCATGAAGATTCGTATCCTCGGCTCCGGCACATCGTCCGGCGTGCCGCGGATCGGTGGGGACTGGGGGGAGTGCGATCCCCAGGAACCGCGCAATTATCGCACCCGCGCCTCCGCCCTGGTCGAACATGACGGCACCCGCATCCTGATCGACACCAGCCCGGACATGCGCGCGCAATTGCTCGCGGCAGAAGTCGGCACAGTCGATGCAGTGATCTGGACGCATGAACATGCCGACCATATTTTCGGTATCGACGATCTGCGGCAGATTTTCCATGCACGCGGGACGCCTGTCCCGGCCTATGCGCGGACGGGCACGCTGGAAGCGCTCAAGGCCAAATTCTCTTACGTTTTCAGCGGCCATCACGGCTATCCCCCAACGGTGGATATCGCGCCTTTGCCTGACCATCTGACGATCGGAACGATCGGGATCGAGGTGGTGGATCAGCCGCATGCATCGATCACCTCTGCGGGCCTGCGATTCTCGGCGGATGGGAAGTCGATCGGCTATGCCACTGACCTGAGCGATATGACGCCGGATATGCGCCGTCTCTATGCCGGGCTGGACATATGGGTGGTGGATGCGTTGCGTCGACGGCCGCATCCTTCTCATCCGCATCTGGTGCAGGTGATCGGCTGGGTGGAAGACCTCATGCCGCGCCAGACCGCGCTCATCCATATGGACCAGTCGATGGATTATCGTATCCTGTGCGCGGAACTGCCGGAAGGCATCGCACCGGGCTTCGACGGGATGGAGATCATTGTATGAGCAATGGCGCGGAGATTGCGCTCTATGCGCTGATGCTGTTGCTGCCGCTATCGGCATTGGCGAGCCGAAGGGTGCCGCTGGGGCAAACGATGAAGATGGCGCTCGCATGGGTGGCGATCTTCGGCCTCGGCCTGCTCATCGCCCGGTTCTTTACATAATGTATATTATCGGTTTTATATATGCCTGAGAGAGAGACGCCCCCTATCGAGCGATTGCTGGCGATCATGGCGCGTCTGCGCAACCCGCAACGTGGCTGTGAATGGGATGTCGCGCAGAGCTTCGAGACGATCGCGCCCTATACGATCGAGGAAGCGCATGAAGTGGCCGATGCGATCGCGCGCAACGATATGGCGGACCTGAAGGATGAGCTTGGCGACCTGCTCCTTCAGGTCGTGTTTCATGCGCGGATGGCGGAGGAAGCCGGACTGTTCGATTTCGGTGCGGTCGCGGATGCCGTTTCGGACAAGATGGAGCGCCGCCATCCCCATATCTTCGGCGACCGGCCCGATGGCGGCCATCATCTCTGGGAACAGATCAAGGCGGAGGAACGCGCCGCCAAAAAGGCCGATGACAGCGCGCTCGCCGGAGTTGCGCTGGGCCTGCCGGCGCTGCTGCGCGCGGAGAAGCTCCAGAAGCGCGCCGCCCGCGTCGGGTTCGACTGGCCGGATGCCAAAGGCCCGCGCGCGAAGGTAGACGAGGAGATCGCGGAGGTCGAAAATGCGGCCAGCG
The DNA here is from genome assembly GCA_047602705.1 of Sphingomonas bacterium. Lineage (GTDB taxonomy): Bacteria > Pseudomonadota > Alphaproteobacteria > Sphingomonadales > Sphingomonadaceae > Sphingomonas. The sequence continues at coordinate 16,224 of JASGGR010000018.1, read as the reverse complement.
ATGCCGAGCGGATGGATGAAATCGGCGACCTGCTGTTCGTCGTGGTCAACTGGGCCAGGCATCTGGGCATAGACCCGGAAGCCGCATTGCGTTCGTCGAACGCGAAGTTCGAGCGGCGTTTCCGTTTCATGGAAACAATGGCTGGCAAGTCCTTCGCTACGCTTGATCTTGATGAAAAGGAAACATTGTGGCTTGCGGCCAAGGAGGATGAGCGGCGCGCGAAATGATCAGCGCGTCATGAAGCGCTCATAGTCGCGGGGCGCCATCCGCACCTCATAGACGACATGATCGTCCTCGATCGCCTGATCGATCACCTCGCCATGCTGATGCAGCCATGCTGCTCCCGCCCCGTCGGCCACGTCGAGCGTGATGGTATAGCGCTGATGCCCGGCGGTAAGCAGATCGGCGACGGTAGTGACCAGACGATCGATCCCCTCCCCCGTCAGCGCCGAAATCGCGACGACATCCTCACGGCGATCCGCTTCGGCCAGCATCGCGGCGCGCGCATCGCCTTCCAGTAGGTCGAGCTTGTTCCACGCCTCGATTCGGGGCGTGCTTTCGGAGACACCGATCTCCGCAAGCACCGCCTCGACATCGGCGCGTTGCGCCTCGCTATCGGGATGCGCGACGTCGCGGACGTGGATCAGCAGATCGGCTGAAACGACCTCCTCCAGCGTCGCCTTGAATGCTGCAACCAATTGCGTCGGCAATTCGGAAACGAAGCCCACCGTGTCGGACAGGATCGCCTTATCGATCCCCGGCAATGAAATCTGCCGCAGCGTTGGGTCCAGCGTAGCGAAAAGCAGGTCCTTCGCCATCACCTGACTTCCCGTCAGGCGATTGAAAAGCGTTGATTTTCCGGCGTTGGTATAGCCGACGAGCGCTATCACCGGCCACGGAGCGCGCTGGCGACGGCCACGGTGCAGGCCGCGCGTTCGCGTCACCTGTTCCAGTTCCCGCCGCAGCCGCGCCATCCGGTCGCGGATCAGGCGGCGATCCGCCTCGATCTGCGTCTCGCCGGGGCCGCCGAGGAAGCCGAAGCCGCCGCGCTGACGCTCGAGGTGGGTCCAGCTCCGCACCAGCCGGCCGGCCTGATAATCGAGATGCGCAAGCTCCACCTGCAGGCGGCCCTCGGCCGTCGCGGCACGCTCGCCGAAGATTTCAAGGATCAGGCCGGTGCGATCGATCACCTTGGCTTCCAGCGCTGTCTCCAGATTGCGCTGCTGGATCGGCGTGAGGCCAGCGTCGAACACCACCAGCCCCGCTTCCTCCATTCGGGCGAGCGTGGCGATCGCCTCCACCTGCCCGGTGCCGATCAGAGTGGCCGCGCGTGGCGTGCGGACGCGAAACGTCTCGCGTCCCACGACCTCCACGCCGATCGCTTCGGCCAGCCCGGCGGTCTCCTCAAGACGCGCTTCGGCATCGCGGGAGGAGCCGCCGAGATCGGGATAGACCACGATGGCCCGCGCCCCACGCGCGAACTCATCGCGATCACGTTCGAATCCGGTGCTCAATCTTCGTCCGAACCCGTTGTTTCTTCGGCAAGGTTCAGCGCGCGTGACGGCTGAATGGTGGAAACCGCATGTTTATAGACAAGCTGCGACGCGCCATCGCGCTGCAGCAGCATGCAGAACAGGTCAAAGGCCGCGATATTGCCCTGGAGCATCACGCCGTTGACGAGGAACATCGTCACCGGATCCTGCGTCTTGCGCACCGCGTTCAGGAAAACCTCCTGCAACAGCGGCTGCTTCTTCGCCGTTTCGCCCATCTGGTCGACGATCGCCGCGACGTCGAGATGCCCCCCGGGCATGATGGTGGAGATAGCGTGCTTGTATATGAGTTGGGACTGTCCGTCGCGGCGCAGAAGGACGGAGAAATTGTCGAACCAGGTGACGATGCCCTGAAGCTTCACGCCCTTCACGAGGAACATCGTGACCGGCGTCTTCGACTTGCGCAGTGCGTTGAGGAACAAATCTTGAAGAGAGGTTTGCTTTTCGGCCATTGGCTCGATTCCTTCGATTCTTGGCGGGGTTTGCCCCGCGATGCGCCGGTGCCCGGCGTCGGGTTGCCGCCGCCATGCCGGCGACGCGAGCAGTCTAGAGACGTGTTCGCCTTGCTGCAACGTGAACGCGCATCAATCCTCGCGGGTTTCGGTGATGCCGAGCAGCTTGAGCTTGCGGTGCAGCGCCGATCTTTCCATCCCGATGAAGGAGGCGGTGCGGGAGATATTGCCCGAAAAGCGACGAATCTGGACACGCAGATATTCGCGCTCGAACGTCTCGCGCGCCTCGCGCAGCGGCGCGCCCATGATCGCTGCGGTGCCGGCATTGCCCTCGCTCTCGCCCAATACCTCGGCAGGCAGGAGATCTAGGTCGATCCGCCCGATCCGGTCGCCGGGCGCGAGGATGATTGTGCGCTCCACCACGTTGCGAAGCTGGCGGACATTGCCCGGCCAATCGTAGCTCTGGAGCGCCACCATCGCGTCGATCGCGATCTCCGGCGTCGGCACGCGGCGTTCGGACGCATAATGGGCCACGAAATGCTCGACCAGCGGAGGAATGTCCTCCCGCCGTTCCGCCAGCGGCGGCATGGTGACGGGGACGACGTTCAGCCGGTAATAGAGATCCTCGCGGAAGCGTCCCTCCGCGATCTCCCGGGTCAGATCGCGCGCGGTGGCGGAAACGACGCGCACGTCGACCTTCACCTGCCGAGTGCCGCCGACGCGGGTGAAGCTCTGGTCGGTCAGCACGCGCAGGATGCGGCCCTGCGTCGCCATCGGCATGTCCGCGATCTCGTCGAGGAACAATGTGCCGCCATGCGCCTGTTCGAGCAGGCCGGGACGGACGAGATCGCCCCCCTCCTCCACGCCGAACAATTCCTCCTCCACGCGCTCCGGCGTCATCCGCGCGGCGCTGACGATCACGAAGGGAGAGCCGGCGCGCGGGCTCCAGCCGTGAAGCAGGCGGGCAGCGATTTCCTTGCCCACGCCGGCCGGGCCGGTAATGAGGATGCGGCTGCCGGTGCCGGCCACGCGCTTCAGGGTCGCGCGCACCGCGTTGATTGCGCCGGAGTTTCCGGTGAGGTCCGTATCATGCCCGGCCGAGGCGCGGAGGGAGGCGACCTCGCGGCGCAACCGCTCCGTCTCGGTCGCGCGTTCCACCATCAGCAACAGGCGTTCGGCCTGGAACGGCTTTTCGATGAAATCCACAGCGCCGGCACGGATCGCCGCCACGGCGGTATCGAGATTGCCATGACCCGAGATCATCAGCACCGGGATGGAGGGATCGCGGCGCTTGATCTCGTCCAGCAGTTGCAGCCCGTCAAGTCGCGAGCCTTGCAGCCAGACGTCGAGCAGGACAAGGCTCGGCCGGCGCGTGGCGATCGCCTCCAGCGCGGCATCGCTGTCGGCTGCGACGCGGGTTCCATAGCCCTCGTCCTCCAGCACTCCGGCGACCAGTTCGCGGATATCGAGTTCGTCATCTACGACAAGGATGTCGAGCGCCATGTCAGACCGTCCGGTTCGGGGTAAGCGCGGCGATGCCCCTCTCCTCGCCGCAATTCATGAGATCGTCACCGCCGGCGTCGACGCCGGAGAGCATCATGGTGTCGAACGTCATCGTCACCAATGCGCCACCGCCGGGGGAATCCGAAAAGGCAATTGTTCCAAAATGTTCCTCGACGATCTTCTTGACGATCGCGAGACCAAGGCCGGTGCCGCGCGCACGGGTCGTCATATAAGGCTCGACGATCCGATCCCGCTCCACGGGAAGGCCGACGCCGGTATCCGCGACGGTGATGGTGATGCGGCCGGGCGTTTCGGCCAGCGTCATGCGCACCTCGCCACCCTCTTCGTCCTTTGCCTCAATGGCTTCCACGGCATTCTTGACGATATTGGTGAGCGCCTGACCGATCTGCCGCCGGTCGCATACCAGCATCGGGCCGGGCTCGTCATGGACCAGCTCAAAGCGCACGCCGCTATGCGCGACTTCGTGCAGGAACATCGTCTGCCGCGCGATATCGACCAGGGACTCCGCGCGGAACACCGGCTTGGGCATTCGAGCGAAGGATGAGAATTCGTCCACCATCCGCCTGAGATCGCCCACCTGCCGCACGATGGTGTCGGTCAGCCGGGCGAAGACGGTGTCCCCCTCTTCCACCTTGCCGCCGTAGCGGCGCTGGAGCCGTTCCGCCGCGAGCTGGATCGGGGTGAGCGGGTTCTTGATCTCATGCGCGATGCGCCGCGCCACGTCCGCCCAGGCGGCGCGGCGCTGATCGAGCAGTTGCTGGGTGATATCGTCGAAGGTGAGGATCGGCCCGCTGCCGTCGCGCGCGATCCTGACGGCGAGCGTGCGCGGCTCCCCGCCCACCGCCACCTGCACGATCGCCTCGCGCGCATTGCCGTCAAGCAGGGCGTCCAGCTCCGGCGCGATTTCGGCGAGCCTCTTGCCCGAAGGCGCCTCGGTGATCCCCAGCAATGTTTCGGCCGAGCTGTTGATGAGCCGCACCGTGCGATCGCCCGCGATCGAGATCACGCCCGCCGACACGCCGGACATCACGGCCTCGATCAGCGCGCGGCGACTGTCGAGCTGGGCATTGGCGGTGACGAGCGCCTTGTTCTGCGCCTGCAGCCGCTCGGTCATGCGGTTGAAGGCGGTGGCGAGCGTGCCGACTTCGTCCCGCGCCTTCGTCTCCGGCACGCGCGCGGCGAGATCGCCGCTCTCGACGCGTCGCGCCGCATCGACCAATTGGCCGACCGGCCGTACCAGCCTGTCCGCCACGGCAAGGCCGATCCATACCGCCACGCCGACGATCAGAAGCGACAGCACCAGCAGCGCCACGTTGAAGCGCACCTGCAACGTCCGCGCCTTGGCGAGCAGGGCGTGGTAATTGGCGAGCGCCGCCTCCGCGCGCTTCGTCTGCGTCGTCATCTGCTTCGGATCGGTGACGCGGGCGGCGTAGAGGAACATTTCCGTCCCCGGCACGCGGGTGACGGTCTGGATGCGATCGCCGGTGACGGTGACGACGCTGCGCTGGCCGCGCCGCAATTCGCTCACCGCATCCGCCGAAACCTGGCGCGCGAGGTTCAGGTCATAGGGATTGACGAAGGCGAGCGTCTGCAATTCGCCGTTGGGCGCGACGGAGAAGATCAGCGCTTCCGAAAGGCTCCGGTAATAGGTTTGCTGGAACAGGAACGGGCGGAAGCGCGGATCGTCGAGGGGGCGTTGGCGCAGCTCGTCGGAAATATCCTGCGCCATCGTCACCGTGGCTTCCTCCCAGCGCTGGAGGAACTGGTTGTATGAGGCCCGAGTGAGTGTCGTGGCGTTCTCGAACACGCCGCGCGCGCGATCGGAATACCAGAATTGCACGCCATATTGGAACAGCAGCGAGGCCGCGATGGTGACGAACAGCATCGGCACCGCCGCCACGACCGAGAAGATCGCGACGAGCCGGACATGGAGCCGCCCCTCCCCGCCGATCGGCGACAGGCGCGCGCGCCGGTTCGCGATCCGCCGCCCCAGCAGCATCAGCAGGGCCACGCCCGGCACGAGGTTCGCAATCAGCAGCAGCGCCACCAGCGGCGGCGCGATCAGGCCCTGCGGCTTGCCGGCATGTTCGATCACGAAATAGCTGGAGATGCCCACCGCGACCGCGACCGCCAGCACGGCAAGCTCGATCGCCGGCGTGACGACGAAACGCCGCCTCGGCGTCGATTCGGTCGTCACGGATGCCATGCTGGCGTTCATCGTCACCCTGCTACAACAAAGGTGTTGCAGAGAGAACACAGAATCGCGCGATAGCCCTCGATCAACGATCAGATGTGCGCTGGGCGGGATCGATGCCCAGCATGTCGAGCCTTTTGCGCAAGGTGTTGCGGTTTAGCCCCATCGCCCGCGCGGCCCGAAGCTGGTTGCCGCCGAAGCGGGCGAGCATGGTTTCGATCAGCGGGCGCTCGACCTCCGCGATCAGCCGGTCGTAGAGCGTGCCGTCCTCCAGCACGGCGGGCGCGCTGCTTGCGAGCTGCTCGATCCAGGTGCGGACCGCCATGTCGATCGCCGGGTCCGGCGTCGCGGCGGCATGGGCTTGCGGTCCGCCCAGCATCTCGCGGATCTCGCCCGCGCTGACCCGATCGTCGCGAGAGAGGGCCGCGAGGCGGCGCATGAGATTCTCCAGCTCCCGCACGTTGCCCGGCCAGTCGTGCGCCTCCAGCACGGCCACGGCATCGTCACCCAGCGTCTTGCGCGGCAGGCCGGCTTCGGCGGCGCGATCGAGGAAATGGCGGGCGAGCGCGCCGATATCCTGACGCCGCTCGCGCAATGCGGGCAGCGACACCGGCACAACGTTGAGCCGGTAATAGAGGTCTTCGCGGAACGCGCCGCGCGCCACCGCCTGTTGCAGATCGCGATTGGTGGCGGCGACGATGCGCACATCGGCGCGGATCGTGCGCGATCCGCCGACGGTGGTGAACTCCCCCTGCTGAAGCACACGGAGCAGACGCGTCTGCGCCTCGATCGGCATGTCCCCGATCTCGTCGAGGAAAAGGGTGCCGCCCGCCGCCTGCTCGAACCGCCCGGCATTGCGCTGCGCCGCGCCGGTGAAGGCGCCGCGCTCATGGCCGAACAATTCCGCCTCGATCAGCTCGCGCGGGATGGCGGCCATGTTGATCGCCACGAACGGTCCGGCCCGGCGCGGCCCGAGATCGTGGATCGCGCGGGCCACCAGCTCCTTGCCGGTGCCGGACTCGCCGGAGACGAGCACGGTGAGGTCGTTCGACACAAGCCGCGCGATCACGCGATACACCTCCTGCATCGCGGGCGAGCGGCCGATCAGCGGGAGCGCCTGATCCTCATCGGCCTCGGCGCTTGGCGCATCGGCCCCGCGCCTGGCCAGCGCCTTGGCAACGGTGCGGCCGAGCGTATCGAGATCGAACGGCTTGGGGAGATAGTCATATGCCCCGGCCTCGTTCGCGCGAACGGCGGTGGTGAGCGTGTTGCGCGCGGAAAGCACGATCACCGGCATCTCCGGCCGCTCAGCGATCAGGCGGGAGACATGCTCGATCCCGTCGCCGTCGGGCAGCACCACGTCCGTCACCAGCACGTCCGGCGCGCCCAGCTTCAGCTCGCGATCCAGATCCGCGAGACTGGCGGCGGTGCGGACGCGATGGCCGGCGCGGCGCAGGGCCTGCGCCACCACGGTGCGGATCGCATTGTCGTCATCGACCAGCAGCACCTCGCCCGTCGTCATGCCGCCGCCCTCGGCAGGAGGATGCGGAAGACGGTCATAAGCGGCGAACCCTCGCGTGAATATTGGACGATCCCGCCCTGATCGCGGACCAGCTTGTCGACCAGCGCAAGGCCAAGCCCCTTTCCTTCCGGGCGGCTGGAGACGAACGGGTCGAACAGATGCTCCGCGATATCCCCCGGCGCGCCGGGGCCGCTGTCCATCACGCAGAGTTCGATCGGCAGCGGCAAGCGCGGGCGGCCGGGCGCGGGGCTGACGGCCATGCCGTGGCGATAGGCGGTGGCGAGCACGATGCGCCGCTCATCGCCGTCTCCCAGCGCCTCGGCGGCGTTCTTGAGCAGGTTGAGCAGCACCTGAAGCAGCGCGTCGCGATTGCCGAGCGCGGGCGGCAAGGACGGATCGAACCGTTCCTCGATCGTCACCCCGCGCGCGAAGCCGGCCAGCGCCACCTCGCGCGCATGGGCGAGCAGCGGGTAGATGTTGAGCGGCTCCAACGCGAGCGGGCGGGTGTCGGTGAAATCCTCCATCCGGTCGATCAGCGCGGCGATGCGATCCACCTCCGCTATCATCAGCCGGGTAAGATCGTCCGCCGCCGCGCCGTCCGCGATCAATTGCGCCGCGCCGCGAATGCTGGAGAGGGGGTTCTTGATCTCATGCGCCAGCATCGCGGCTGCTCCCACCGCCGACCGCGCCGCCGCCGCGCGATCGGCCGAATGGCCGAAAAGCCGCGTGGTGGCCGCATGGTGGAGTGTGATCGCGCGCCAGCCGGGGTGGTCCGCCAGCTCCGCCTGCGCCAGATCGACGCGCATCCGCACGCCGCCGCGCGTCTCGATCTCGGTATCGAAGACGGCGAAGGCCCTGCCCGCCTGCCCGTCCGCCTCCTTGGGCAGGGACAGCATTGCATGGAGCGGCCGGCCGATCATCGCGCGTTCGGAAAGGTTGAGCAGCAACTCGCACTCCGCATTGGCGCGGACGATGCGGTCCTCCGGGTCGATCAGCAAGGTAGCGACCGGCAGCGCCGCCAGCACCTCGGCCGGGTCCGGCGCCAGATCGGGCGCGCGGACGTTCACGCCGCCGCGCGGCTCCGCCACGGGGCGTAGAATTCCGCGAGCATCGCCAGCACGCGCTTGGCGTCCGGCTCCTGGTTCACCTTGTTGCGGAACTCCGCCGAGCCGGGCAGGCCCTTGGTATACCAGCCGATATGCTTGCGCGCCATGTTGACGCCGGTCATCGTGCCATAATGCGTGAGCATCGCCTCGTAATGTTCGACGATCGCGAGATATTGTTCCTCGATCGACGGATCTTCCACGCGCCGGCCGGTGGCGAACCATTCCATCACCTGACCGAGCAGCCAGGGCCGGCCATAGGCCCCCCGCCCGATCATCACGCCGTCCGCGCCGGACAGCTCAAGCGCGCGCTCCGCATCCTCGATATCGCAGATATCGCCGTTGACGATCACCGGCACGCCCACCGCATCCTTCACCCGGCGCACGAACGCCCAGTCGGCCGAGCCTTTATACATCTGGTTGCGCGTGCGGCCGTGGACGGTAATCATCCGGCAGCCGAGATCCTCCGCGATCCGCGCAAGCTCCGGCGCGTTGAGGCTATCGTGGCACCAGCCCATCCGCATCTTGAGCGTCACCGGGGCCTTCACCGCCCTCACCACCGCCTCGACGATGCCGCCGGCGAGCTTCAGGTCGCGCATCAGCGCGGACCCGGCGTCGCCGTTCGTCACCTTGCGCACGGGGCAGCCCATGTTGATGTCGATGATCGCCGCGCCCTTGTCCTCGGCGAGCTTCGCGGCTTCTCCCATCTCATAGGGCGTGCAGCCGACGAGCTGCATCGAAACCGGCTCCTCGGAGAGATGCCATGCCGCCTTCTGCAGGGACTGGCGCGTCTCGCGCAGGGCGGCCTGGCTCGCGATCATCTCGGTCACGTTCAGCCCGGAGCCGTAGCGGCGGACGAGCGTACGGAACGGCTGGTCGGTCACGCCGGTCATCGGCGCGAGCACCACCGGGCTGTCGATCCGCACCGGGCCGATCTGGATAGGGCTTAGGGTTCGCATTGGGTTGCCTGAAAAATGGGCAGGTAGGTCAAACCCACCCCGCTGGCAAGGCCCTCACCCGCCCCAGGCGCGCACGATTAACAGCAGCAGCCAGTAAAGCCCGCCCGACAGCAGCATCGCCACCGGCAAGGTCAGCAGCCACGCCGCCGCGAGCTGGAGCAGCGTCTTCTTCTGCAATCCGAAGCCGCTGGCCACCGAGGCGCCCGCCACGCCGGAGGACAGGATATGCGTGGTGGACACCGGCAGGCCGAAGCGGTCGGCGGCAAGGATCGTCCCCGCCGCGACCAGTTCGGCCGACGCGCCCATGCCATAGGTCATGTGCTGCTTGCCGATCTTCTCGCCCACGGTGACGACGATCCTTTTCCACCCGATCATCGTGCCCAGCCCCAACGCGATCGCCACCGCGATCTTCACCCACAACGGAATGAAGCGCGTGCCGGCCTCCAGCCGCGTCTGGTAATCCTTGAGCACTGCGATCTCGGCCGGCCTGAAGGGCGTGCCTTCCTTCTTGGTGATCAGCCGGGTCGCGTCGAGCACCAGATACATGTCGTTGCGGATGTTCGATGCCGCTTGCGCCGGGATGCGCGAAAGTGTCCCATAACCGGACACTTGCTGGCGCAATTCCCGCGAAACCTCGATGATCGCGCCATAGGCTTGCGGGTTCACCGGGTTGCGTCGCTCCAGCGCGTCCATCAGCACCGGGCGCGCATTCCCCGCGCTCACCGCGATCGCGCCGTGTCTCGCCAGCACGCCGGACGCATCCTGCGCGCTGACGGCAAACGCGCGCGTCTCGCTCGCGGGCAGGGTGCGGTTGAGCGCATAGGCCGTGGGCGCGCAGCCGATCAGGATCAGCATGATCAGCCCCATGCCCTTCTGCCCGTCGTTCGACCCGTGGCTGAACGAAACGGCCGTGCAGGTGAAGATCAGCAAGGCGCGGATGCCGCGCGGCGGCGGCGTTTCGCCCTTTGGCGCTTCCTTGAACAATTTCGGGTTGCGCGCCACCGCGCGCATCGCGAGCAGCAGCAGGATCGACGCGCCGAAGCCGATCAGCGGCGCCATCCACAGGCCGCTCAGCACCTTGGTCGCCTGGCTCCAGTCCACGCCCGAGGTGCCGGCGCGGCCGGCGCTGATGAGCTGGTTGGCGAGGCCGACGCCCAGCACCGAGCCGATCAGCGTATGGCTGGAACTGTTGGGCAGCCCGACATACCAGGTCGCCAGGTTCCATACGACCGCCGCGAGCAGCAGTGCGAAGATCATCGCGAACCCCGCGCCCGATCCGACGTGCAGGATCAGGTCCACCGGCAACAGCGTCACGATCGAATAGGCGACCGCGCCGGAGGAGAACATCACGCCGAGGAAGTTGAAGAAGCCGGACCATGCCACCGCGAGATGCGCGGGCATGGAATTGGTGTAGATCACGGTCGCCACGGCATTGGCCGTGTCGTGGAAGCCGTTCACGAACTCGAAGCCAAGCGCGATCACCAGCGCCAGCCCGAGGAACAGGAACACCCCCAGCGCCATCTCCTCGCCCACCTGCCGTGTGTCGAGAAGCACGCTGACGCCGGCATAGCCGAGGCCGAGGACGATCAGCGCGAGGAAGATGAACCGTGCAACGGGATGCGGCGCGCGGTCGAACCTGCGCGACGAGGTGGGTGCGGACGAATCGACCGTCGCGACAATGTTGCTTGCCATGATGGCCCAACGCCATCTGCCGCTTTGATGACGGTTTGATGACACCCGGCCAGGTTATTGGAGGCGGGAGGAAAACTCCGCGCCTCCCGGCAAACCTCATTCCACGGTGACGGATTTCGCCAGATTGCGCGGCTGATCCACGTCCGTCCCCTTCGCCACCGCGACATGGTAGGCGAGCAATTGCACCGGCACGGCATAGACGAGCGGCGCGATCAGCGGATGAACCTTGGGCATGGTGATCGTGGCGAGACACCCTTCGCCGGCCGCCTCGATCCCGTCATAGTCGCTGATGAGCACCACCTTGCCGCCACGCGCCTGCACCTCCTGCATGTTGCTGACGGTCTTGTCGAACAGCGGCCCGCTCGGCGCGATGACGATCACCGGCACATTCTCGTCGATCAGCGCGATCGGCCCGTGCTTCATCTCGCCTGCCGCATAACCTTCGGCGTGGATGTAGCTGATTTCCTTGAGCTTCAGCGCGCCTTCAAGCGCCAGCGGATAATCCGTCCCGCGCCCCAGATAGAGCACGTCGCGCGCGCCGGCGACCGTGCCCGCCATCGCCTCGATCGCCTCGTCATAGGCGAGCGCGGCGTTGAGCGCGGCGGGCGCCTCGGCAAGATGCTTCACCACCGTCTTCTCGTCCGCCGGGGAGAGGAGCCCCTTCGCCCGCGCCAGATTGGCCGCCAGCGCCGCCAGCACGGCGAGCTGGCAGGTGAAGGCCTTAGTGGAGGCCACCCCGATCTCAGGCCCGGCATGGGTGGGGAGCAGCAGGTCGGCCTCGCGCGCCATCGAACTGGTCGGCACGTTGACCACGGCCGCGATCGTCTGCCCCTCGCTCCGCGCGTGGCGGAGCGCGGCCAAGGTGTCCGCCGTCTCGCCCGACTGGCTGATGACGATCATCAGCCCGCCCGGCTCCATCACCGGCGCGCGGTAACGGAATTCCGACGCGACATCGAGGTCGACCGGCACGCGCGCGAATTGCTCGAACCAGTATTTCGCGACCATCCCGGCATAGAAGCTCGTGCCGCAGGCGACGATCGTCACGCGCTTGATCGCGGACAGGTCGTAATCCGGGATCGGCAGGGTGACGCGATCCTCCATCCGCTGGAGATAGGCGCGCAGCGTCTGGGCGACGACGATCGGCTGCTCGTAGATCTCCTTCTGCATGAAGTGGCGATGGTTGCCCTTGTCGATCAGCGCGCCGGTGACGCCGGAGATGGTGATCGCGCGTTCCACGGGAATATTGTCGCGATCGAACACCTGCGCGCCCTCGCGCGTGCAGACCACCCAGTCGCCTTCGTCGAGATAGGCGATGCGCTGCGTGAGCGGCGCCAGCGCCAGCGCGTCGGAGCCGAGATAGGTCTCGCCCTCGCCATAGCCGACCACCAGCGGCGAGCCGAGCCGCGCGCCGATCAGCAGCTCCGGATGGTCTCGGAACAGGATCGCCAGCGCGAATGCGCCGTGGAGGCGCGGCAGCACCTCTTTCACCGCTTCGGCGGGCGCGAGGCCCGCCTCGACCTGCTCGCTCACCAGATGGGCGACGACCTCGGTGTCCGTCTCGCTGGTGAAGACCCGGCCGCGCGCGATCAACTCCTCGCGCAACGGCTTGAAATTCTCGATGATTCCATTGTGGACCACCGCGACATGATCGGTCGCATGGGGATGCGCGTTATTGGTGGTCGGGCCGCCGTGCGTCGCCCAGCGCGTATGCGCGATGCCGATATCGCCGGGCAGCGGATTGACCGCCAGTTCGCGCGCGAGATTGACCAACTTGCCCGATGCGCGGCGGCGATCGATCGCGCCGTCGTGGACGGTGGCGATGCCGGCGGAATCATATCCGCGATATTCCAGCCGCTTCAGCCCGTCGAGCAGCCGGTCGGCCACGTCCTCTTTGCCCAATATGCCTACGATGCCGCACATGAGATGCCTCGAATCATCTAGAGTGTATAAGGGATACGAACACCCGGCAGGGCCGCCGGGAAATCCTTTGTATTGCGTGTCACCAATATCGCGCCGTTCACTTGCGCCGTGGCGAGGATGAAGGCGTCGAGCAGTTTCATCCGGGTTCGCTGGCGGATATCCGCGGCGGTGCGGGCGATGCGCTGGTCGATCTCCACCACCTCAAAGGGCTGGAGCAGCGACTGGATCTCGCCACGCGTCTCCGTCGGCTCGCCGGCCAGCAGTTCGGTCCAGACGATGCGGCTGATGCGATGGCGAGCATAGCGGTTCAGTTCCGCAATCGCCTCCGGCCGGGCGAACAGCCAGTCGATGAGGATGTTGGTGTCGAAGAACGGATCGGACACGGCGGTCAGCGATCTTCACGCAGCGCGCGCTGCCAGGCGATGGCGTCGCCGATATCGGCCCGCCCGCGCCAATAGCCCGCGCCGCGTGCGATCCAGTCGGTCCCCCGCTCCGCGCGGAAGGCGGCGACCGCCTCCCGCACCAGCGCGGCGCGGGACTTCCCCTGCTCGGCCGCACGCCGGTCGAGCCATTGGATATCGTCGTCGGGGATATCGACCAGGGTTCGCATGATATCTAGATATCATATCACGATATCATTTCAACCCTGCTTCTTCCGGGCCGTCATCTTTTCCCGGAAACGCGCCGCCCAACCCGGTTTCTCGCTCTGCGCGGGCCGGACGAGCGCTAGCGCGTCGGCGGTCACGTCGGCCGTCACCACCGAGCCCGCACCCACGATCGCGCCGTCGCCGATCGTCACGGGGGCGACCAGAGCCGAGTTGGAGCCGATGAACGCGCCCGTGCCGATCTTCGTGCGATATTTGAAGAAACCGTCGTAATTGCATGTGATCGTGCCCGCGCCGATGTTCGCGCCCGCCCCGATTTCCGCATCGCCAAGGTAGGTGAGATGATTGGCCTTCGCGCCCTCGCCCAGCACGGCCTTCTTCATCTCCACGAAATTGCCGACGCGCGACCTGGCCTGCATCACCGCGCCCGGCCGTAGCCGCGCATAAGGGCCGACCGAGCAATTCGCGCCGACCTCCGCCCCCTCCAGATGGCTGAAGGCATGGATCACCGCCCCGTCCGCCACGCTCACGCCGGGGCCGAACACCACGTTCGGCTCGATCGTGACGTCGCGGCCGATTCGCGTGTCGTAAGCGAACCACACCGTTTCCGGCGCGATCAGCGTCGCGCCTTCGGTCATTGCCTGCGCCCGGCGCTTGTCCTGCCAGGCGCGTTCCACGCCTGCCAGCTCCGCGCGGCTGTTGACGCCGGCCACCTCTGCCGCGTCCGTCTCGATCACGGCGGAGGAACGGCCGTCCGCCATGCCGAGCATCACGATATCGGGGAGGTAATATTCGCCCGCCGCATTGTCGTTTCCGACGCGGGAGAGCAGGCCGAACAGGTCCCCGCCGCGCACCGCCATCAGCCCGGAGTTGCACAGGTTCACCGCGCGCTCCTCGGGCGAAGCGTCCTTATACTCCACCATCTTCGCGATACGCCCGTCGCCGTCCGCGATGATCCGGCCATAAGCCGCGGCATCGTCGGGACGGAAGCCGAGCACCACGGCGGCGGGCGCATCGGGGGCATGGAGCCGCGCGAGCATCCGCCGCATCGTCTCCTCCGTCACCAGCGGCACGTCGCCATAGAGGATCAGCACGTCGCCCGCGAAATCGCCGAGCAGCGCCTCCGCCTGCCGCACCGCATGGCCGGTGCCGAGCTGCTCCGCCTGATGCGCCACCTCCGCGCCGAGAGGGGCGACGGCGGCCTCCACCTGATCCCGGCCCGCGCCGACCACGACGACGGTGCGCGCCGGCTCCAGCGCCGCGACGCTGGAGAGCAGGTGCAGCAGCATCGGACGGCCGGCGAGCGGATGGAGCACCTTGTGCAGGTCTGACTTCATCCGGGTGCCCTTGCCGGCGGCAAGGACGATGGCGGCGATCGGCTGGCTGTTCATAAGGACGTGCTTTCGCATTGGGCGCTTGCCATTTCCAGAGCGCTGCTGTCTGGCAAATGACCGATGGATGTTTTTCCGTTCACGATCGTCGGTTTCGACCTCGACGGCACCTTGCTCGACACCGCCATGGACCTCACGGCGGCGGTGAATCACACCCTCGCGACCGAAGGGCGTGAGACGCTTCCCGTGGAGCGCGTGCGCCGCATGATCGGCGGCGGTGGGCGGCACATGCTGGAACTCGCGCTGGAGGCGACGGGCGGTTGCGACGCGGCGCTGCTCGATCGCCTGCTTCCGCGGATGCTCGATTTCTATCGCGCGCATATCGCGGTCCACACGACGCCCTTCCCCGGCGCGATCGCCATGCTGGACGCGCTCGCGGCGCGGGGCGTGGCGATCGCCCTGGTGACGAACAAGGCGGAACGGCTCGCCCGGCCGCTGCTCGACGCGCTCGACCTGACGCCGCGATTCGCCACGGTGATCGGCGGGGCGGGCAAGCCCTCCCCCGCGCCGATCGAGGCGATGATCGCGCAATGCGGCGGCGGGCAGGCGGCGTTCGTGGGCGATTCGATCTACGACGTGGGCGCTGCCCATGCGGCTGGGATCAAGGCGGTCGCCTGCGCATTCGGCTTTCTCAACCAGCCGGTCGAGACGCTCGGCGCGGACGCGGTGATCGCGCATTTCGACGAACTGATCCCGACACTCGAGACGCTATGACGAAAGAACAGCACCTGACCTTCTGGCGGCTCCTGCTGGCGATGGCCACCACCTTCGCCATCACCATGGCGCTGCTGCCGACCCCGCCGCAACTGAACGGGGTGGGCGACAAGTGGCAGCATATGACGGCGTTCGCGACGCTGACCCTGTTGTCGCTGCTCGCCTATCCGAAGGCGCCGCTGCTGCGGATCGCGGAGCGGCTGTCGTTCCTGGGCGCGCTGATCGAGGTGGCGCAGTCCATCCCCATATTGCACCGCGATTGCGACATCATGGACTGGATCGCGGACACCGCCGCCATCCTCGCGGTGGTAGCGCTCGCGGGCCTGTTCCGCCGCGTCAGGGGCGACGCCGCGCCTTGATCCACAAATGCCGGGCGAGCATCGCCGGCGGCATCCTCATCCAGTGCGAGCGGATATAGAAAGCAAGGCGAGTCGCCGGCCGGGTGCCCCTGCCCCAGCCGTCGCGCGCCAGCAGGCGGCGGAGGGCGAGCGCGTCGAACACGGGTTCGGGCCGCTGTTCCGGCACCGGCGTATCGAACAGGGCCTTCGACAGCCGAAGGGCGCGGGCGACGGGGCGCGCGGCCTGATGCTCGGCCGCC
>JASGGR010000170.1:0-6594 GCA_047602705.1 Sphingomonas bacterium | reverse complement strand
GCAGCACGAGCGCGGTGGACGACAGCGCCAGCGCCAGCCCCAGCCCGATGGAACCGGCCCAGTTCTGCCCCAGGAAGTGCAGCCCGGTGCCGATCAGCAATGCCGAGCCGAACAGCTCCGCCGCGCCCGTGCCGAACACCAGCCGCCGCATCGCCCACAGGCGCCGGAACGACAGCTCCAGCCCGATGGAGAACAGCAGCAGGACGATGCCGAACTCCGCGAACGGCTCGATTGCATGTGGGTTGGTGATCGTGAGATAATAGAGCCACGGAGCCTCGTCCACGAGCCGCCCCAGCCCCGCCGGGCCGACCAGCATGCCCACGAGGATGAACCCGATCACCGGGCTGACCTTGAATCGCGCGAAGGCCGGGATCACCAACCCCGCCGCGCCAAGGATCACCAACGTGTCGCTGAAACCCTGATTGTCCAAACCGATCGCCATCGCGTTATCCTAACCGGATGACGCGGCTGCTGTCAGGAGCGTAGCAATGAAAAAACATGATATCGTCATTGTCGGCGGCGGACCGGCGGGGATGATGGCCGGGCTGTTGTTCGCACGCGCCGGGCTGGATGTGGCGGTGCTGGAGAAGCACGGCGATTTCCTGCGCGATTTCAGGGGCGATACGGTTCATCCGTCGACGCTGGACCTGTTCGACGAACTCGGCCTGCTCGACGCATTGCTGGCCGAGCCGCACGACAAGGTGACGGAGATCGGCGCGGTGATCGGCGGGCGGAGCTATCGCGTCGCGGATTTCTCGCATTTGCCCGGACGCGGCCGATTCGTCGCGATGATGCCGCAATGGCATTTCCTCGATTTCGTCGCGCATCAGGCGAGACTTTACCCGAGCTTCGGGCTGCGGATGGAGACGGAGGCGGTCGCGCTGGTCGAGGACGGCGGGCGGATCGCCGGCGTCCGCACGCGCGACGGCGAGGAGATCGTGGCGCGGCTGGTGATCCTCGCCGATGGCCGCACCTCCATATTGCGCGAGGCCGCCGGCCTGCCGCTTCTCGATCTTGGCGTGCCGATCGACGTCTTCTGGTTCCGCGTGCCGAAGGAGCGCGCCGCCGCGAACGAGACAGCCGGCTATCTCTCGCAGGGGCAGATGGTGGTCCTGATCGACCGCGGCGACTATTTCCAATGCGCCCGCGTGATCCGCAAGGGCAGCGCGTCCGAGGTGCAGGCGCGCGGCATCGCTGCGTTCCGCGAGGACATGGCGCGCGCCGCCCCGGCGATCGCGCCCGGCATCGCGGCGGTGCACGGCTGGGATGACGTGAAGCTGCTGTCCGTCTCGCTCGATCGCCTGACGCGTTGGCATCGGCCCGGGCTGCTCGCGATCGGCGACACTGCCCACGCCATGTCCCCGGTCGGTGGAGTGGGGATCAATCTCGCCATCCAGGATGCGGTGGCGGCCGCCAATATCCTCGCGGCCCCGATGGCGGAGGGGCGCGATCCCGATCCGCTGCTGGCGAAGGTGCAGGCGCGGCGGATGCTGCCGGTGCGCATCGTGCAGGCGATCCAGCGCACGGTGCACCGCGCGGTGCTCGAAAAGGCGCTGGCCGGCGAGATCGACCGCGCCCCGCTGGCGCTGCGCGTGCTGGACCGCGCGGCGCTGCTCCGCCGCGTCCCCGCACGGGTGCTGGGGCTGGGTGTCCGGCGCGAGCATATCCGCTCGCCGGCGGCATCCAGTCCTTAAGATGTTGCCGGCGGCAGGTCGATCAGGTGTTCGCCCAGGACGTCGAAGCGAACATCGGGCACGCGGAAGCACCACGGCTGCGCCTCGCCGGCGAAGGCGCGCAGCAGTGCGCCCGGCGCATAATCACGCACCGCCAGCCAGCGCACCCGCGCGAGGTCCACCGGCAAGCGGATGCGGGCGTGAGCGATGCGGCGATCGTCATCGGGTAATGCCGAGATCGCGGCGTCTTGCAGGCATATCAGCCGCAATGCGGGCTCGATCCCGCCGAACCAGCCCGCGAACCCGGCGGGGCAATCCGGATCGGTAGCATCGGCGGTTGAAAGCCGCATCGATGGCGCGCTGCCGTTGCCGCCATCGATCAGGATTTCACGCCGGCCTCCATTTTCGTCGAAGGCGAAACGCGCCGGCAGGTGCGAGGGCAGGGCGTCGCTGAACAGCCGGGTGCCCGCCGCGTAGAGAGCCGAATCGAACAGATTGCGGATGAACAGGACGGTGGCTTCGTCGGTCGGCACGCCGCCGATCCGGCTGACATAGAGCCGCCAGTTGCTTTGCAGCGGCGAGGGCAGGAGCGATCGTAGCGGACCGAGCATCAATGGTCCGAAATGGCCGTGCCGATAAGTCAGCACGGTGAACGGGGTAAGCCCGCCGCGTTCGACAAGCTCCACCCCTTCCGGAAGGATGGGGCGCATCCGCTCGGCCGGTACCAGCCATGTCGCATAGATAACGTCGCGAACATCGCTGCGCAGGATCGGGAACGGCAATGCGCGGAAGGCTCGCCGACGCATCGCGCGCAACCGTGGAGCGTTGCAGACGGCGTTAAGCAGCCGTGCGGCCATGCCGCCGCCCGGCGCCCGGAACGGGCGCGCGAGCGGCTCGTCGGCAGGCATTGCTGGTGACGAAAGGCTTATGCCCAGGTCGCCATCTTCTTCTCGAGGTTGACGCGCACCGCCTCGAAGAACTGCTCGGTGGTCATCCACTTCTGGTCCGGGCCGATCAGGATCGCGAGATCCTTGGTCATGTCGCCGGCCTCGACCGTCTCGATGCAGACGCGCTCCAGCTCCTCGGCGAAGCGGGTGACGTCCGGCGTGTTGTCGAACTTGCCGCGATATTTCAGGCCGCCCGTCCACGCGAAGATCGACGCGATCGGGTTGGTGGAGGTCGCCTTGCCCTGCTGGTGCTGGCGATAGTGGCGGGTGACGGTGCCGTGCGCGGCCTCCGCCTCGATCGTCTTGCCGTCCGGCGTCATCAGCACGGAGGTCATCAGGCCGAGGCTGCCGAAGCCCTGCGCCACCTGATCGGACTGCACGTCGCCGTCATAGTTCTTGCAGGCCCAGACGAACTCGCCGTTCCACTTCAGCGCGCTGGCCACCATGTCGTCGATCAGGCGGTGCTCGTAGACGATGCCCTTCTCGGCGAACTTCTGCTTGAACTCGGCCTCGAACACCTCGGCGAAGATATCCTTGAAGCGGCCGTCATAGGCCTTGAGGATCGTGTTCTTGGTGGAGAGATACAGCGGCCAGCCGCGGCCGAGCGAATAGTTCATGCTGGCGCGCGCGAAATCGCGGATCGATTCGTCGAGGTTGTACATCCCCATCGCGACGCCCGCGCCGGGGAAGTCATAGACGTCCTTCTCGATGATCGTGCCGTCTTCGCCCTCGAACTTCATCGTCAGCTTGCCCTTGCCGGGCACCCGGAAGTCGGTCGCGCGATACTGGTCGCCGAAGGCATGGCGGCCGACGACGATCGGGTGCGTCCAGCCGGGAATCAGGCGAGGCACGTTGCGGATCACGATCGGCTCGCGGAAGATCACGCCGCCCAGGATGTTGCGGATCGTGCCGTTGGGCGACTTCCACATCTGCTTCAGGTCGAATTCCTCGACGCGCGCCTCGTCCGGCGTGATCGTGGCGCATTTCACGGCGACGCCGTATTTCTGCGTCGCCTTCGCGCTGTCGATCGTCACCTGATCGTCGGTGGCGTCGCGATGCTCGATGCCGAGGTCGTAATAATCGAGGTCGATGTCGAGATAGGGCTTGATCAGGCGCTCGCGAATCCATGCCCAGATGATCCGGGTCATTTCATCGCCGTCGATCTCCACGACGGGCGTTTTCACCTTGATCTTCGCCATATGCTCTGTCCTTGCGGTAGGGAGGTTCCGCGAGCCGATAGGAGGAAGGGCGCGGCGGATCAACCCGTGGCCCGCCGGTGCCCTCTCCGTGCCCGTTGTGCGTGTTGTCGCGCACCGCTAGACAGCGCGCATGTCTTCAATCGATAAACCGGAAGCGCCGGGCGGCCTGCCCGTCACCACCACCGTCAAATGGCGTTTCCCCGCCGTCCATCCGGAGGGACAGAAGTTCGTCGCGATCGCGTTCGGGCTGACCCTGCTGCTGACGATCGTCTCCAATGTATTCTTCTGGCCGATGCTGGGGCTGACGGTGTGGGTGGCGGCCTTCTTCCGTGATCCGATCCGCACCACGCCGCGCGGCGACGATCTGGTGGTCGCGCCAGCCGACGGGCTGGTGACGATGATCGAGCGCGTGCCCGTCCCGCGCGAGCTGGTGGGCGAGCTGGGCGTGGAGCCGCGCGTGCGGGTGTCGATCTTCATGTCGGTGTTCGACGTGCATATCAATCGCGCGCCGATCGCCGGGACGATCAAGCAGGTCGTCTATATCTCGGGCAAGTTCCTCAACGCCGATCTCGACAAGGCGTCCGAGGATAATGAGCGCCAGCATTTCGTGGTGGAGGGGCATGACGGCCGCCGCGTCGGCTTCACCCAGATCGCCGGGCTGGTCGCGCGGCGCATCGTGGGCTTCGCCAAGGTCGGCGACATCGTCGCGGTCGGGCAGCGCGTGGGGCTGATCCGCTTCGGCAGCCGCGTCGACGTGTTCCTGCCGGAGGGCTGCGCGCCGCAGGTGGCGCTGGGCCAGCGCTCCGTCGCGGGCGAGACGGTGATCGGCCGCTTCGGCGCGCAGCCCGTGAGCGGGACTGCGCAATGACCTGCGGCGGGACAGAGGGCGCGCGGTGAGCCGGCGCCCCGGCCATGTCGTCGGGCTGCCGCTTCGCGCGGTGCTGCCCAATGCCGTCACCGCGCTTGGCCTGTGTTCCGGCCTGTCGGGGATACGCTTCGCCATCGCCGGCTGGTGGGAGCTTGCCGTGGCGATGATCCTGCTCGCCGGCGTGCTGGACGGGCTGGACGGGCGGATCGCGCGGATGCTGCGCGGGCAGAGCCGGTTCGGCGCGGAGCTTGATTCGCTGGCGGACGCCATCTCCTTCGGCGTGTCGCCCGCGCTGATCCTCTATCTCTGGTCGCTCTCCGCCTTGCCGCGCTTCGGCTGGACGGCGGCGCTGATGCTCGCGGTGTTCTGCGCGCTGCGCCTCGCGCGGTTCAACGCCAATATCGACGTAACGGAACAGCCGCACAAATCCGCCGGTTTCCTCACCGGCGTCCCCGCGCCTGCGGGCGCCGGGCTGGCGCTGCTGCCGATGTTCCTGTGGTTCTGGAGCGGGGAGCCGGTGCTGCGCTCCCCCTATGTCGTCGCGCCCTGGACGGCGCTGGTGGCGTTGCTGATGGTCTCCAGCCTCGCCACTTACTCCTGGGGTTCGCTGCGCCTGCGCCGCAACATCCGGTTCGAAGCGCTGGCGGTGGTGGTGATCTTCGGAGCGGCGGCCGTCTCCGCGCCATGGCACAGCGCCAGCGCGCTTTGCGTCGTCTACCTGCTCACCATACCGTTCAGCATCGCGAGCTATGCCCGTGTCAGGCGGCAGCGCATAGCGGCGGCCGTGCAGCCGCAACACCAGTCGCCGGTCGCCTGATCGTCGTCCGCCGCGCTGTCGCCATGGGCGGAACGGCGGGCAGGGGATGCAGGGGCCGCCCGGCCAGCGCGGCGCCGATCCGGTCGATATTGGGCAGGACGCTCGCGATGATCGCATAAGCCGCCAGACAGAAGCCGCCACCGAGAATCGCGATCGCCAGCATCATCGTCATCTTCGCCTCCTGTGCCGGCTGCGGCAAAGCCCGATCGCCAGCAAGTTCGTGATCTGTTCCGCATCTTGTTCCACCAATGTTCCAGCCTGTCAAGCGTGACGGCCTGCGGAAGGGGATGAAGGCTGCCGCCACCTCCCCTTGTCGTTGCGAACGAACTGGGGAATCGATGCGTTCCGCGCCTCCATCCTAGGCGATTGCATTTTGTCCGCGCTTCCGCTAACGGCGCGGCCTTCAACCCCGCATGGGAAGCATCAACCCGGTGCGCCGGCTTCAAGCCGGTCGTCATTCTCGCTTCCCAGAGGCTTAACCGGAAAGGAAAACACCCCATGGCGGCACCTGTCGTCTCCATGCAGCAGCTCATCGAGACCGGCGCGCACTTCGGCCACCAGACCCACCGCTGGAACCCGAAGATGAAGCCCTACATCTTCGGCGAGCGCAACGGCGTCCACATCATCGATCTGTCGCAGACCGTGCCGCTGTTCGCGCGCGCGCTCGAATTCGTCTCGTCCACCGTCGCCGCGGGCGGCAAGGTGCTGTTCGTCGGCACCAAGCGCCAGGCGCAGGAGCCGATCGCCGACGCCGCGCGCCGCGCGGGCCAGCATTTCGTCAACCACCGCTGGCTGGGCGGCATGCTCACCAACTGGAAGACGATCTCCAACTCGATCAAGCGCCTCAAGAGCCTTGAGGAGCAGCTCGCCGGCAACACCGCGGGCCTCACCAAGAAGGAAGTGCTCCAGCTCACCCGCGAGCGCGACAAGCTCGAGCTGTCGCTCGGCGGCATCCGCGACATGGGCGGCATCCCGGACGTGATGTTCGTGATCGACGCCAACAAGGAAGAGCTGGCGATCAAGGAAGCCAACGTCCTCGGCATCCCGGTCGTCGCGATCCTCGATTCGAACGTCTCGCCCGACGGCATCG
>JASGGR010000169.1:0-6888 GCA_047602705.1 Sphingomonas bacterium | reverse complement strand
ATCATTCTCGACATCGTGCCGAGCCCATGCGAGCGAAAGATCTCGGCCATCGCGGCGAAACCCTCGGGCCCGCCGAGTTCGGGATTGATCTGCGCGTGATCGACGACGTCATTGCCGTGCATCGAGCCAGCGCGCGGTCTGCGCCGGCAGCGCGCGGATATCGGCCTGCCGCAGCCGCTCCGGCGCGACCGGCGCCTCGGACGGCCACACCGCCAGAAGCACGGTGGCCGCGATCAGCAGCGCCATCACCGCCGTCGCGCCCAATATGCCGAGCGGCACGATCAGCCCGATCACCGCCGCGCCGATCAGGATCGCGAGGTCGGCCGCCGCGATCCGCGCGAGCCTTCTGGTCAGCCTCTGCACACCCGCATTGCGGCGCGCATGGATGATCGAGGTGTCGTAGCGCGCGCCGGTGATCCGCTCATAGGCGGCGCGCGCGGCGGCGATCGTGTGGTCCGACGTCTCGCTCACACCGACTCCAGCTTGAAATCATCCTGGGGCGCGGAAATCTGCGCCTGCGCCGCGCCTTCCGCGCGGGCGATATAGCCGCGCGATTTCTCCACCTCGCGGCCCAGGGTGTCGACAGTGGCCTTCATCGAATCGAGCGCCTTCATCTTGAAGGTGTCGATCGCGTCCATCGTCTCGTAGATGTTCTGGAAGGCGCGCTGCAGCGTCTCCAGCGGGATGGTGGAGGAGGCCGCCTGCTCATGGATGCGCGCGGTGTTCGAGCGCAGCAATTTGCCGGTCGAATCGATGATGTTGGCGGTGGTGGTGTTGAGCTGGGTGATCTGCTCCAGCACCAGCTTCTGGTTGGTCATCGCCTGCGCCACGGTGACGGCGGTGCGCAACGCCGAGACGGTGGTGGTGGAGGCGCGATCGACGCCCTTTATCAGCTCGACATTGTTCTTCTTCACCAGGTCCAGCGCCAGATAGCCCTGCACCGTCACCGCCATCTGCGTCAGCAGATCCTGCGTGCGCTGACGGGCGTAGAACAAGGCCGTCTCGCGGATCGCCTTGGCCTTGGCCGGATCGGTCGCGTCCAGCTCGTTCGCCTTGTCCTCCAGCTTGCCGTCCATCACGCGCGAGAGATGGATCATCTGCTCCAGCCGGCCCATCGCGGACCACAGGTTCGCGCGCTCGGTGTCGATCGCGGCATTGTCCATCAGCAGCTCGTCCTTGCCGGACGCGAGGCTGCGCAGGATCGAGGCGATGTGCGTCTGGCTGGATTTGTAGCTGTCGAAATAGTTGCGCATCTTGTTGCCGAACGGGATCACCCCGAACAATTTCTGCGGCGCGGTGAGATTGCCCTTACGGCCCGGATCGAGATCCTCCACCACGCGGCGGAGCTGCGCCAGATCCTTGCCGACGCCATTGTCCTGATCCATCGCGCGCACCGGGCGATCGAGGAAGCGGTTGGACTGGCCGGCGGCGTCGCGGATCTCCTTCGCGCCCATCGCGGTGATCGCATCGACGCGCTTGCCGAATTCCGGCGAATTCGCGTCCTGCGCCACCAGTTGCGCGACGAACTGGTCGACGCGTTCCTCCAGCTTCGATTTCGTGCCGTCGTCCACCGGCACGAGGCCCGCCGCCTGTTCGGCCGCGACCGTGGGCACGGGATCGGGCGGCGTCAGCTTCAGCGCGGGTTCGCCGTTGGTCGTCTCGGGGTTGGTCGCCATCTTTTCCTCCAGCGGTGCCGGCAAGATGATCCGTCCGCGCATCGCATTCAACTGTGTTGTGAATGTAACACGCTGGCGACGCGGCGCAACCTTCGAACTTGGACCCTAGCCGCAATGCAGCAAATGCTGTATCGGCGCGCGCAATCGCGCCGCTAGCCCTGCGGCCATTCCAGGAATTACGATGAACCTCCGCAATATCGCCATCATCGCGCACGTCGATCATGGCAAGACCACCCTTGTGGACCAGCTTTTCCGCCAGTCCGGCACGTTCCGCGACAACCAGCGCGTCGAGGAGCGCGCGATGGATTCGAACGACCTGGAAAAGGAGCGCGGGATCACCATCCTCGCCAAGCCCACCTCGATCGAATGGGAAGGCACGCGCATCAACATCGTCGACACGCCGGGCCACGCCGATTTCGGCGGCGAGGTGGAGCGCATCCTCTCGATGGTCGATGGCGTGATCCTGCTGGTCGACAGTTCCGAAGGCGCGATGCCGCAGACCAAGTTCGTCACCGGCAAGGCGCTGGCGCTGGGCCTGCGCCCGATCGTGGTGGTCAACAAGATCGATCGTTCGGACGCGCGCGTGCAGGAAGTGCTGGACGAGGTGTTCGACCTGTTCGTGACCCTCGATGCCAATGACGAGCAGCTCGATTTCCCGGTGCTCTATGCCTCGGGCCGCAATGGCTACGCCTCGACCGACATGGACGCGCGCGAAGGCACGCTGCGGCCGATGTTCGAAACGATCGTCAGCCACGTTCCGCCGCCCAATCTGGACGAGGATGCCCCGTTCACCTTCCTGGTTACGCTGCTGGATCGCGACAACTTTCTTGGCCGTATCCTCACCGGCCGCGTCAATTCGGGCACGGTGAAGCTCAACCAGCCGATCCACGCGCTGGATAACGACGGCAAGGTCGTCGAAACCGGCCGCGCGTCGAAGCTCATGTCGTTCCGCGGCCTCGATCGCGTGCCGGTGGACGAGGCGAGGGCCGGCGACATCATCTCGATGGCCGGGCTGACGGTCGCGACCGTGTCCAACACGATCGCCGACACCAGCGTCAGCGAGCCGCTTCACGCGCAGCCGATCGATCCGCCGACGCTGTCGATGCGTTTTGCGGTGAACGATTCGCCGATGGCGGGCCGCGAAGGCTCGAAGGTGACGTCGCGGATGATCCGCGACCGCCTGTTCCGCGAGGCCGAATCGAACGTCGCGATCAAGGTGACCGAGGCCGCCGACCGCGACAGCTACGAAGTCGCCGGGCGTGGCGAGCTTCAGCTCGGCGTGCTGATCGAGACGATGCGCCGCGAGGGCTTCGAACTGGGGATCAGCCGCCCACGCGTGCTGTTCGGCGAGGATGAGAACGGTAAGAAGACCGAGCCGTACGAAACCGTCGTGATCGACGTGGACGAGGAATATTCGGGCACGGTCGTCGAGAAGATGAACCTGCGCAAGGGTGAGATGACCGACATGCGCCCGTCGGGCGGCGGCAAGATACGCATCACGTTCAGCGCGCCGTCGCGTGGGCTGATCGGCTATCACGGCGAGTTCCTGTCCGATACGCGCGGCACCGGCATCATGAACCGCCTGTTCGAGAAATATGGCCCGCACAAGGGCAATATCGAAGGCCGCAAGAACGGCGTGCTCATCTCGAACGGCGCGGGCGAGGCCAATTCCTATGCGCTCGGCCCGCTCGAGGAGCGCGGCATCCTGTTCGTCGGCCATGGCGAGGCACTCTACGAGGGCATGATTATCGGCGAGAACGCCAAGACGGACGACCTCGAGGTTAATCCGATGAAGGCGAAACAGCTCACCAACTTCCGCGCCTCGGGCGGCAAGGACGATGCGATCCGGCTCACCCCGCCGAAGAAGATGACGCTGGAACAGGCCATCGCCTATATCGACGACGACGAGATGGTGGAGGTGACGCCCAAGTCGATCCGCCTGCGCAAGCGTCACCTTGACCCGCATGAGCGCAAGCGCGCCGCGCGCTCGAAGGAAGCGGCCTGAGCCTTATTCTCTCCCCCCAGGGGAGAGTCTGTTGAAAAGAAAAGGGCGGGGTGGCCGATGCCATCCCGCCCTTTTCTTTGCCAGTATCGGCCGGGGTGGATCGCGCCGCCCCGGCTCCCGGTCAGTTGAACTTGCCGGAGATCGAAACGCCGATGACGCGCGGTTCGTTGAACACGGCGGCCATGTAATTCTCGATCACGCCCTTCAGGTTCTTCTCGTTGGTGAGATTTCGCACGAAGCCGGCGATCTCATACTTCCGGTCCGGGGTGGTGTAGCCCACCTTCACGCCCAGCTCGAGGTTGCCGTCAGAGTAGAACTCCTTCGTGCGATAGAGCACGAAGTTGGTGTAACCTTGCACGTTCACGTCGGTGTTGACGAAGAAGTTGCCGCCATTGCCCAGCGGAATGTCGTAACGCACCGCCGCATCGATATTGAACTTCGGTGCATTGGGGAGGGGGTTGCCGTTGACCGAGACGAAATAGGCGGTGCCGGCGCCGCTGCCCTTGGTGAAGGCGATCGGGTTCAGCACGGTGCAGACCATCACGCCGTTCAGGCTGCACACCTGCGCATAGGCGTTGGGGTCCTTGATCTTGGAGTGCAGCGCGCTGCCGCCAAGCGTGAAGGTGATGTTGCGGATCGGCCGCCACTCGGCTTCCGCCTCGAAGCCGTAGGCGTTGGCGTGATCGGCGTTGAACAGCACGCCGTTGCCATCCGAATCGTTGCCGTTGAGCTGGATGTTCTTCACCGTATAGGTGAAGGCCGTGGCGTTCAGGCGCAGGTTGGAGGTCGGCTGCGACTTGAAGCCCGCCTCATACGACATGATCGTTTCCGAATCCGCCGTGGTGAACGGCGCGCCGAACACCGCCGAGCGGCCCTGGATGGTCGGGCCGCGGAAGCCGCGCGCGATGCGGGCGTAGAGGTTCAGGTCCGGATTCACCGCATAGAGCGCCGACACGTCCCAGCTCGGCTCCTTGCCGACGAGGCGCACGTCGCTCGGCGCGGTCGCGGGGAAGTTCACCGTCGTGCCGGTCATCGCCTTCTTCAGCAGCGTGGTGCGCTTGCGATCCTCGGTATAGCGCGCGCCGCCCGTCAGGGTCAGCTTGCCGATCGTGTAGCTCGCCTGCCCGAACAGCGCCCAGGAGGTGTTCACGTCATGCAGGCGCACCCAATTGTCCGGGTTGTTGGTGTTCGGGTTGGAGGCCACGAACGGATCGGTCAGGAAATAGCGGCGCTGGTAGAAGTCCGTGATGTCGCGGCTGTCGAAATAGAAGCCGCCGAACTGCCACTTGAACGCGCCCCCGCCGTTGGAGGCGAGGCGCAGCTCCTGCGTCCACTGGTCCAGCCCGCGCAGATAGCCCTCGCTCTCGCCATAGCCGTTCGGATTGCCGAGGTACGGGAAGTTCACCGCCGCGCCGCCGTCGGTGTCGCCACGGCTGTAGCCCGACGAATGTTCGTAGGCGGTGATCGAGGTGAGCGTCGCGCCGCCGAGATTCCACGCCGCGCGCAGCGACGCGCCCTGCGTGTTATAGGCCTGCACGTTATTGTCGGCCTCGTCATAGGCGACGACGTCGCGCGGCTCGGCCTGCACGTTGTTCGTGCCCTTGTGCAGCGCCCCGCGATGGAAGATCGTCGAGGTGCCGTCATAGTCGCGGACATGGCCGGACAGGTCGATCGAGAAATTGCCGCTCGGCGTGAACAGCAATTGCAGGCGGGCGTTGCGGTCGTTGAAGCCGCCCATCACGTCCTTGCCGCCCTTCGTGCCGTCGAAGCTGGGGCCGGTGTAGTTGTTGCTGACCCAATTGTCGCGATGCTGCCACAGGCCGGAAACGCGGAACGCCAGCTTGTCGGCGACGATCGGGCCGCCGAGGCCGAGATCGGCGGACACCGTGTTGTAGCTGCCCCACGAGGCGGAGCCGCGGCCTTCCCAGTCCATCGTCGGCTTGTTCGTGTCGAACTTGATGATGCCGGCGGTGGTGTTGCGGCCGAACAGCGAGCCTTGCGGGCCGCGCAGCACTTCCACCTGCGCCACGTCGTAGACGGGGTTCGACTTCAGCACGACATGCTCGAGCACCACGTCGTCCTGGATGATCGACACCGGCTGCGACGCGCCGAGATAGAAGTCCACGTTGCCGAGGCCGCGGATGTAGAAGCGCGGGAAGATGCGGCCCGTGGTCGTCTCGACATAGAGGCTGGGCACGCGGCCGGAGAGCGCGAGGATATCCTCGCCCGCCGCCTGGAAGTTGCGCAGGTCCGCCCCGTTCACGGCCGCGACCGACACGGGCACGCGCTGTAGGTTCTCGCTGCGGCGCTCGGCGGTGACGACGACGTCGCCCAGCCCGGCGCTGTCATCGGCGGCGGCTGCGGCGGGAGCGGTTTCTGCCACGGTCTGGGCATGGGCGGCGCTCGCGAAAACGGCGAGGCCTGCGGCCACACCCGCGAGCAGCGCGGGGCGGAAGCGATGGATCGACACGATGTTTACCCTTTTTCTGGACTTGTCTCAGGCGGAAGGGAAATTCAGCCGCGACGCGCGATCGCTCGCACGCTCCCGATTCGGGCCGGTGTTCCGTCCGCCGTGATCGGCGCCTAGGCGCACTTTGTGTCCGAAAGATGAAACAATCGGTCGCGCGGTCAGCCCGCCGCGAGCGCCTCGATCGCCTTCCACTCCTCCGGCCCGACCGGGGAGACGGACAGGCGGGACTGGCGCAGCATCGGCAGACCGGCCAGCGCCGGCTCCGCCTTCATCGCCGCCAGCGTGACCGGGGCGGGAAGGGGCGCGACCGGCCGGATCGCCACCGACACCCAATTGCCCTCATCGCCGTCCTTGCGCGCGGCACGGGTGATCTCCGCGATGCCCACGGCGGCTTTCTCCTTGCCGCTATGGTAGATGAGCGCGCGGTCGCCCGGCCGCATCGCGCGCAGGTGCGCGGCGGCGGCGTTGTTGCGCACGCCATCCCATTCGGTGCCGCCGTCGCGCACCAGATCGGCCCACGAATAGCTTTCGGGTTCCGTCTTCAATAGCCAGCAAGCCATGATCGCATCCTAAACCGGCGGTGAACGCCATATTCCAGCCTCATTCAGCCCGACTCGTCTAGAGGCGATGCCAGATCATGATTATGATCGCGATTGTCTGGAGGTTCGAGATGAATTGCTTTCTGAAAAAGGCGGGCCTCGGCGCGGCGCTGGCCGCGACCGCGCTGGTTGCGGCGG
>JASGGR010000168.1:0-6905 GCA_047602705.1 Sphingomonas bacterium | reverse complement strand
CTGCCTGGTGAAGCCCTCGCCTTCCCAGCCGAGGCCCTGCATCCCCATGATCTCCACGTTCAGCTCCGCGCGATCCTGCGTGATGCGCGCGCCGACGTTCTTCATGATGCTGGTCGCCGCCGACGGCCCGGCATTGCCCTTCGCCTCCAGCGCGGCGCGGCGGAGCGTGAGCGCGAAGGCGCGCTGGTCCATCTCATGCCTGATGATCCGGTTGCGCAGGTCGGCGTCGTCGATCCGGCCTTCGGCGTCGGTGCCGCGATATTTCTTCGCGATCTCCGGCACGCCCTGTCCGGCGTTCATCCGCGCCGCCGAGCCGCTGCCGCCGGAGAGCGAATTGCGCTCGTGCTGGAGCAGGCGAGTCCCGATCTCCCAGCCCTGCCCCTCGCGGCCGACCAGATTCTCCTTCGGCACCTTCACGTTGGTGAAGAAGGTCTCGCAGAAGGGCGATGCGCCGGAGATCAGCCGGATCGGCCGCGTCTCCACGCCCTCGCTCGTCATGTCGATCAGCAGGAAGCTGATGCCGGCATGCTTCTGCGACTTGTCGGTGCGGACCAGCGCGAAGCATTTGTCGGCCCACTGTCCGCCGGAGGTCCACGTCTTCTGGCCATTGACCAGATAATGGTCGCCCTTGTCCTCGGCGAAGGTCTGCAGGCTCGCGAGGTCGGACCCCGCGCCCGGCTCGGAATAGCCCTGGCACCAGCGCACCTCGCCGCGGACGATGCCGGGGATATGCTCCTGCTTCTGCTTTTCGGTGCCATATTCGAGCAGGGTCGGCCCGAACATCATCACGCCCATGCCGCCGATCGGGTTCCACGCGCCGATCCGCGCCATTTCCTCCTGCAGCACGCGGGCTTCCGCGCGGGAGAGGCCGCCGCCGCCATATTCCTTCGGCCAGGTCGGCACGCCCCAGCCCTTTTCGCCCATCGCCTCGCGCCATTTCTTCTGCTCGGGCGTTTCGCTTCCCGGGCCTTCGACGGCGGACATCGCCGCGTCCTGTCCGCGCAAGACGGGGTCGAAATTGGCCTCGAGCCACGCGCGCGCTTCCTGGCGGAAGCTTTCGAGGCTGTCGGTGGATCGTTCTAGGTCGGCGGCGGTCGCCATCAGCATCACTCCCACGAATCCGAATCTGAATATCGGGTATGGCCAAGCGCATCGCACGACTTGCCGCAAGATGCAAAGGGACATGATCGCTGCGACGCGATAGAAAGCCGCCGACAGAGAGGATTTCCCGCCCATGCGCTTCCATCACCGCGCGGTGCCGATCGCGCTGGCCGCGATCCTGATCGACACCATCGGCTTCGGCATCGTCATGCCGGTGCTGCCGACGCTGATCGTCGATCTGGCGCATGTGAGCCTGCCGCAAGCCACGCGGATCGGCGGCTATATGCTGATCGCGTTCGCCGTCGCGCAATTCTTCGCAGGCCCCGTGCTGGGCAATCTGGGGGACCGCTTCGGCCGCCGCCCCGTGCTGCTCGCCGCGATGACGGCCTTTGCCGTGGATTACGGGCTGATGGCGGTCGCGCCGACGATCGGCTGGCTGTTCGTCGGGCGCGTGATCGCCGGCATCACGGGCGCGACCTACGGCCCGGTCAACGCCGTGCTGGCGGACGTGACGCCGCCGGAAAAGCGCGGCGCGACCTTCGGGCTGGTCGGCGCGGCGTTCGGCGCGGGCTTCATCATCGGGCCGGCGATCGGCGGGCTGCTCTCCATCTTCGGCCCGCGCGCGCCGTTCGTTGCGGCGGCGGTGCTCGCGCTCGTCAACGCCGCGACGATCGCGCTCATCATGCCCGAGACGCTGGCGCGCGGAAGCCGCCGCCCGTTCGAATGGAAGCGCGCCAACGTGTTCGGGGCCTTCGCGCCGCTGCTCCACGCGGGCGGCGCGACGCCCCTGCTGGTCGCGGCGCTGATGTGGCAGGTCGCGCACATGGTCTATCCGGCCACCTGGTCCTTCTATGCGGAGATCGCGCTCGGATGGAACGCGCGCGCGATCGGCTGGTCGCTGGCCGCCGTGGGCGCCTCGATGATGGTGGTGCAGATCTTCCTCACCGGCCGCGCCATCGCCCGTTTCGGAGAGGAGCGCACCGTGCTGATCGGCCTCGTCATCGGCATGGTGGAATTCTCGCTGTTCGTGTTCGTGACGCACGGGTGGCAGGCCTATGCGCTGATCCTCGGCGGCGCGCTGACCGGCCTGGTGTTCCCCTCGATCAACGCGATCCTCTCCAACCGCGTGGACGCCAGCCATCAGGGCGCGCTGCAGGGCGGGATGGCGAGCCTTTCCAGCGTCTCCGCGATCATCGGCCCGCTCGCCATGACGCAGGCGCTGGCGTTCGGCGCGGATCACGGGGAGCCGGGAAGCGCCTTCCTGCTGGCCAGCGTGCTGACGGCGGCGGCGCTGCTGACGGTGTGGCTGGGCGTCGTCCGGCGGCGGGGCGCGCTTGCGTGAGGCGCCCGCCCGCCCCATCTCCATGCGCGACGCAAGAACGAGGGGAATCCCGATGATCGATCTGCATTTCTGGCCGACGCCCAACGGCCACAAGATCACATTGTTTCTGGAGGAAGCGGGGCTGGACTATGCGATCCGGCCCGTGAACATCGGCGCGGGCGACCAGTTCAAGCCCGAATTCCTGAAGATCGCCCCCAACAACCGGATGCCGGCGATCGTGGACCATGATCCGGCCGACGGCGGGGAGCCGATCGCGATCTTCGAATCCGGCGCGATCCTGCTCTATCTCGCGGAAAAGACCGGGAGGTTCGGCGGCAAGGACCTGCGCGAGCGGACCAAGGTGAACCAGTGGCTGATGTGGCAGATGTCCGGCCTCGGCCCGATGCTGGGGCAGAACCACCATTTCAACCGCTACGCGCCGGAGAAGATTCCCTACGCGATCGAACGCTACACGAAGGAGACGACGCGCCTCTACGGCGTGCTCGACCGGCGGCTGGAAGGCCGCGCCTTCATCATCGGCGAGGATTACACGATCGCCGACATGGCCTGCTATCCGTGGATACTGCCGGAGATACAGGGCCAGGACATGGCGGACTTCCCGCACCTCGCCCGCTGGCGCGCGGCCATCGCCGCCCGCCCCGCGACCGGGCGCGCCTATGCCAGGGGCAAGGCCGTCGCCCCGCAGCAGCAGACGCTGAGCGAGGAGGCGCGCAAGGTGTTGTTCGGCCAGGGGAAGGCGTGAACGCTCCGCCCCTCCCCGCGAACGGGAGGGGCTTTACCCCTCCCGTCCCGGCCGGCGGCTCAGGCCTATGTCGAGATGCGCGCCCGCATCCACCCGCCACACCTCTCCGGTGATCGCCCGCCCGGCGGGGTCGAGCAGCATCTCGATCGGGCCGGCGATATCCTCCGCCTGCGGGGCCATCGCCATCGGGGTCGCCGCCGCGATCCGTGCGTCGAGCCGGGCCTTGCCCTCCACGCCCAGCGCCTTCTCGAACCAGCCCGTCCCGACATAGCCGGGCGCCACCGCATTCACGCGGATCTTCGGCGCGAGCACGCGGGCGAGGCTCTGCGTCATGGTGATGAGCGCGCCTTTCGACGCGGCATAGGCCACCGACGAGCCGATCCCGTGCAGCCCCGCCACGGAGGCGACGTTCACCACCGCGCCGTGCGGGCTTTTCCCCAGCGCCTCCTCGCCCGCCCGGATCATCTGGAAGGCGGCGATGGTGTTGAGGCGATAGATATCGATGAAATCCTCCGCGCTCAGCCCGTCGAGCTTCTCGTGCGCCATATGCTTGGTGCGCCCGGCATTGTTCACCAGGAAATCCAGCCGTCCGAAGCGCGACACGGCCGCCTCCACCAGCG
Organism: Sphingomonas bacterium; assembly: GCA_047602705.1. GTDB lineage: Bacteria > Pseudomonadota > Alphaproteobacteria > Sphingomonadales > Sphingomonadaceae > Sphingomonas. The sequence continues at coordinate 3,100 of JASGGR010000168.1, read as the reverse complement.
CGCGGCAGGCCGAATCCTCCACGATATCGGCCTGCACCGCGATCGCGCCCTCGCCCACTTCGGCCGCCAGCGCCTCCGCCTCGTCGCGGCTGTGCGCATAATTGACGACGCAGGCCACCCCGCGCCGCGCGAGTCGCCGCACCAGCGCCGCGCCGATCCCCGTGCCGCCGCCCGTCACGATCGCAACCGAACCCTTCATCCATCCCTCCGCACGTTTTTTCGAAGCTTGCGTATGGCATTTGCGCGCGGCATCGCCTAGCGGCTTGGTTCATGACAGACGCCGCCGCGATGCTCGCCGAACCGTTCGGGTTGCTGCCCGATCTGATCCGTCAACACGCCGCCGCCCAGCCGGACAAGCTCGCCATCGCCGATGGCGACGCGCAACTCACCTATGCGGAGCTGGACCGGGCGATGGATCGCGTCGCCGCCGCGCTGCAACGCGACGGCACGAGGCAGCGGCAGGCCGTGGCGATGGTGTCCTATCCGTCGGTCGCGCAGGCGATGGTGTTCCTCGGCGCGCTGCGCGCCGGCAGCGTCGCCGCCCCGATCCAGCCCTCCGCCACGCCGGAGCAGATCGCCGGCATGATCGGCGACAGCGGCGCGAACCTCGTCTTCCTCGACGCCGCCAATGCGGATGCGCTCGAGGGGCAGGCGCTCGCCGCCCGCGTCATCCGGCTGGAGGCGCTGGAGGACTGGCTCGCCCCGTCCGATGCGAAGCCCGCGCCCGTGGAGATCGCGCCGGACGACGGGTTCAACATCATCTACTCCTCCGGCACCACCGGCATCCCCAAGGGGATCGTGCAGAGCCACAGGATGCGCTGGCAGCACCTCTCCCGCAACGCGGCCGCCGGCTTCGACACGGCGGTGACGTTGCTCGCCACGCCGCTTTATTCGAACACCACGCTCGTCAGCTTCCTGCCGACCCTCGGCTGGGGCGGCACGGTGGTGCTGATGAAGAAGTTCGACGCGCATCGCTATCTGGAGCTGGCGGAGAAATATCGCGCCACCCACACGATGCTGGTGCCGGTGCAATATCAGCGCATCATGGCGCTCCCCGATTTCGGCCGCTTCGACCTTTCCGCCTTCCGCCTCAAGACCTGCACCTCCGCCCCCTTCAAGGCGGAACTGAAGCGCGACGTGCTGGATCGCTGGCCGGGCAAACTGGTGGAATATTACGGCATGACCGAAGGCGGCGCGTCCTTCGCGCTGGTGGCGGACGAATTTCCGGACAAGCTCCACACCGTCGGCCGCCTGCTTCCCGGCCACGAGGCGAAGCTGCTGGACGACGACGGCAACGAGGTGCCCCCCGGCGGGATCGGCGAGGTCGTCGGCCGATCGCCGGCGATGATGAACGGCTATCACGGCCGCGCGCAGGCGACGCGCGACGCCGAATGGCATGACGCGGACGGCAATCGCTGGATTCGCCACGGCGACGTGGGGCGATTCGACGAGGATGGCTTCCTCACGCTGATGGACCGCAAGAAGGACATGATAATCTCCGGCGGGTTCAATATCTTCCCGTCCGATCTTGAAGCGGTGCTCGCGGAGCATCCGGCGGTCGCGGATTGCACCGTCGTGGGCGTCGCGAGCGAGGAATGGGGCGAGACGCCGGTCGGCTTCTACGTGCCGCGCGCCGACGCGGGCGAGAGCGCGGAGGACATCCGCCAATGGGTCAACGCGCGCCTCGGCAAGACGCAGCGCCTTTCCGCGCTCCATGTCGCGAAGGAATTGCCGCGCAGCGCGATCGGCAAGGTTTTGAAGCGCGAGCTGCGCGACCGGCTCGCGGCGGGGGAGTTCGCATGACCAGCCTGAAGCAGATTTTCGAGCAGCTCGAGCCGATGCCGGAGGGCAACGGCTGGCGCGGGGCGATTCCGGACGGCTGGCTGCAGGGCCGCACCGCCTATGGCGGGCTTTCCGCCGCGATCGCGCTGCATTGCGCGATGCGGTCCGAGCCGGACCTGCCGCCGCTCCGCTCCGCGCAGGTCTCGTTCATCGGTCCGCTCTCCGGCCCGATCCTGGTGACGACGCACAAGTTGCGGCGCGGCAAGAACGCCGCCTTCATCCAGGCCGATATCGAATGCGAGGCGGGGCTGGGCCTGCGCTGCACCTTCGTCTTCATGCGCGCGATCGAGAGTGAGGTGGATTACCAGACGACCACCGTGCCCGATTTCCCGCGCCCCGGCCCCGGCGACACGACCTTCAAGGGCAATCACCACGTCTCCTTCACGCAGAATTACGAATTCCTCGACCGGCGCGAAGGCCCGAACCTGAAACCGGCCGAATGGCTGCGCTGGACGCGGCTGAACGAGCGGGAAGGCGTCGATCCGATGGTGGAGCTGCTGGCGATCGGCGATTGCCTGCCGCCCGCCGCGCTGCGCCTTGTCGGCCGCAACGCGCCGATGAGCTCGATGACGTGGATTCTGAACGTGCTCGGCCCCACGCCCTCCACGGAGGACGGCTGGTGGCTGCTGCGCTCCAACGCCGATTATGCACGCTCGGGAAGCTCCTCGCAGCAGATGGGCATCTGGAACACGAAGGGCGAAATGGTGGCGGAGCAGATGCAGTCCGTGGCGCTGTTCGCATAAGGGGGCCGTCGCGACACTTTGCGACAATTTCCCCTTTCGTCCGACACATGCCAGCGACAGCTCGCCGTTAGTCCTCATGGCAACGGCCGGGGAATCCTCCCCGCCGAGTCACGAGGAACACAGATGAAGAAGCTGCTGCTCGCCTTCGCCCTTGGATCGACCGTGCTGGCCGGCGCCCCGGCCTTCGCGCAGACCACGCCGCCCGCCGCCCAGACCCCGCCCGCGCCCGGCCAGGACGGCCCCGGCTGGCACGGCCGCGGCCATCGCGGCTGGGGCCATGAGATGCGGGGCGATCCCAACCGCGTCGTCACCCGCGCCGAATGGCTCCGGAAGGCCGGCGAGCGCTTCGACCGGATGGACCTGAACCATGACGGCAAGATCACGCCGGACGAGCGCAAGGCCGTGCGCCAGCAGATGCGCGAGAAGTTCCGCGAGCGGATGGAGATGCGCCGCAACGGCGCGCAGCCCGCCCCCGCGCCGACGCCCGCGCCGCGCGCCAACTGATCCCCCTCCAG
>JASGGR010000167.1:0-7075 GCA_047602705.1 Sphingomonas bacterium | reverse complement strand
GCTCAACACCTCGATCCAGGAAGGCGTGCAGTCGCTGATCGCCGACAAGCAGCTTCGCCCCGCGATGCAGCCGTCGGTGGAGCTTGGCGAAGGCTATGAGCCGGGCAAGGATGCGGAGATCAAGGTGGCGCTGGAAGTGCTGCCGGTGGTGCCCGCGCCCGCGATCGACGGCCTGAAGCTGGAGCGGCTCACCGTTCCCGTGGCCGACGAGGCGGTCGAGGAGCAGCTCAAGAAGTTCGCCGACCAGATGAAGCGCTGGGAAGACGCCAAGGCGAGCCACAAGGCCAAGACCGGCGATCTCGTGACGGTGGATTTCGTCGGCAAGACGCTGGATGGCGTGGCCTTCGAGGGCGGCACCGGCACCGACATGGCGGTGGAGATCGGCTCCGGCCGCCTGATCCCCGGCTTCGAGGATCAGATCGTCGGCGTGAAGGCCGGCGAGGAGCGCCAGATCAAGGTGACTTTCCCGGAGGATTATCCGGCGAAGGAGCTGGCTGGCAAGGACGCCACCTTCGACCTGACGGTCAAGTCCGTGAAAGTCGCTGGCGAGAGCGCGATCGACGAGGAGCTGGCGAAGAACCTCGGCCTCGAGAGCCTCGAGCAGCTCAAGGGCTTGCCCAAGGGCCAGATCGAGCAGGAGCATAACGGCCTCACCCGCACCTATATGAAGCGCAAGCTGCTCGACCAGCTCGCCGCCGGCCACGATTTCGAGGTGCCGCCGTCGATGGTGGAGGCCGAGTTCGCCCAGATCTGGCATCAGCTCGAGCATGAAGCCACCCATGAGGCCGATCCCAAGGCCGCGATGGAGGAGCTGGAGAAGGATCGCGAGGATTACCGCAAGATCGCGGAGCGCCGCGTGCGTCTCGGCCTGCTTCTGTCCGAGATCGGCCAGGCGAACGGCATCGAGGTGACGCAGCAGGAGATGAACCGCCTGATCGGCCAGGCCGCGCAGCAGTATCGCGGCGAGGACCAGCGGCGCTTCATCGAATATATCCAGCAGGAGCCGATGGCTGCCGCCCAGCTCCGCGCGCCGCTTTATGAGGACAAGGTCGTCGACTTCCTGTTCGACAAGGCCGAAGTCACCGACCGCGAAACCACCCGCGAGGAGCTGGAAGCCGCATCGAGAGCGACGACGGCTTTGCGACCGGCACCCATGCCCACGATCACGACAATCCCAAGCCGCGCAAGAAGGCCGCGGCGAAGAAGGCCGACGTGAGCGGGGATGCGGAAGCCAAGCCGGCGAAGAAGGCTCCGGCCAAGAAGGCCGCCGCGAAGGAAGCTGCGCCTGAGGAAACGGCCGAGAAGCCCGCCAGGAAGGCTCCGGCGAAGAAGGCCGAGGCCAAGGCCGACGATGCGGAGGCCAAGCCTGCCGCGAAGAAGGCGCCTGCCAAGAAGGCGTCCGCCAAGAAGGAAGGCTGAACGCCCGCGACCCGGCTCGGTTGTCCCAGTATCGCGCCGGGAGCATCGGGCAGGAACGGTTCCGGCCGTAACCTCGTGAAAACCATTGGCTGGTATCGAGCCTGTCGGGCCGCCGCCCTTCCTGATAAAACGGGAAGGGGGGAGGGCATGACAGGCTCGGCCCGTTTCTGACTTGAGGTGTCCGTGCCGACCGAACCCACCATCGCCGTCCTGCTGCCCTGTTATAATGAAGAGGCCGCGATCGCGCAGACGATCGCCGGTTTTCGCGTGGCGCTGCCCACGGCGGCGATCTACGTCTACGACAACAATTCGCGCGACCGCACGATGGAGGTGGCGCGCGCCGCCGGGGCGATCGTCCGCAGCGAGCGGATCCAGGGCAAAGGCGCGGTGGTGCGGCGGATGTTCGCCGACGTGGACGCGGATATCTACGTGATGGCGGACGGCGACGCGACCTATGACGCGGCCTCCGCTCCCGCGCTGGTGGCGCGCGTTCTGGACGAGCAACTCGATATGGTGGTCGGCAGCCGCATCGGCGAGGCGACCGAGGCCTATCGGCGCGGGCATCGTTTCGGCAATGCGCTGCTCACGGGCATGCTGGCGCGCCTGTTCGGGCGGAGTTTCACCGATATCCTCTCCGGTTATCGGGTATTCTCAAGACGATTCGTGAAGAGCTTCCCCGTGCTGTCGGCGGGCTTCGAGATCGAGACGGAGATCAGCGTCCACGCGCTGGAGCTGAAGATGCCGGTGGCGGAGATCGAGACGCCCTATTTCGCCCGGCCGGAAGGTTCCGCCTCGAAGCTTTCCACGTATCGCGACGGCTGGCGCATCCTCAACACGATCGTCACGCTCTACCGTATCGAGCGGCCGCTGTGGTTCTTCGGCGCGATCGGGGCGCTCCTGCTGGCGCTGGCGCTGGTTCTCGCCGCGCCGCTGGTCGTCACCTACAGCCAGACGGGGCTGGTGCCGCGTTTCCCCACGGCCATATTGGTGACGGGCCTCACCATCCTCGCCGCGCTCAACGGCTTCGCCGGCCTGATCCTGGATACGGTGGTGCGCGGGCGGCGGGAGGTGCGGCGGCTCGCCTATCTCGCTCATCGCGCGCCTTCACGCGGGGCTTGAAGAAGCCCGCCGGAGCGCCGATGTTGGCGCTCCATCACGCAAAGAGAGTCTTCCATGCATAATCCGTTCGACACCGGCGATTTCGCGGGCAAGCTGGCCAGCGCGGGCGTAGGCCTGCGGCAGACCGAAGCGGGCCTCGTGCCGATCGTCATCGAACAGTCGAATCGCGGCGAGCGCTCGTTCGACATCTTCTCGCGCCTGCTGCGCGAGCGAATCGTGTTCGTTACCGGCCCGGTCGAGGACGGCATGGCCAGCCTGATCTCCGCCCAGTTGCTGTTCCTCGAATCGGAAAATCCGAAGAAGGACATCTTCATGTACATCAACTCGCCGGGCGGCGTCGTCACGGCGGGCATGGCGATCCATGACACGATGCAATATATCCGCCCGCGCGTCGGCACGCTCTGCATGGGGCAGGCGGCGTCGATGGGTTCGTTCCTGCTCGCCGCCGGCGAGCCGGGGATGCGCGTGGCGCTCACCAACGCGCGGATCATGATCCACCAGCCTTCGGGCGGTGCGCAGGGCATGGCCGCCGATATCGAGATCCAGGCGCGCGAGATCCTGCGGATGCGGCATTTCCTCAACTCGCTCTACGCGAAATATACCGGCAAGCCGCTGGAGGAGATCGAGCGCGCGATGGATCGCGACAAGTTCATGTCCGCCGAGGAAGCCAAGGAATTCGGCCTTGTCGACGAGGTTTTCGACAAGCGCCCGGCGCCCGCGGAAGAAGTTTCGGCAGCCGCCTGAACCATCGGGCATTTTCAGGCATTGCCGTTTCGTGACGGGCCGGGTTACGATGCCCGGCCCGAAAGTCGCCTCCCTGTTGGAGGCGCGAAAGGATCGATTGAATGACGAAGCTCTCCGGCGGCGACTCCAAGAGCACCCTCTATTGCTCGTTCTGCGGCAAATCGCAGCATGAGGTCCGCAAGCTCATCGCCGGCCCGACGGTCTTCATCTGCGACGAATGCGTCGAGCTGTGCAACGACATCATCCGCGAGGAAACCAAGTCCGCGCTGGTGACGAAGAAGGACGGTGGCGTCCCCACGCCGCAGGAAATCTGCGACGTGCTTGACGATTATGTGATCGGCCAGAAGCAGGCGAAGCGCGTGCTGTCCGTGGCCGTGCACAATCATTATAAAAGGCTGAACCACGGCGCGAAGGGCGCGGACGTGGAACTGGCGAAGTCGAACATCCTGCTCGTCGGCCCCACCGGCTGCGGCAAGACGCTGCTGGCGCAGACGCTGGCGCGCATCCTCGACGTGCCGTTCACCATGGCCGACGCGACCACGCTCACCGAGGCGGGCTATGTCGGCGAGGATGTGGAGAACATCATCCTCAAGCTGCTTCAGGCGTCGGATTATAATGTCGAGCGGGCGCAGCGCGGCATCGTCTATATCGACGAGATCGACAAGATCAGCCGCAAGGCCGAGAACCCCTCGATCACCCGTGACGTGTCCGGTGAGGGTGTGCAGCAGGCCCTGCTCAAGCTGATGGAGGGCACCACCGCCAGCGTCCCCCCGCAGGGCGGCCGCAAGCATCCGCAGCAGGAGTTCCTGCAGGTCGACACGACGAACATCCTGTTCATCTGCGGCGGCGCGTTCAGCGGGCTGGAGAAGATCATCGGCGATCGCCTCCAGGGCAAGTCAATCGGCTTCGGCGCCTATGTGGCCGCACCGGAAGAGAAGCGGACGGGCGAATATCTACGCCAGACCGAGCCGGAGGACCTGCTCAAGTTCGGCCTCATCCCCGAGTTCGTCGGTCGCCTGCCGGTGGTCGCGACGCTGGAGGATCTCGACGTGCCGGCGCTGGTGAAGATTCTCACCGAGCCGAAGAACGCCTTGGTCAAGCAATATCAGAAGCTGTTCGAGATGGAGGAGGTGAAGCTGGGCTTCACCGACGACGCTCTGGTCGCGGTCGCCAAGAAGGCGATCGAGCGCAAGACCGGCGCGCGCGGCCTGCGCTCGATCCTCGAAGGCATATTGCTCGATACGATGTTCGACCTGCCCGGCATGGAGGGCGTCGACGAGGTGATGATCGACAAGGACGTGGTGGACGGCCGCAAGGAACCGATCCGCGTCTATGCCGAAAACGCGAAGATGAAAGCCGGCGACGCGGCGTGATCTTCGCTTCGGTTGGATGACAGACGGGCGTCGCGTGAAGCGGCGCCCGTTTTGTTTGGGATTTGACCAGCGCAGGCGGCAAGGGCGGGAAACAAACCGCCGCCTCGATCATTCGTTACAATAACGCAACGGAGGCGCGATGACGGTGGGCCATGGCAGCGGATCGGGGAAGAGCGGCATCGGCCTGCCATGGTGGACGCTCGCCTTTCCCGCGCTGGGCGTGGTCGCCGTTCTCGCCAACCTCGCGAAGCTCGGCACATTGGGCGTCATCGCGGCGGCCGTGATCCTGATCGGCAGCGTGCTGGCCGCCGTTCATCATGCGGAAGTGGTGGCGCATCGGATCGGCGAGCCGTTCGGCACGCTCGTGCTGGCGGTCGCGGTGACGGTGATCGAGGTTTCGCTGATCGTCAGCCTGATGCTCGCCGACTCCGGGGACGCCTCCACGCTGGCGCGCGATACGGTGTTCGCGGCGATCATGATCATCCTCAACGGCATCGTAGGCATCTGCCTGTTGAGCGGGGGGCTGCGTTTCGGCGAGCAGGGTTTCTCGTTGCGCGGGGTTTCGGCGGCGCTGAACGTGCTGGGGGCGATGGCGGTGCTGACGCTCGTCCTGCCCAATTATGTCGAGAGCGCGCCCGGCCCGGCCTATGCGCCGTCGCAACTGGTGTTCGTCGCGATCGTCTCGCTGATCCTCTACGGCACCTTCGTGCTGGTGCAGACCGTGCGGCATCGCAGCCATTTCCTCCATGGAGAACGCGGGCAGGATGCCGACGATCATGGCGATCCGCCATCCGCGCGCGTGGCCTGGCTGGCGTTCGGCGCATTGCTGGTCGCGCTCGTTGGCGTGGTGCTGCTCGCCAAGGGGCTGGCGGGGATCGTGGAGCAGGCGGTGCTGGGGGCGGGCCTGCCGCTCGCGGTGGTGGGCGTGGTGATCGCGGGCGTTGTGCTGGGGCCGGAGACGCTGGCGGCGTGGCGCTCCGCACGGCGCGATCGGCTGCAGAACAGCCTCAACCTCGCGCTGGGATCGGCGCTGGCCTCGATCGGCCTTACCATTCCAGCAGTGGCCCTGGTGTCGCTGTTGCTGGGCCTGCCGCTGGCGCTGGGCATCGGGGCAAAGGGGCTGACGCTGCTGCTACTTTCCCTGTTCTCGATCACGATTTCGCTGGGATCGGGGCGCACCACGATCCTCGGCGGGGTGGTGCATCTGGTGATCTTCGCGGTCTATCTGTTCGTCACCGTGGTGCCCTAGCGTCGCGGGCTGATGCCGTGAAATCAACGCCGCGATTGATGCGGCGGCCCGGCTCACCATATAAGCGCGGTTCGCCGCCCGGCATGGGCGGCTGTGGAGCGTTCATGACCCAGACTTTTCCCGTTCTTCCGCTGCGCGATATCGTCGTCTTCCCCCAGATGATCGTGCCGCTGTTCGTCGGCCGCGACAAATCGGTGGCGGCGCTGGAAGCCGCCATGGCCGGCGACAAGGAGATTTTCCTCGTCGCGCAGCTCGATCCCGCGCAGGACGATCCGAAGGAAGACGATCTCTACGACATCGGCGTCACCGCCACGGTGCTGCAATTGCTCAAGCTGCCGGACGGCACGGTGCGCGTGCTGGTGGAAGGCAAGGCGCGCGGGCGGCTGGGTGGCCTGGTGGAGGCCAACGGCTATCTCGCCAGCGAAGTGACGCCGGTGGAGGAGCAGCCGGCCGAAGGACCTGAGATCAGCGCGCTGATGCGCTCCGTCGTCGACCAGTTCGAGAATTACGCGAAGCTCAACCGCAAATTGCCTGCTGAAACCGCCGTGCAGCTCGCCGAGATCGAGGAAGCCGCGCGGCTTTCCGACGCGGTGGCCGGCAACATCGCGATCAAGGTGGCGGACAAACAGTCCCTGCTGGTCGAGACCGATCCGGCCAAGAGGCTGGAAATGGTGTTCGCCTTCATGGAGGGCGAGCTTGGCGTCCTTCAGGTCGAGCGCAAGATCAAGAGCCGCGTCAAGCGCCAGATGGAGAAGACGCAGCGCGAATATTACCTCAACGAGCAGTTGAAGGCGATCCAGCGCGAGCTGGGCAACGAGGGCGAGGACGGCGAGGGCGACGAGATCGCCGAGCTGACCCAGAAGATCGCGACGCTCAAGCTCTCCAAGGAGGCGCGCACCAAGGCGACGGCGGAGCTGAAGAAGCTCAAGACCATGGCGCCGATGTCCGCCGAGGCGACGGTGGTGCGCAATTATCTCGACGTGCTGCTGGGCCTGCCGTGGGGCAAGAAGTCCAAGCTCAAGAAGGATATCGCCGCCGCGCAGGCGATCCTAGACGAGGATCATTACGCGCTGGAGAAGGTGAAGGACCGGATCGTCGAATATCTCGCGGTCCAGGCGCGCACCAACAAGCTGAAGGGGCCGATCCTGTGCCTCGTCGGCCCGCCGGGCGT
>JASGGR010000166.1:0-7189 GCA_047602705.1 Sphingomonas bacterium | reverse complement strand
CCGAAGGCTGGCGCGGGGAAAGATCGGTGGTGATGGTGATCGGCTTCGGCTCCGACGTGCGCGCCACGGCCGGCGGCGCGGGCGGAGCCGATTCGGCCACCGGCGGCGGCGGAGGCGGCGCGACCGCGGCAGGAGGCGCGGGCGGAGCCTTCGCCTCGACGGATTTGGCGGCCTTGGCCTCCGCTTTCGCCTCCGCATCCTTGGGCACCACGGGCGAAGGGCGCGATTGCAGCCCCAGCCGGTGCGCCTTGCCGATCACGGCATTGCGGCTGACCCCGCCCAGCGCCTCGGCGATCTGGCTCGCGGTCTGGCCGCCTTCCCACATGGTCTTGAGCGTCTGGATACGCTCCTCGGTCCACGACATCTTGCTTCCTTCACTGGCGGCCGGGTTGCAGCCGCGCGCCACAGCGTTTACCGCCAGACGCGATGAGCAGCCATCCCCCAATCGGCCAAAACACGTCGGCGATCAGAAACGCACCCGGCGTCCCGGTAATACGGAACATCAACTGGGGCGGCCTGAGAACCCTCTATGTGAAGGAGGTGCGCCGCTTCTTCAAGGTGCAGCTCCAGACGATCTGGGCGCCGGCGGCCACCACGCTGCTTTTCCTGATCGTTTTCACCATCGCGACGGGGGCGAAGCGGCCGGTGCACGTGGGCGGCGTGGATATTCCCTTCGCCGATTTCATCGCGCCGGGCCTCATCATCAGTCAGGGGATGATGAACCCCGCCTTCGCCAACGCCAGCTTCGCGCTTCTGGTCGGCAAGATACAGGGGACGATCGTCGATTATCTCCAGCCGCCGCTTTCCAATGCGGAGCTGCTGGCCGCGCTGGTGGGCGGCGCGATGACGCGCGCCTTCCTCGTCGGGCTGATCTGCTGGGCGGCGATGGCGCTCTATCCCGGCGTGCACGTCACCCCGCTGCATCCGGCCGCGGTGGTCTGGTTCGGCTTCCTGGGCGCGATGTTCCTGTCGCTGCTGGGCGTGCTGACCTCGATCTGGGCGGAGAAATTCGATCATTCGGCCGCCGTCACCAATTTCGTGATCGCGCCGCTCGCCCTGCTTTCGGGCACCTTCTATTCGGTCGACAACCTCGCCCCCGCCTTCCGGGCGTTCAGCCATGTGAACCCGTTCTTCTACATCATCTCCGGCTTCCGATACGGCTTCCTCGGCACCGCCGATTCGCCGGTGATGCTGGGGAGCGTCGTGGTCCTCGTGCTGGACGTGGCGCTGGCCGTGCTTTGCTATGCGCTGCTGCGGCGCGGCTGGAAGCTCAAGAGCTGAATCCGGCCGCACCAACCAAGTTGTCCTGATCGCCTTTGCCCCCTAAGGGCACGGGCATGACCCAGATCACGCCCGAGATGGTGGCCGAGCACGGCCTGTCGCCCGAGGAATATGACCGCCTCCTCCACGCGCTCGGCCGCGAGCCGAATCTGGTGGAGCTGGGCATCTTCTCGGTGATGTGGTCCGAGCATTGCAGCTATAAATCCAGCCGTATCCATTTGAAGAAGCTGCCGACGGAAGCGCCGTGGGTGATCTGCGGCCCCGGCGAGAATGCCGGCGTGATCGACATCGGTGACGGGCAGGCGGCGATCTTCAAGATGGAGAGCCACAACCACCCGTCCTATATCGAGCCGTATCAGGGCGCGGCGACCGGCGTGGGCGGCATCCTGCGCGACGTGTTCACGATGGGCGCGCGGCCGGTGGCGAACATGAACGCGCTGCGCTTCGGCCGGCCCGATCATCCGAAGATGCGCCATCTCATTTCCGGCGTGGTCCACGGCATCGGCGGCTATGGCAATTGCGTCGGCGTGCCGACCGTGGGCGGCGAGGTGAACTTCCACCCCGCCTATGACGGCAACATCCTGGTCAACGCGATGACGGTGGGCGTCGCGGATACCGACAAGATCTTCTATTCGGCCGCTTCCGGCGTCGGCAATCCGATCGTCTATGTCGGCAGCAAGACCGGGCGCGACGGCATCCACGGCGCGACGATGGCGAGCGCGGATTTCTCCGAGGATTCGGAGGAGAAGCGCCCCACCGTGCAGGTCGGCGACCCCTTCACCGAGAAGCTGCTGATCGAGGCGTGCCTCGAACTCATGGCCTCCGACGCGATCGTCGCGATCCAGGACATGGGCGCGGCGGGCCTCACCTCCTCCAGCGTCGAGATGGCGTCCAAGGGCGGCGTCGGCATCGAACTGGTCATGGACGACGTGCCGCAGCGCGAAACGGGCATGACGCCCTATGAGATGATGCTCTCCGAATCGCAGGAGCGAATGCTGATGGTCCTGAAGCCCGGCCGCGAGGCCGAGGCGGAGGCGATCTTCCGCAAGTGGGAGCTGGATTTCGCGGTGATCGGCCATGTCACCGATACGGGCCGCATGGTGCTGAAATGGAAGGGCGATGTGGTGTGCGACATCCCGCTCGGCCCGCTCGCGGACGAGGCGCCGCTCTACGATCGCCCGCACGTCCCAACGCCGCCGGCGAAGGCGCTGACCGACGTGCCGGAAAGCACGGACATCGCCGCCGACCTGCTGACGCTGATCGGCTCCCCCGATATCGCCAGCCGCCGCTGGATCTGGGAGCAGTACGACCACATGGTCGGCGCGGACACCGCGCAGCGCCCCGGCGGCGACGCGGCGGTAGTGCGCGTCCACGGCACGCAAAAGGGCCTCGCCATCACCACCGACTGCACCCCGCGCTATTGCCTCGCGGACCCGGTGGAGGGCGGCAAGCAGGCGGTGGCCGAGGCGTGGCGCAACCTGACCGCCGTGGGCGCGACCCCGCTCGCCATCACCAACTGCCTGAACTTCGCCAACCCGCAGCGGCCGGAGATCATGGGGCAGATCGTCGGCTGCCTGGAGGGCATGGGCGAGGCGTGCCGCGCGCTCGACTTCCCGATCGTGTCGGGCAACGTCAGCCTCTATAACGAGAGCAAGGCGACCGGCGGCGGCTCCGCGATCCTGCCCACTCCGGCGATCGGCGGGGTGGGGCTGCTCAAGGACTGGAGCAAGTCCGCCACCATCGCCTTCAAGGGATCGGGCGACGTGATCCTCGCGGTCGGCACGCGGCGCGGGCATCTGGGGCAGAGCCTGTGGCTGCGCGAGGTGCATGGCCGCGAGGAAGGCCCGCCGCCGCGCGTCGATCTGGCGGCGGAGAAAGCGGCCGGCGACCTGATCCGCGCCGGCATCCTCTCCGGCCAGCTTTCGGCGGTGCACGACGTATCCGACGGCGGCATCGCGGTGACGCTGGCGGAAATGGCGCTGGCGAGCGGCATCGGCGCGATGATCGATCGCAAGCAGCCGTTCGGCTGCGCCGAATCCTTCTTCGCCGAGGAACAGGGCGTCTATGTCGTGACGGTCAACGACCACGGGCTGGCCGACTTCCTCCACGCCGCGCTCGAAGCCGGGGTGGAGGCGGAGCCGTTGGGGCGGACCGGCGGCAAGCGCCTGATCTTCGAACGCCCCAACCGCGACGACGTGGTGACGCTCGACGCGTTGCGCGAGGCGCATGAATGCTTCTTCCCGAAGCTGATGGGCGCATAGATTCCCTCGGAGCAGGCTGTTCCTTTCTCCGTTCGGGCGAACGGGGAAAGGAGGCCCTTGATCGTCCCCGCGTCTCCGGGCAGTTCCCCGCCATGTCGCTTCGCCTGATCGCGCTCGCCCTGCTCGCCGCCGCTCCCGCCGCAGCGGAAGAACCCGCCGCCGCGCCCGATTTCTTCGCCGCCGCGATCTGCCAGCCGCCTTACGACTTCGGCAGCGCGACGGCGCTGTATGAAGCGGCGGAGAAGATCACCAAGCCTGACATGTCGCAGCTCGGCGCCGCTCTCTATCGCCTGCCCGCGCCGATCTCGCGCGACGGCTTCTCCGCGCGGGACGTGATGTTCGCAGGCTCGGCTTACGGCGTGCTGGTCGATGGAGAGGTGGCGGCGAAGCTGGCCGAAACCTATCATCTCGCGCCGGAGACGACGCACCTGCTCGGCGCCTCTTCCCTCGGTTTCGCGCGCGCCCTGCCGGATGCGGATCAGCCGATGAAGGAACTCGGGCTGGTTTCGATCGTCGCGCGGCAGGGGCCGGGGCTGAAGGGCAGGACGATGCTGGCGTGCGAATTCGTCTCGAACGAGGATCGCGAGCGGCTGGAAGCTTTCGAGAAAGAATCAGGCGGGAACCGCTGATCCGCCTTCCTGTATCCGCCGCGTGCCCGGATAGGCGAACAGCAGGTCGCTTCCCGCCGATGCGTGAAGCTCCTCCGCGCCGGAGACCATCACGCACTCGCCCGCCTGCCATGCGACGCCGCCGACCGCGCCTTCGCCGCTGACGGGAACCAGCCAGCCCCACGCCCCTTCCGGCAAGGCGATGCTCCGCGTGCCGCCTGTCCAGCGCTCCAGCACGAATTTCGGGCCTTCCACCAGGATCGTCCGCCCCGGCGAAACCTCGCCCGGCATGGGCGGCGCGACCCATGGCTCAAGATCCGCCACGGCCACGCCATCGTCCAGATGCAGTTCGCGCGGCCGCCCGTAATCATAGAGGCGATAGGTGACGTCGGCGTTCTGCTGCACCTCGATCACCGTCACTCCGGCGCCGATCGCATGGATCGTGCCCGCGCCGGAATAATAGAAGTCGCCCGCCTTCACCGGCTTCCAGTCCAGCTTGTGCTCGATCGATCCGTCGAGCGCGCTGGCGCGCAGCTCATCGGCCGTCATCGGCGCCTTCGGGCCGATCGCGATGGTCGAATCCGGCGCGGCGTCCAGCACCAGCCAGCATTCGTCCTTGCCGCGCGGCAGGCCGCGCGCATGGGCCTCCGCGTCGGAAGGATGATCCTGCACGGACAATTTTTCTGAGGTGAACAGATATTTGACCAGCAATTCCGGCTCGTCCGGATGCGGCGACTGGAACCACACTTCCCCGATCGGCGAAGCATCCGGCGCGGGATCGGGAAAGCCCGGATAGAGGCGATGGCGCCCCCATGGTTTTTCCACCCGTTTCGTCGCCATCAGAATTGCACTCATACCACCTGACTCGAAAACCCGTTTGCCAGCCCTCAACGCGCGGCACGGCGATTGCGTTTCACCGTTGTTCGCCGGCCCACGCATAGGCTAAAGGCGTTGCAAATGCGTATCCCCTTTTCCCGTCCGCTGGCGCTGATGCTGGTCGCCGCCTTCGCCCTTCCGATCGCCGGCTGCGCGCGCAACCGCGCCAAGGGCGACCTGCCCTATGTCGCGCGGGACGTGGGGACGCTCTACACCGCCGCCAAGACGCGGCTGGACCGGCATCAATACAGGGAAGCCGCCGCCCTGTTCGACGAGGTGGAGCGCCAGCACCCTTATTCGATCTGGGCGCGGCGCGCGCAGCTCATGGGCGCGTTCAGCCATTATCTGGCGCGCAACTACACCGAATCGATCCAGTCGGCGCAGCGCTTCATCTCGGTCCATCCGGGCAACCGCGATGCGGCCTATGCCTATTATCTGATCGCATTATGCTATTACGAGCAGATCAGCGACGTGACGCGCGACCAGAAGATCAGCACCCAGGCGCAGGACGCGCTGGGCGAGTTGATCCGCCGCTACCCGAACACCCGCTATGCCGCCGACGCGCGGCTGAAGATGGATCTCGTCCGCGATCACCTCGCGGGCAAGGAGATGGAGATCGGCCGCTTCTACGAACGGCGCGGACAGTGGCTGGCGGCGACGCTGCGCTTCCGCAAGGTGATCGACGATTACCAGACGACCACCCACGCGCCGGAAGCGCTGATGCGGCTCACCGAAACCTATCTCGCGCTCGGCGTGCGCGGCGAGGCGGAGAAAGCGGCGGCGGTGCTGGGCGCCAATTATCCGGGGACGGACTGGTATCAGCGGGCTTACAAGCTGATGAAGGAATATCCGGTCAAGCCGATCGCGCCGCTCGCGCCGGGAGAGCCGGTGGTGCCGGTGACGACCAAGCCCGCGCCCGCCGCAACGCCCGCTTCCCAGCCCGCGCCCGATCCGGGCGCGTGAGAGCGTGATCCGGGCGCGTTCCGGATGCTGACCGCGCTTTCCATCCGCGACGTGGTGCTGATCGAGGCGCTCGACCTCGAATTCGGCCCCGGCCTGGGCGTGCTTACCGGGGAGACGGGCGCGGGCAAGTCGATCCTGCTCGATTCGCTCGGGCTGGCGCTGGGCGCGCGGGCGGACAGCGGGCTGGTGCGCCACGGAGTGGGCCAGGCTTCGGTGAGCGCCACTTTCGATCCGTCACCCGAAACCGCGCGATTGCTGGAGGCCAATGGCCTCGAGGCGGAGCCGGGCGAGCCGCTCATCATCCGCCGCCTCGTGAAGGCCGACGGCGGCAGCCGCGCCTTCCTCAACGATCAGCCCGTATCGGCCGGCCTGTTGCGCGAGATCGGCGCTACGCTGGTGGAGATCCACGGCCAGCATGACGAGCGCGGGCTGCTCGCCCCCGCCGGCCACCGCGCGCTTCTCGACGCCTTCGGCCGGATCGACACCGGCGCGGCCGCCGCCGCATGGGATGCCTGGCGCGCGGCGGAAGAGGCGCTGGCCGCTGCCCATGCCGAGATCGACACCGCCGCGCGCGACCGCGAATGGCTGGAACATGCCGTCGCCGAGCTGGATGCGCTCTCCCCCGAGCCGGGCGAGGAAGCCGCGCTGGCGGACAAGCGCCGGACGATGCAGCGCGCCGCCAAGGTGGCGGACGACCTTTCCGCCATCGCCGGGCATCTGGAGGGATCGGAGGGCGCTCTCGCCCACCTGCGGCAGGCGGCGCGGGTGCTGGAGCGGGTCGCGCCCGATCACCCCGCGCTGGCGGATGCGCTCGCCGCGATCGACCGCGCGCTGGCGGAAACGGGCGTGGTCGAGGACAGGCTGCACGACGCCCGCCTCGCCCTCGCCTACGATCCGCGCGTGCTGGAGGAGGACGAGGCGCGGCTGTTCGACCTGCGCGGGCTGGCGCGCAAGCACCGCGTCCAGCCCGACGATCTCGCCGCGCTGGCGGAGGAATTGCGCGCCCGCCTCTCCCGCCTCAACGCCGGGGAGGAAGGCATTGCCGCGCTGGAAGCGCGCATGGCGGAAACGGCGCGCGCCTATGACGCCGCCGCCGACGCGCTGTCGCAGGCACGCACGGCCGCCGCCACCCGGCTGGACACGGCAGTCGCCGGCGAGCTTGCCCCGCTGAAGCTGGACGCCGCGCGCTTCCGCACCGCG
>JASGGR010000165.1:0-7251 GCA_047602705.1 Sphingomonas bacterium | reverse complement strand
CCTCGAGATGAAGACCTATCGCTATCGCGGCCACTCCATGTCCGACCCCGCGAAATACCGCAGCCGCGAGGAAGTGCAGTCGGTGCGCGACAAGTCCGACCCGATCGAGCACGCGAAGAAGCTGCTGGAAGCCGAAGGCGTCAAAGAAGACGAGCTGAAGGCGATCGAGGCGGAGATCCGCAAGGCCGTGAACGAGGCGGCCGATTTCGCCGAGAACACCCCCGAACCCGATCCGAGAGAATTGTATACCGACGTGCTGGTGGAGACTTACTAAGATGGCGATCGACATCAAGATGCCGGCGCTGTCGCCCACGATGGAAGAGGGCACGCTGGCCAAATGGCTGGTGAAGGAAGGCGATACGGTAAAATCCGGCGATATCCTCGCCGAGATCGAGACGGACAAGGCCACGATGGAGTTCGAGGCGGTGGATGAAGGCAAGGTCGCCAGCATCCTCGTGCCCGAGGGGACGGACGGCGTGAAGGTCGGCACCGTCATCATGCAGATCGCCGGTGAGGGCGAGGAGGCGTCGCCCTCGCCGCGCCCGGTCGAGGCAGCGCAGAAGCCGGAGGTGCAGGAGCAGGCCGACGAAAGCCGCGCGCCCGTGCCGCACAAGGTGGAAACCGGCGCGCGCCAGATGTTCGAGGCGGCGAAGCACGACGCGGAAGTGCGCGATCCCGAGGTGCCCGCCGGCACGGAGATGGTGAAACAGACCGTCCGCGAGGCGTTGCGCGACGCGATGGCGGAGGAGATGCGCGCGGACGACCGCGTCTTCGTGATGGGCGAGGAAGTGGCGCAATATCAGGGCGCCTACAAGGTCACGCAGGGCCTGCTGGACGAGTTCGGCGACCGGCGGGTGATCGACACGCCGATCACCGAATATGGCTTCGCCGGCGTCGGCACGGGCGCGGCGATGGGCGGGCTGAAGCCGATCGTCGAGTTCATGACGTTCAACTTCGCGATGCAGGCGATCGACCATATCGTCAATTCGGCGGCCAAGACGAACTACATGTCCGGCGGCCAGATGCGCTGCCCGATCGTGTTCCGCGGCCCCAATGGCGCGGCGAGCCGCGTGGCGGCGCAGCACAGCCAGAATTATGGGCCGTGGTATGCCGCCGTCCCCGGCCTGATCGTGATCGCGCCCTATGACGCGGCGGACGCCAAGGGGCTGCTGAAGGCCGCGATCCGGTCGACCGATCCGGTCGTGTTCCTCGAGAACGAACTGCTCTACGGCCGCAGCTTCGAGGTGCCGAAGCTTGACGACTGGGTGCTGCCGATCGGCAAGGCGCGGATCATGCGCGAAGGATCGGACGTGACGATCGTGAGCTATTCGATCGGCGTCGGCCTCGCGCTGGAAGCCGCTGATGCGCTGGCGGGCGAGGGGATCGAGGCGGAGGTGATCGACCTGCGCACGCTCCGCCCGCTCGACAAGGAGGCGGTGCTGAAATCGCTCGCCAAGACCAACCGGCTGGTGGTGGCGGAGGAAGGCTGGCCGACCTGCTCGATCGCCAGCGAGATCGTCGCCATCTGCATGGAGGAAGGCTTCGACGACCTCGACGCGCCGGTGATCCGCGTATGCAACGAGGACGTGCCGCTGCCTTATGCGGCGAACCTGGAGAAGCTGGCGCTGATCTCCGCCGACAAGATCATCGCGGCGGTGAAGCAGGTGACTTATCGGGGGTAAAGGTCGGCGATCGCGCCCCTTCCGTGCGGAACCTTCCGTGCGTGAAAGGGCGCGATCGCGAGCGATCAGTTCGTCAGGCGTGCGGTGGCGACGGCCTGTGCGAATAATGCCTGCAAGGCGGCAGTGAGGCTTTCGTCGGTCTTCACCGTATACATCAGGCCGAGTGACGCGCATTGCGTGAGCTGTGGCGCGATGTTCGGGATCGCATTATTCGCGATCTGTCTCTGGTTGGGTTCGTCATCTGCGACTGAAGCTGAAGTGTACTCCGTATAGAGGATCGCAATCTTGAACCCGCGAGCACGGATGGCTTGGCATTGGGTGATCTGGGACGCGATCATCGCGCTGCGGGTGCGTGAACTGGTGTAGCTCGGCGCGCCCTCGTCGCTCATGCCGTCCGTGACAATGAACAGGAATCCCTGAGGCGTGTCGCCTTTGTTGTCCGTGCCGGTGCCGGATTTCGAAGGCAGGATTGTGTTTTGCATCATATCCAACAGCTTCGAGAACGAAGTGAAATAATAATCCGCGCCCGTGGAGCCATTAGGTGGCGAACCGTTACGCTTCTGATCGTTCACCTGCACCAGATCGATATTGGTGGCAGCCGTGCTGGCCGCATCCAGATTTGCGCCAAGACCGGCGGCCGGCATTGCAAGGATGGTCTTGAAATTGGTGTAGTGATCGAACGTGTAGATACCAGCGCGATAGGTGCGCTTGTTCGATTGGGCATATTGCTCAGCCAGGATCATCAGATCCTGAACGGCGCTGCGCTCCGCCGTGACGCGCAAGGGAATGCCTTGGTTCAAAGCATACCAATAGCTGTCAACATATGTGCCGTCCTTGTTGTAGACACAGATGTCTTTGGCCTTGGAACCTCCGGATGAGCAGCCGGAAGGTATGTTGTTCTTCCTGTTGACGTATATATAGGCTCCGTTCGCATCGATTTGTTGCGTGTCGTTGTTACCGGTTCCCGTGGCGGTATACGATCCTTTGACGATGTTGAACTTGCTATTGTCCAGAATCAAACTGGGTAATTTACCGATGGTGTTCGCCTGCACATATTGCTGAATCTTATTCGAGTGACAGGCGAACGAGCAATTCAGCGCAGTATGCATCGTTGCGATGCCCGCACTCGTCGTGGGCAGTGCCATTGAGGGCGAGGTGTCCAGCGCGATATAGAAATCCATGTTCGGTGGCGCGACCGCGTTCGCGGTGGAGGAGCCGCCTATTTCGATCGTCGGGCGGCCGAGCACTCCGCTGAAAGCGTTCAACGACTGCGCGATATAGCTTACCACGATGGTCCGCGAGGTCATGCCGTCCGGCTGAGAGATCGTGACCGACAGATTGGCCGGATCGTAGGAAACGCCGGTCAACAGCGCGGCCTGTGTGTTGAAGATCGCGCGCGCGGCCTTTTCCGCTTCGGTCGTGTCTTGCAGCATCATCGGCTGGGTCACGCCCGCCAGAGCGGCCGCATCCGCCAGCGCGTTCATCTTCGTCCGCAGCTTTGCCGCACGGGCATAGTCAATGCCCATGCCCGTGGCGAACACCATCGGGATCATGGCGAAGCCGAAGATCATCAGCACGTTGCCCGAGACTTCTCTGCGCAGGCGCGACAGGAAATCCGCCATGCGCCTCGCTCCGTTCATCATGAAGGAAAAGCGGTCCATGGGTCAGCAATCCTTGCAGGGAATGGAGGTTGAGCGGCGGGGATTCATGAAGATCCGGTCCCGGAAGTTGATCGGCCCCAGCAATCTCGCACCGGCGACGGGAATGTAATCGTAACCCACCTCGGCCATGATGAGGGTGGTGTTGGCTATGCGGAGTTGCGACGGCACGACGTTGTTGGGCGTGGTAGGGTTGGTCAGCAGATCGCTGGTCTTGAGCGCGGCGCCGCTGTTGGCGCGGCTCCACGTCACGCTGGGCATTCCGGTGGAGCTGATCGCGATCGCCGAGATGCGCGTCGTTGCGTTGCTGGCGGGATAGGGGGTCATCACGGACGTGGCCGCGCCCATGATGCTGTCGATATCCGCCGCCTGTATGTCGCTATATTGCGTGGTCAGGTCGGCCAGTGTCCGTGTCGTGGTCGTCACCTTCCGATAGGCGGAGGTGGCGTCCATCAGTTGATAGCCGCCGAGATAGAGCAGGATCAGGAACGGTGCGGTCATGGCGAATTCCACCGCCGCCAGCCCGCGCCGGTCCGCGCGCAGCCGCGCCGGCATCGCGATGAGCGTGCGCATCACGATCCCAGCCCCGAACCGCCGTCATATGGCTCGGCCTTGAACACCGATGTGGCGACGAGCAGCCGGCGGTTGCCGTTCATGTTAGCAAGATTGAAGCCCAGCGGGCCGGCGACGATCGGCATCTGATACATCATCCGCATGATGACGATGCTGCCGGGGCCGCCGGGCGAGAAGGTCCATGCGTTCGAAACCGTGCCGTCGGGCTTATAGGTGAGCGTGGGCATGACCGTGTTGACTGCGGAAAAAGACGTGGTGTTCTGCACGTCGATCATCAGCTTGTTGCAATCCATGAACGCCGGCAGATTGGCGCAGGCGGTGTTGCGGAACGAAGTTTGATTCATGCCGCTGTTCTGGGCGGAGCCGACGATCAACTGGCGCGCGGTCTGTTCCGCGCTGGTTTCCAGCGCTTGCTGGGTGAAGAACACGACGGCGGTCTGCAATGCGGCGATGATCAGCGCGATGAAGGGCGCGGCGACGGCGGCGAATTCGATGATCGTCGCCCCGCGCTGGTCGCGGACGAGCGAGCGCCCGCCTGGCGTTCGTGCGGGCAGAACCAACCTGTCGATGTCCGGCCCGGACGCCATCTCACCGTTTCCCGTCCTGAAAAATAGTCCCGATCCGATCGTAATACGGACAGGTTTAAGAAAACCTCAAAGCCCGCGCCCGGTTGACGGCGTCGCGCGGAGCGGTCAGGCGCGCCGCATGGACGCCACCGCCCTTGCCGAGGCGCGCGCGATCGAGCGGCGCATGATCCTGTCCTATGCGCGCGGCAATGCGCGGGCTGCGCTGGCGGCGCTGCTGGTGCTTGACGACCGGCTGGGCCGGATCACCCGCGCGGCGCGCGATCCGCTTATCGGCCAGATGCGGCTGACCTGGTGGCATGAGGCGCTGACGGCGCTCGATTCGGCGCCCGCCCCGGCCAGCCGGTGCTGCGCGGGCTGGCGGCGGAGGTGCTGCCGCAGGGCGTGTCCGGCGCGGAACTGGCGCGGATCGTCGACGGCTGGGAAGCCGTTCTCGCGCTGGAGACGGATGCGGAGGCGGCGATCGCTGCCCATGCCACGGAACGCGGCGCCTGGCTGTTCACGCTCGGCGCGCGGTTGCTGGGGGACGAGCATCACGCGCTGGAAGACGCGGGCGCCGGCTGGGCGCTGGCCGGGCTGGATCAGCCCTGTGCGCGGACGCTGGCGGCGGCACGGCTGACCTCGCTGACGGACAGCCGCTGGCCGCGCGCGCTTCGCCCCCTGTCGGCGATGGCGCTGCTAGCGCGCGATGACTTGCGGCCTGATGCCGCGCCGGGCGGCGCAAGACGCGCGGGCCGGCTGATTCTGCACTGGATCGGGGGACGCTAGTCTGGTCTTATCGCGCCGGACCTTTTGGGGGAGAGGTGGCTGATGTGGCGTTACGCTGTGGGGGGAGTTGCGGCGTTGTTGATGGTGGCGGCCGGCTGGCTGCTGTTTCACGGCAATGCCGCGCGGGAGCCTTTGCCTCCGCCGCCCGCCCGATTGGCGGCGCAGCAGGACGAGGATGCCTCGCCGGCCGTCCCCGAGGCGAGCGAGCGCACCCGCGAGCAGAAGCGTTTCGACCGCTACGACAAGGATCGCGACGGCAAGGTCACGCGCGAGGAATATCTCACCCCGCGGCACAAGGCGTTCGCGAAGCTCGACACCAATGGCGACGGGAAGCTTTCCTTCGAGGAATGGGCGGTGAAGACCACCACCCGCTTCGCCGATGCGGATCGCGACCGTTCCGGCACGCTGGACCGCGCGGAATTCGCCACCACAGCGCCGAAGCGCAAGCCCAAGCCGAAATGCGTGTGCGCGGCGCCGGATTAGGTGCGGGTGACGGCCATGATTGAAGAACGGCGCCTATCCCAGCGTCCGCCGCATGGCGCATCGCTCGCTTCCAGGCAAACCGATTTCGACCTCGTGGCGGAGGATGGCGGCCAGCGCGGGTGTAAGTTCCTCATCCTCGAGTGTCCTGAACCCGACCGAGCGGTAGAATGGCTCGTTCCACGATATCTGACGGAACGTGGTGAGGGTCACCGACGCGAACCGCTGCTCGCCGGCCCAGGAGCATGCGGTCTCGACAAGCCGGCGGCCAATGCCCCGGCCCTGACGGTCATGCCGCACCGCGAGTTCCCAGATGTGAAGGCGGTCGTGATCGGCTTCCGCACTGAGGAAACCCACCGGGCCATCGTCGTCCAATGCCACCCACGCCGTCCCTTGCCCGATCAATTCAAGGTGGCGCTCAACGGATTGCACCTCGTCGTCGGCGATCCATGCGAGATGGGCGATCTGCCGGAACGCTTCCCCGGCGGACCTTTCTATCGCGGGCAGCTTCGCGGCATCGGACGGCTGAGCCTTTCTGATCGTGAACATCCGCCGTATTCCTAGCGTCTTTCGGGATGCCCGCAATCTAGGCTGCCATCCACTCCGTCAACGCCTTGCGCGCGCGATCGGTGTAGAGCCGCTTGCGGTCGGCTTTTTTCGTGCGGCCCTCGATCGGCGGGAACAGGCCGAAATTGACGTTCATCGGCTGATAGGTTTCCGCCACGGCCGCGCCGGTGATGTGATGGAGCAGGGCGCCCAGCGCCGTTTCCACCGGGGGCGGCGCGAGCGGACGGGCGGCCAGTTCCGCGGCCGCGAAACGCCCGGCGAGCAGGCCCACGGCGGCGCTCTCGACATAGCCTTCGCAGCCCGTCACCTGGCCGGCGAAGCGGATGTTCGGGCGCGACTTCAGGCGAAGCTCCGCGTCCAGCAGTTCCGGCGAGCGCAGGAAGGTGTTGCGGTGCAGCCCGCCCAGCCGGGCGAATTCGGCCTTCTCCAGCCCCGGGATGGTGCGGAACAGGCGCACCTGCTCGGCATGTTTCAGCTTGGTCTGGAAGCCGACCATGTTCCACAGCGTGCCGAGCGCATTGTCCTGGCGCAGCTGGACCACCGCCCATGGCCAACGTCCGGTGCGTGGATCATCGAGGCCTACCGGCTTCATCGGCCCGTAGCGCAGCGTGTCGAGCCCGCGCTCGGCCATGACCTCGATCGGCATGCAGCCTTCGAAATAGGGCGTGTCGCGCTCCCACTCCTTGAACTCGGTCTTCTCGCCGGCCAAGAGCGCGGCGTGGAAGGCGAGATACTGCTCCTTGGTCATCGGGCAGTTGATATAGTCCTTGTCCCCCTTGTCCCAGCGCGAGGCCATCCAGCAGATGTCCATGTCGATCGAGTCGCGATGGACGATCGGAGCGATCGCGTCGAAGAAGGCGAGCGCATCCTCGCCCGTGGCACCGGCGATCGATGCCGCCAGCCCGCCGGCGGTGAGAGGGCCCGTCGCGACGATCACCG
>JASGGR010000164.1:0-7257 GCA_047602705.1 Sphingomonas bacterium | reverse complement strand
ATCACCAGCCCGTCCTCGGCCTCGGCGACGATATAGGTCTTGGCGACCTGCCCGCGCGCGACGCCGAGCGGATGGTCCGCGCGCTCCGGCGGCGGGGACCACGCCGGTTCCGCGCGCGCCTGCGGCGGGGGCGCGGAGAAGGTCGGGCGGCGATCCGCGACCGATATCACCGGCGAAGGCGCGGCGGACCAGATCGTTTCCTGCGTCTCGGCCGGAACCACCGGCTCGCTGCGCCACATCGCCAACGTATCCTCCGCCGGGCGGTGCGAGACGCGATGCCCCGCCCCGTCCAGCGCACGGCGGATGCCGCTGACGATCATCCCCCGGATCATCGCCGGATCGCGAAAGCGCACCTCCGTCTTGGCGGGGTGGACATTCACATCGACCTGATCGGGCGGCACGTCGAGGAACAAGGCCACCACCGCATGGCGATCGCGCGGCATCATCTCGGCATAGGCGCCGCGAATCGCGCCGATCAGCAGGCGGTCCTTCACAGGGCGGCCGTTGACGAACAGATATTGATGATCGCCGATCCCGCGATGGAAGGTCGGCAGGCCTGCGACCCCGCCCAGCACCACGCCCTCGCGCTCCAGATCGACCGCGACCGAATTCTCCGCCAGCGCGCGATCGGTGAGGAGCGCGACGCGCGCCGGCCGGTCCTCCGCCTGCGTCGCGGCAAGCGTGCGGCGGCCGTCATGCTCCAGCGTGAAGGCGATGTCGGGCCGCGCCATCGCGAGCCTGCGCACCACGTCCAGGCAGGCGGCATATTCGCTGCGGGTGGAACGCAGGAACTTGCGCCGCGCGGGGACGCGGGCGAACAGCCTCTCCACCACCACGCGCGTGCCGGGCGGGAGCGCGGCCGGGCCTTCGCGCACCAGCACGCCATTGTCGATCGTCCGCGCCCAGCCGTCGCTACCCTGCGGGCGGCTCTCCAGCGTCATCCGCGCGACGCTGGCGATCGAGGGGATCGCCTCCCCCCGGAAGCCCAAGGTGCAGACCGAATCGATATCGTCGCCGGGCAGTTTGGAGGTGGCGTGGCGCTCGCAGGCCAGCGCCATATCCTCCGGCGACATGCCGCGCCCGTCGTCCGCCACCTCGATCCGCTCCACCCCGCCGGCAACGAGGGAAACGGCGATCCGCAGCGCGCCGGCGTCGATGGAATTCTCCACCAGCTCCTTCAACGCGCTGGCTGGTCTTTCCACCACTTCACCGGCGGCGATGCGGTTGATCAGGTGCTCGGGCAATCGGCGTATTGACACGGCAAGTCCCCTAGCCCAAGCGACGCCATCCCGCGACCCCGTGAGACGTAGTTATATGCGTGCAGATTGCGCCTTGCGAATGCAGGCGCGGGATGGTTGGCGTATTGCGCCGCGTAAGACCGCGCGGCGACTCGGGGACGGAAACTAGCGCATCATGGCCTTCTCGCGTTTCTTCAAGTTCATGTCGCACGACATGGCGATCGATCTCGGCACGGCGAACACGGTCGTCTATCTGCGCGGCCGCGGCATCGTGCTCAACGAGCCGTCGGTCGTGGCGGTCGAGACGATCAACGGCGTCAAGCGGGTGAAGGCGGTCGGCGACGACGCCAAGCTGATGATGGGCAAGACGCCGGGCAATATCGAGGCGATCCGCCCGTTGCGGGACGGCGTGATCGCGGACATCGACGTCGCCGAGCAGATGATCAAGAGCTTCATCTACAAGGTCCACGGGCAGCGCCGCTTCATGCGCTGGCCGGAAATCGTGATCTGCGTCCCCTCCGGCTCCACCAAGGTGGAACGCCGCGCGATCCGCGACGCCGCGTCGAACGCAGGCGCGAGCCAGGTGTGGCTGATCGAGGAGCCGATGGCCGCCGCGATCGGCGCCGACATGCCCGTCACCGAACCGATCGGCAGCATGGTGGTCGATATCGGCGGCGGCACGACCGAGGTGGCCGTGCTCTCGCTGCGCGGGCTGGCCTACACCACCAGCGTCCGCGTCGGCGGGGACAAGATGGACGAGGCGATCGTCAGCTACGTCCGCCGCAACCATAACCTGCTGATCGGCGAGTCGACGGCCGAGCGGATCAAGCAGGAAGTGGGCATCGCCAAGCCGCCGGCGGACGGCGTCGGCTCGACGATCCACATCAAGGGCCGCGATCTGGTGAACGGCGTGCCGAAGGAAATCCAGATCAACCAGGGCCAGATCGCCGAGGCGCTGAGCGAGCCGGTCGCCACGATCGTGGAAGGCGTGCGCGTCGCGCTGGAGAACACCGCGCCGGAACTCGCCGCCGATATCGTCGATCAGGGCATCGTGCTCACCGGCGGCGGCGCGCTGCTTCAGGGGCTGGACGAGGTGCTGCGCGACGAGACGGGCCTGCCGGTGACGGTAGCGGAGGATCCCCTCACCTGCGTCGCGCTCGGCACCGGGCGGGCGCTGGAGGACCCGATGTATCGCGGCGTGCTTCAGAGCGGTTGACGACGGAGTTTTTTGACAAGCGGCTTTTGTTGAAAAGGCATAGGTGATGGCGCCGACGCGGGACAGGCGCCCCGGTTTCTCGCGGCGGGCGCAATTATCGCTGTTCCTGACCTATATCCTGGCCATCGCTGGCGCGGTGGTCGGTGCGGTGCTGCTTGCCCTTTCGACATTCAATCCCGCCGCCTTCGCCGCGCTGCGCGCCACCGTGCGGGAAGTGACGACGCCCGTCTCCTCCGGTTTTTCGGCCGCTTTCGGCACCGTGGCGGGCGTGCCCGACGCGATCGGCAGCTATTTCCGCGTCCATGGCGAAAATGCCGAGCTGCGCGCGGAGGTGAAGCGCACGCGCGAGGCATTGCTGCAGGCGCAGATCATCGTGCGCGACAACCGCCGCCTGCGCGGTCTGCTGAAGCTGCGCGACGGCGATGCGCAGCCGATCGCCACCGCGCGGATCGTCAGCTCCACCGCGTCAAGCACGCGGCGCTTCGGCATCCTCAACGCCGGAAGCTGGCAAGGCGTGCGCGAAGGTCAGCCGGTGCGCGGGCCGGATGGCCTGCTCGGCCGCATCGTGGAGACCGGGCCGAACACCGCGCGCGTGCTGCTGCTCACCGATCCGGACAGCGTGGTGCCGGTGCGCCGCATCGGCGACGGCATGCCCGCGCTCGCGGCCGGACGCGGCGACGGGATGGTCGATATCCGCTCGGTCGACACCGGCGATGCGAAGCTGCGTGTCGGCGATCGCTTCGTCACCTCCGGCACTGGCGGCATCTACGCACCCGGCGTGCTGGTGGCGCGCGTGGTGCGCAACGGCAGCGACAGCGCGCCCGCCCAGCCCTATGCCCGGCCCGACACGTTCGATTTCGCGCTGGTGAGCGCGGCGTTCATCCCGCCCCCCCCTCCCTCGCCGCATCCGCAACCGCCCAGGGCCGCGCGATGAGCCTCGCTCCCCGGAAGCCCTTCGAGGAGCCGCTTCCCCTGGGCCGCGCACGCGCCATTCCCTGGGCGACGGTGATGGCGGGATCGCTGGTGACGATCGCCCCCTTCGGCGCGACGCTCGGCCTGCTGCCGCCGTGCGGCCTGCTGATGCTGCTGGCGTGGCGCCTGCTCGCCCCGCTCGCGCTCCGCCGCTGGGCGCCGCCGCTGCTGGGGCTGTTCGACGACCTCCTGAGCGGGCAGCCGCTGGGCAGCGCGATGCTGCTCTGGTCGCTCAGCTTCTTTCTGGTCGATCTGTTCGATCAGCGCACGATGTTCCGAGATTTCTGGCAGGACTGGCTGATCGCCGCCGCAGCCATCGCCATGTGCCTCGTCGGCGGACGTTTTGTCGCCAGCCCGCTTACGGCGCATGTCGATGTCGTGCTAGTGATCCAGATCGTGGTGTCGATCCTTGTCTTCCCTCTGGCCGCGCGCATCGTCGCCTGGATCGATCGCAAGCGGGCGGTGGGATGAGCCGCCCCTCCCGGATCGCCACCGAGGCGCAGCAAGGCTATACCTTTTCCCGCCGCGCCTGGCTCCTCGGCTCCGCACAGATAGGTGTGGGCGGGTTGCTGATCGGGAGGATGGGCTGGCTCGCGATCGCGGAGAACGAACGCTACAGCAATCTGTCGGAAAGCAACCGCGTCAACAACACGATGATCCCGCCGCGCCGCGGCTGGATCGTCGACCGCGCCGGCCACCCGATCGCCGACAACCGCACCGATTTCCGCGTCGATCTCATTCCCGATCGCGTGGAGGATCTCGATCGCACCCTGGGCATACTTGAGAAGCTGCTGGACCTCACGCCCGAGGATCTGCTCCGCATCCGCGCGGACCTGAAGAAAGCCGCCGGTTTCCAGCCGGTGCAGGTGACGGACAATATCTCATGGGAGCGCTTCGCCGCCGTTCAGGTACGCCAGCCGGAGCTTCCCGGCGTGGCGCCCACGCGCGGCTTCGCGCGCAACTATCCGGCGGGTGCGGCCGTGGCGCACCTCACCGGCTATGTCGGCACCGCCACCGCCGAGCAATATAAGGCGACGAAAGACCCCCTGCTCGTCACCCCCGGCTTCAAGCTGGGCAAGGACGGGCTGGAAAAGACGCTGGACAAGGAATTGCGCGGCTCCCCCGGCGCGAAGCGCGTCGAGGTGACGGCGCGCGGCAAGCTGGTCGCGGAACTCGCCACCCGGCCCGACATCCCGGGCAAGACGCAGAAGCTGACGATCGACGCCGGGCTTCAGGAATATGCCGCACGCAGGCTGGGCACCAATTCCGGCTCGGCCGTGGTGTTCGATTGCCAGACCGGCGAGATGCTGGCGATGGTCTCCATGCCGGCCTATGATCCCAACAGCTTTTCCGGCGGCATCAGCCATCTTGAATGGAAGATGCTGAGCGACAACGATCACATCCCCCTGATGAACAAGGTGACGCAGGGGCTTTACCCCCCCGGCTCCACCGTCAAGCCGATGAACGGCCTCGCGCTGCTGGAAGCCGGCGTCAGCCCGGACGAGCGCGTTTTCTGTTCGGGCGCCTTGCGTGTCGGCAATGGCGTTTTCCACTGCCACAAGAAACGCGGCCATGGCCCGCTCGATCTGCGCAACGCGATCGCGCAAAGCTGCGACATCTATTTCTACGAGATGATCCGGCGGCTGGGCTATGACCACGTCGCCCCGATCGCGCGGATGGTCGGATTGGGGCAGAAGTTCGATCTGCCGCTCGCGACCCAGCGCTACGGCACCGTGCCGGACAGCGCGTGGAAGCGCCGCAAATACAAGAGCGAATGGTCGGTTGCGGATTCGCTCAACGCGTCGATCGGGCAAGGCTATGTGCTGACCAATCCGCTCCAGCTCGCCGTGATGGCGGCCCGCATCGCATCGGGGCGGATGCTCCAGCCCAGCCTGCTCGCCGATCATGTCCATCGCGGCGCTCAGGCGCTGGCGGTCAATCCCGATCACCTGCGCATCGTGCGCGAAGGCATGTGGAAGGTGGTGAACGGCGGCGGCACGGGCGGAGCGTCGCGCATGTACGTGCCCGGCGTGCAGCTCGCCGCCAAGACGGGCACCGCGCAGGTGCGCCGCATCACCATGGCGGAGCGGCGCTCGGGCGTGCTCAAGAACGCCAGCCTGCCGTTCAAGCTGCGCGATCACGCATTGTTCATCTGCTTCGCGCCGGCCGACAATCCGCGCTATGCCGCCGCCGTGGTGCTGGAGCATGGCGGGCATACGGTGCGCAACCTCGATTCCCCGATGATCGGGCGCGACATCATGACCTGGCTGTTCGATCGCGAGCGGGCGATGAAATCGCTTGAGGAGGTCGAACCGACATGGGGCGGCGATATCCGCACCCGCATG
The DNA here is from genome assembly GCA_047602705.1 of Sphingomonas bacterium. Taxonomy (GTDB): domain Bacteria; phylum Pseudomonadota; class Alphaproteobacteria; order Sphingomonadales; family Sphingomonadaceae; genus Sphingomonas. The sequence goes on along the minus strand of JASGGR010000164.1, from coordinate 1,486 downwards.
GCGCGCGAGGCGGCTGCCTACGCGCCGCCGCCGGCGCGCCGCCGCTCGCGGAAGGCATGGCGACCGAAACCGACGCTCCCGCCGCCAGCGATGCTCCCGCCGTCGAAGCCGCCACCAACGCTTCGGATGCCAGCGCAGCCGCCGTGCCGGGCGATATCGCGAATACCGGCGGCGTCGCCGGCACCACCGGTTCGCCCGAGCCTTCCTCCGACCCTGACGGGACACCACGATGAGCCGCCCGTCGATCGTCCCCGCCCCCATCGCACGCCTGCCGTGGAAGGTGCTGCTGACCGTCGCGGCCATCGGCTGTTTCGGGCTGGTCGTGCTTTATTCGGCCGCCGGCGGCAGCCTGAGGCCATGGGCGCTGCCGCAGGGCGTGCGCTTCTTCGTCTTCCTCGGCGCCGCCGCCATGGTCAGCGTCGTGCGCGAGGACGTGTGGAGACGTGCCGCCTTCCCTGCCTATGTCGTGCTGGTCGTGCTGCTGTTCGCCGTGGAGTTGCTCGGCGCGGTACGAGGAGGAAGCCAGCGCTGGCTCGATCTCGGCTTCATCCGATTGCAGCCTTCCGAGCTGATGAAGCCCGCGATCGTTATGGCCTGCGCCCGCTTCTACGACATGCTTCCGCCCTCCGAGACGCGGCGGTTCGGGGCGATCTGGCCGCCATGCGTGCTGATCGGCGTGCCGGCGGCGCTGGTGATGCTCCAGCCCGATCTGGGCACCGCGCTGATGATCTGCGCGGGTGGCGTGACGGTGATGTTCCTCGCAGGCATCCCGTTGCGCCTGTTCGTCGGCGGTGCGCTGGCGCTCGCGATCGCGGCGCCGCTCGCCTATAATTTCGTGCTGCACGATTATCAGCGGAACCGCGTGCTGATCTTCCTCGATCCCGAAAGCGATCCGTTGAAGACCGGCTATCACATCACCCAGTCGAAGATCGCGATCGGCTCCGGCGGCGTCTTCGGCAAGGGCTTCCTGAACGGCACGCAGAGCCATCTCGATTACCTGCCCGAAGGCCAGACCGATTTCGTCTTCGCCACCATGGCGGAGGAATGGGGGCTGGCGGGCGGTATCTTCATCATCGTCGCCTATCTGGCGGTGATCCGCTGGGGCGTGAACGTCGGCGTCCGCGCCAAATCCCGCTTCGCCAAGCTGACGGCCGCGGGGCTTGCGACGACGATCTTCTTCTACGTGGCGATCAACCTGATGATGGTGATGGGCCTGGCACCCGTGGTGGGCATCCCCCTGCCCTTGGTGAGCTTCGGTGGCTCGGCGCAGATGACGGTGCTGCTGTGCCTGGGCATCCTGATGTCGATCGACCGGGAAAATCGAAGAAAAGCGGGCTGGTGAGCAAAAAAGGGTTTGCGAATCACGGCCGGACTGCTAACCGCCCGGCTCCCGATCGGGGCGCTTCCTGCAAAACGCCGCCGAAACCGGAATGGACGCATAGCTCAGTTGGTAGAGCAGCTGACTCTTAATCAGCGGGTCCTAGGT
>JASGGR010000163.1:0-7308 GCA_047602705.1 Sphingomonas bacterium | reverse complement strand
CCATGGCGATGCCGAAATCGCGCACCGCCGGCCCGATGCCGCGATGCACGAAGCCCGCGGCAAGCGTCGCGCAGGCGCATCGCCCGCCCCGCGCGCTTTCCACCCATGTCCGCATCGCCGCTAGCAGGAAGCGCTGCGGCTCGCCCAGATCGGTGACGCGGCGATCGAGATAGCGGTACATGAGCGCCGCTCAGCGCCGGGTGACTTCGGCGACGATCGCGCGGCCGCGCCGGATCGCGGCGGCCGTCTTGATCTTGCCGGCCTGGATATCGTCCGCCAACCCCATCAGCCGCTCCGCGCCCGCCGATCCGGTCTCGGCGACCTCGGTGACGGAGACGCCCTTGCCGTGCGCGATCGCCTCGTCCCATGCGGCGCGGATCGCGGCCCAATATTCCTTGCTAGCCGCCCAATAGGCATCGGCCGCCGCGACATCGAAGTCGCTCGCCTTCACATAGGTGTTGAGCACCGATTCCTGGACGAAGGGCACGATCTTGCCGTTGCCCCCGGTGCCCGGCTCCGGCCCCATCTTGATATTGTCCTGCCAATGAATCCAGCCGCCGGGCGTGGGCGAGTGGCGGTTGATCGCCAGATAGCGGTCATAGGGCGGGTTGCGCACCGCATCGCGCCGCGCGAGCGGACGCCATGTCCAGTTGCTGCGCCAGCGCCGGACGCCGCCCTCCTCCGTCCATTGGCCCCAGCCGCCGTAGCGCGGGGAATCGTCGGTCTGCCACACGGTCTGGGACCAGCGGCCGGCGCGCATCGCCTCCGGCACCGCCTCCAGATTCCAGCGGCCCTTGCCGGCGTAGACCAGCACGTTTTCCGGCTCGTAGGTCCAGTCCTGCCGCCAGTGCTTGATGACGAAGACCTTGCCCGCCTTGTCCTTCACCACGAGCAGGTGCTGGAGGACGATATGGCGGCCCGTATCTTCGATCGCGCGCACCACCTCATGCCCGCCCGAGACCTTGGGATCGATCGGCTTATAATCGGTGCGCCACGGCGTCGTCTCGCGCATGTCGAACGTCACCTTATAGTCGCCCGTCATGGCGAGGATCGAGGCGCGATCGGCCTGGAAGGCTTTCGCCTCCGCCTCGGCGGTGCGCGTCTTCAGCGGCCCGTCGGCCAACGCCGGAAGCGGCGCGGCGGTGGCGGCGAGCAAAGCGGAGAGCAGCAGGATCTTTTTCATATGTCCCCCGGAAAAGTCAGAAGCGGGCGGTGATCGAGGCGCTGACGTTGCGCCCCGGCTGGGTGTAGGCGTCGGTGACGGCGGAATTGGCGGCGAGGCCGCGCACGTCGCTCCACCACGCATATTTGGCGTCGAGGATGTTGAAGACGCCGACCCGCAGCGTCAGCGCCTCGCCGACACGGAGATAAGCGGTCGCGTCGAGGACGGTGAAGCCGCCGGGGCGGTAGCAGGGCGCGTCGTCGCAGATCGTATGCGCGACGCCGGCATCGGTGAAGGTCGTGCGCCCCAGTTCCTTCTGCGCGGAATGGGTGGCGACGATCTGCCCGCCGAACAGCCCGCCCGGCGCGTCATAACCAATGCCGATCACCAGCTTGAGCGGGTCGATCGTGGACAATGGCTCGCGCGCGCCGTCGGGATCGGTGACGGTGCCCTTGGCATAGCTGATCGCCATCCGGCCGGAGAGGCCGCTCGCCGCGCGCACATCCAGCCGGCCCTCGATCCCTTCGATCTTCACGCGGTTCAGGTTGATGAACTGATAGACGATCGGGTCCGCCACCGTGCCGGTGCCGCCCACCTGCTGCTGGCTGATGAAATGGCGATAGCGCCCGGTGAAGCCGGTCACGCCCGCGCTGACCGGCCCGTCGGAGAGGCGCAGCCCACCTTCCCACGTCTCGCTCGTCTCGGGGCGGAGATCGGGGTTGGGGATCGTCTTGTAGGCGAAATAGGGCGAAGTCGGGTTCTCGAAGAACTGGTTCACCTGCGTCGGCGAGGGCGCCTTGAAGCCCTGCGCGTAATTGGCGAACAGGCTGACGCCGCCGCCCAGCTTCACGATCCCGCCCACCTTGGGCGACACGCGCGATCCGCTCTGCTTCGCCGCCGCGAAATCGGGGAGCAGCGCATCCTTCCGCGGCGACAGGCTGTAGTGATCGAAGCGCAGCACGGGATAGAGCGTCGCCACCCCGCCGCCGATGCCGATCTCGTCGCCGATATAGGCGCCCGCCAGCGTGAAGTCCGTCACCGGAAAGGCGCGCGTCGGGAACACGTCCGGCGCGGTCGGCACGGTGCCGTCGCGCACGCCTTTCTGCCGCGTCACGCTGATGTCGCCGCCATAGACGAAGCGATGGGTGAACGCGCCCGTCGTCGCATCGCTGCGCAGCTCCGCGCTCGCGCCGAACACGCGATTGTCGAAGGTGTTGAGCCGGGTACGGTCCACGGCGGTATAGCGATCCTCCGCCGTGAACTGCCGGTCCTTCGCCTGCTGATACCAGAGCGCCACCTGCGCGGAGGCGAGCGCGCCGCTGCCGGCATAGCGCCAGTCGAGGCTCACACGGTCCCGCAACGTCTTGTCGCGCGCAGTGAGGCCGATCACGCTGGTGGGGGAAGCCGGCACCGGCGCGACGCCGCTCAGCACATTGGTGCGCGCGTGATCGTCATAATGATCGAAGGTCAGGCGGAACTTGTGCGCATCGCTCGGCTGCCACACGATCTTGCCCAGCACGGCATTGGAGAAGGTGTCCTGCGGATTGGGCGCGGTGCGGGTGGAATTGGGCGCGTCGTTGGTGCCCATATTGTCCTGCTCGTGCCCGTCGCGGCGGGTGTAGGCGAGAAGCGCGGACCAGTCGCCGGCGCGCCCGGCAAGGATCGCCGTCTCGGAGAACTGCCGGTCGGCGGAATCGTAGGCGACGCGGCCCATGCCCGCGATCGTCCTGCCGTCGCGCAGGAAATCGACCGGGTCGCTGGTGATGAAGCTCACCGCGCCCGCCAGCCCGTCGCTGCCGTAGAGCGCCGAGGCCGGGCCGCGCAGGATCTCGACCGACTTGACCAGCCCGACATCGACATAATCGCCGCGCCCGGCCGATTGCGCGCCGAAGTCGAACCCGTCCGGCACGCGCACGCCGTCCACCTGGATCAGCACGCGATTGCCCTCCAGCCCGCGGATGTTGAAGCCGGCGTTGCCGTCGCGCCCCGTCGCGCCCAGCGCCGCGCCGAAGCGGGTCGGCGCACGCCGCACGCTCACGCCCGGCTCGAAGCGGACGAGATCCTTGATGTCGGAGACGAGCTGGTCCGCGATCTGCCGGTCGGTGATGACGCTGACGGTGGCGGGCACCTCGTCCACCTTCTGCGGCAGGCGCGTGGCGGTCACGGTGACGGTGCCACGCGGATCGACCGGCACGAGCGGATCGCCATCCTGCGCGAAGGCGGGCGCGGGCAGAAGCGCCGCGCAGAAAGCGCAAGCGGACACGCCGGCCAGCGCGCGCGGGCGACGGGCAATAGAGTGGAAAACGGTCAACATTGATCCCCCGGCATAACCGCTATTGCGAATCGTTATCTGTTTTGCGTGCTAGATGCGTGCATAGGGGAGGTCAAGGGCAGTTTTGCGAATGGTTCTCATTTCGGTGGGGCGGGAAATTCAGTGTCCGCATCGAACAAGGGCCAGTGGGAAATCCCAAGCGTCAAGCGGACAGGTCACGGAGGTCGAACCATCTCCTCATTCAAAACATCTAATGCGAGTTAGTTGCATTATCATCGAAGCTTTGGCATGGGCCTGCCTCGCCGATCATGACAGGGGGTGGAATTGCGGTTTCGGGAAACATGGATCATTCCGGCGGTGTCGCTCGGGCTCGCGGTTTCGCCGGCGGCGGCGCAGGAACGCGCCGGCCGGGAGCAGCCGGAGGACGATGACGTCGTCGTCACGGCCACGACGCGCGAGCAGCGCGTGGTGGATGCGCCGGCATCGATTTCGGTGATCGGCAGCGAGCAGCTCGCCAAACGGCCCAACGCCGACCTGACCGACGCGTTGCGCGACGTGGAGGGCGTCAACATCACCGGCGGGTCGAACACGCGCGACATCAACATCCGCGGGCTGCCCGGCCAATATACGCTGATCCTCGTCGACGGGAAACGCCAGTCCACGCGCGACACGCGCACCAACGGCACCGGCGGCTACGAACAGAGCTTCACCCCGCCCACGGCGGCGATCGAGCGGATCGAGGTGGTGCGCGGCCCGATGTCCACCCTCTACGGATCGGACGCGATCGGCGGCGTCATCAACATCATCACGCGCAAGGTGCCCGATCATTGGGGCGGATCGATCGGGGCCGACTATGTCGCGCAGGATCACGGCGACACCGGCGACTGGTGGCAGGGCCAATATTATCTCGCCGGCCCGGTGCTCGACGACACTCTCGGCATCCAGAGCTGGGGCCGCATCTATCATCGCGCGGAGGACCGCATCCTCAACGGCAACAACGGCGCGCGCGACTATGATCTCACCGGCCGCATCGCATGGAAGCCGGCGGAGGGGCAGGAAATCCTGCTGCAGGGCGAAACGACGCGGGTGAAGCGCACCGCCACGGCGGGCGACAACCTCGCGGCGGCCGCGAAGGACAATTACAATATCACGCGCCGCAATTCCGGCTCGCTCGCCTGGAACGGCGACTGGTCATGGGGCACCAGCGCGCTGTCCATCCTGCGCGAAAGCAGCCACCGCACCAATTTCACCCGCAACAGCGGCGGCGGCTTCACCGAGGACGCGCGCAATCCCCGGATCACCAACACCGTCGCGGACGCGCTGGTCAACCTGCCCTTGCTCGGCACGCCGGTCGGCGACCATCGGCTGGCATTCGGCGGGCAATATATCTGGAACCGGCTGGTCGACGTGAATCCCGGCCGCCGCAACAATATCGCCCAGGCGTTCGAGGTCTGGCAGCGCGCATTGTTCATCGAGGACGAATGGCGGCTCGCCCCCGGCTTCGCGATCACCGGCGGCATAAGGTTCGACGATCACGAGCGCTACGGCGGCCATTGGAGCCCGCGCCTCTATGCGGTGTGGAGCCCCGCCCCGTCGCTGACGATCAAGGGCGGCGTCTCGACAGGCTTCCGCGCGCCGGAAATCCGCGTCGTCGCGCCCGGCTATGCCTATACGACCGGCGGCGGCGGCTGCACCTACGGCCCGAACGGGACGTGCGGCGTCATCATCGGCGACCCCAATATCCGGCCGGAGAGCAGCACCAATTACGAGATCAACGTCACTTATCATCCCTCGTCGCGCCTGTCGCTGGGCGCCACCGCCTTCCGCACCGACTTCCGCGACAAGATCGATAGCACGATGGTCTATAATGCCGACGGCACGATCGCGCGGTGGAGCGAGGACCCGAACTATCGGCTCTATTATTCCTACAATATCTCCAACGCGCGGACGCAGGGCGCGGAGCTTACCGCGCGCTGGCGGCCGGTGTCGCAGCTCGCGCTGAAGGCCGGCTACACCTACACCAATTCCGAGCAGAAATCGGGCGATTACGCCGGATTCCCCCTGACGCGGACGCCGAAGCACATGGCCAATGCGCGCGCCGATCTCGACGTGACGCGGCGGCTGTCGCTGTGGACCTCGCTCAGCTATCGCGGAAGGGAGCTGAACCCCGGCCTGCGCGTCGGCACCAACGGCAAGCCGCTCTATGACGGCACGCGCGTGGTCGGCCGCGTCTATCCCGATTATTTCATGGCCGATATCGGCGGCAGCTATCGCGTTCAGGACAATGTGACGCTGAAGCTCGGCGTCTACAACATCAACGACAAGCGGCTCGATGTCATCGATTACGACATGCAGGGTGACGGGCGGCGTTACTGGATGGGCGTCAATGTCGATTTCTAGGCCGTTCGCCCTCGCGCTGCTCGCGGGAGGAGCGGGCGCCGCGCTTCCCGCCGCCGCGCAGCCGCGCCTCGCCGCCTCCACGGAGCCGACGATCGTCCAGACCGGCTCCGCCGTCTATCGGTTCGGCATGTTCACCGCCGTCTCGCACGACGGGCAGCGGCATTACGACGTGACGGTCGGGATTCCGAAAAGGCCGCCCCCGGCGAAAGGCTATCCGGTCGTATATCTCCTCGACGGCGGCGCGGCGGTCGAGACATTGGACGAGGGCCTGCTGAAGCGGCTCGACGCGGGCGGCGGGCCGCCCGTGCTGGTGGCGATCGGCTATGTCGGCCAGCCGCGCTTCGACGTGCGCGCCCGCGCCTATGACTATACGCCGCCCGATCCGGGCAGGCCCGGCGTGGTGGACGATCAGGGCCGGCCGGGCGGCGGCGCGGACGCGTTCCTGCAATTGCTGGAGCGGCGTATCGCGCCGAAGGCCGGGAAGCTGGCGCCGATCGACCGGCGGCGGCAGACGCTCTGGGGCCATTCCTATGGCGGCCTGCTCGTATTGCATGCCGCCATCGCCCGCGCGCCGCGCTTCCAGCATTTCGCGGCGGCCGATCCGGCCTTGTGGTGGAACTATGGCTCGGCCCTGCGCGAGGCGCAGGGATTCGCCGCCGAACGCGGCGGATCGCCGAGGACGATCGACATCATGGTGGGCGGCAACGAGAAGCGGACCCGCGACGGCATGCCTCCCGGCGGGGCGGCGATGCGGACCTCCGTTCCACCGCAAGCCGCGCAAGCGCTGGCGGAGCAACTCCGCGCGACAGGAAACCGCATCCGGTTCAGCCGATGCGAAGGCGCGGGCCATGGGGATATGTTCCGGATTTCGCTGATGCGGACGCTTCTGGACACGGCACATTCCGACAGCGACGGCGACGCGCCCTTGTCCTGCGTGGTCACGGCAGGCTCCTGACGTCATGCGCGCAGGCGCATACCAGGCCGTCAGGGTCCGTTCGCTGCCACGGCGGCAATCGCGTAGGCCATATCGAAGGATGTCGCGGTTACGGACCCGTCAGCGGGTCTGTGCCGGTTTCCAATGGGTTCGATTGGCGGGATGGTGCCCAGGGGCGGGATCGAACCACCGACACTGCGATTTTCAGTCGCATGCTCTACCAACTGAGCTACCTGGGCACACCAGCGAACCGCCGGAGCCGCGCTCTCTAGTGGCGGTCTTCGTCGCTGTCCAGCCCATTTGAATCGGCCGGCGGGCCGGGCAGACGATATCCCTCGCCCAGCCATTGCAGCAGGTCGCGATCCTTGCAGCCACGGCTGCAGAAGGGAGCATATGCCGGGTCCGGCGGCCGGCGGCAGATGGGGCAGTTGGCGGTCTTCATGATTCCAATATGGGGACGCGGCCGGTGCGGCGCATCAGGGCCTCCAGCCAGTCGGCGCGCGATTCGATTCGCGCGGCCACGGCGGGGGGCAGGCGATG
>JASGGR010000162.1:0-7334 GCA_047602705.1 Sphingomonas bacterium | reverse complement strand
GCGGGCGTGCGGATCGAGCCGCCGATGTCGGAGCCGATCTCCAGCGGCACCATGCCGGTCGCCAGCGCCACCGCGCTGCCGCCCGACGATCCGCCGGAGACGCGCGAGGGATCGTGCGCGTTGCGGGTGCGGCCGTAGATCGGGTTGTTCGACTGCACGTCGGCCAGCCCCACCGGCACGTTGGTCTTGCCGAGGATGATCGCGCCGGCCTTCTTCATCCGCTGGACCAGCACGGCATCGCCGTCGGCGGTGAAATCGCGATGCTCGGTGAAGCCCCATGTCGTCCTGAGGCCGGTGAGGTTGTAGCTTTCCTTCACCGTCATCGGCACGCCCAGGAAGGGCGCGTCGAACCCTTCCTTGATGCGCTGGTCGAGTTCGGAGGCGGCATGGCGGGCGGATTCGAAATCGCGTACCACGACCGCGTTGAACGGTGCGTCGCGCGCTTCGATCCGGGCGATCGCCGCTTCGGTCTCGAGCAGCGCGGAGGTTTCGCCCGCGCGGATCGCGGCGGCGGTTTCAAGGGCGGAGCGTTCGGTCATCGGATGAACTCCGGAAATACGCCGTCCCCGGTTGCGCGGGGACGGCGTTGCCTGTGGATCACTTGAGCGAGCCGCCGCTCTCGGCCGCCGCCTTCAGGCTTTCCGCGACCTTGAAGCCATGCTTCTCAAGGCCCGCCACGACCTTCTTCAGCCCCTCGGTCTGCGCCCAGAACATCGGGCCGCCGCGATAGACCGGCCAGCCGTAGCCGTAGATCCACACCACATCGATATCCGAAGCGCGCTGCGCCTTGCCTTCCTCCAGGATCAGCGCGCCTTCGTTGACCATCGGGTAGAGCGTGCGCTCGACAATCTCCTGATCGGTGATCTCGCGCTTCGGCAGGTTCGATTTCTGGCGGAATTCCTCGATGATCTCCGCCACGCGCGGGGAGGGCGTGGGGTTCCGCTTCTCGTCATAATCGTAGAAGCCTGCCTGTTTCTTCTGCCCCCAGCGGCCCTCGGCGCACAGCGCGTCGCGGATCGTCTCGATCCGGTTGGGATCGCGGTGCCAGCCGATGTCGACGCCCGCGAGGTCGGACATCTGGAACGGACCCATCGGCATGCCGAAATCGGTGTGCACCTTGTCGATCTGCTGCGGGGTCGCGCCCTCCATCAGCAGCTTGTTCGCTTCCTGCTGGCGCGGGGCGAGCATGCGGTTGCCGATGAAGCCGTGGCAGACGCCCGCGACCACCGCGACCTTCCTGATCTTCTTGGCGAGCGCCATGACGGTGGCGAGCACGTCCTTCGCGGTCTTGTCGCCGCGAACCACCTCCAGCAGCTTCATCACGTTGGCGGGGGAGAAGAAGTGCATTCCCACCACATCCTCCGGCCGGCTGGTGGCGGAGGCGATCTCGTTGATGTCGAGATACGAAGTGTTCGAGGCGAGGATCGCGCCCGGCCTGGCGATCCTGTCCAGCTTGCCGAAGATATCCTTCTTCACGTCCATATTCTCGTAGACCGCCTCGATGATGAGGTCGCAGTCCCTGAGATCGTCGAGGCTGAGGGTGGGGGTAAGCAGGCCCATCGCCTTTTCCGGGGCGTCCGCGGGGATGCGGCCCTTCGCGGCGGAAGCCTCATAGTTCCTGCGCATCACGCCGGTGCCGCGATCTAGCGCTTCCTGCTGCATCTCCACGATGGTGACGGGAATGCCCGCCGACAGGAAATTCATGCTGATCCCCCCGCCCATCGTCCCCGCGCCGATCACGCCGACGCGGTTGATCGCGCGGAGCTTCGTGTCCGCCGGCACATCGTCGATCTTGGCGGCCTGGCGCTCGGCGAAGAAGATGTGGCGCTGGGCGGCGGACTGTGTGCCCGTCATCAGCTTCATGAACTCCTCGCGCTCGAACTTCATGCCCTGGTCGAACGGCATGGTGGCCGCCGCCTCGGCGCAGCGGATGTTGGCCTCGGGCGCGTCGAAACCGCGGAACTTGCGGGCATTGGCCTTGCGGAATTCGGCCACCGCCTCCGGGTCCGCCTTGGCCTCCTTGTCGCGGATGCGCGGGAGCGGACGCTTGCTCGCCACTTCGCGCGCGAAGGCGATTGCGTCCGCCTCGAGGCTGTCCTCGCCCACCAGACGGTCGATCAGGCCAAGCTCGGCCGCCTTCTTCGCCGGCACCGGATCGCCGATCGCCAGCATCGGCAGCGCCGCCTTCATGCCGATCAGGCGCGGCAGGCGCTGCGTGCCGCCCGCGCCGGGGAGCAGGCCGAGCTTCACCTCCGGCGTGCCGATCTTCGCGGAGGGCACCGCGACCCGATAATGGCAGGCCAGTGCCGTCTCGCAGCCGCCGCCCAGCGCCGTGCCGTGGATCGCCGCGACGATCGGCTTGGGCGAGGCGTCCATCATGTCGATCACCTCGTGCAGCGAGGCGCCCTTGGGCGGCTTGCTGAACTCGGTGATGTCCGCGCCCGCGAAGAAGGTGCGGCCGTCGCAGCGCAGCACCATCGCGGTGATCGAGCCGTCCGCGACGCCTTCCTTCACGCCGGCTTCCAGCCCGTCGCGCACGGCCGCGCCCAGCGCGTTCACCGGCGGCGAATCGGAGATGATGACGAGCACGTCGCCGTGGCGTTCGGTGCGGACGGGGGAAGTCATGACAGGTTTCTCCAGTTGAAGCGTTTTCGGATGCGCTCAGACGAGCGCGGAATAGATCATCGTTTTGAGTTCGCGGCGGACCGGATAGAGCATAGACGGCGACAATTGCGTCATGAACACCATCGAGAGCCGTTCGACCGGATCGATGAAGAAGGCGGTCGAGAACATGCCGCCCCAATAATATTCGCCGACCGAGCCCGGCATCATCGAGCGCGCCACGTCGATCGTCACCGCGAAGCCGAGGCCGAAGCCGGTGCCGGCGTTCTGCGTCTCGCTGAACAGCGAGGTGGACATGGCGGAAAGGTCCGCATTGCCCGGCAGATGGTTCATCGTCATCAGGTCGATCGTCTTGCGCCCGACGATCCGCGCCCCGTCCAGTTCGCCGCCGTTCAGGCACATCTGGCAGAAGCGATTGTAGTCATGCGCGCTGGAAACCAGCCCGCCGCCGCCGGACATGAAGGTGAACGGCGTGGCCCACATGCTGTCGCTCGCGCGATCGAACATCTGGCGGCCCTTGCCGGGGATGAAGGTGTAGCAATCGACCAGCCGGTCGAGCTTGTCGGCGGGGACGGTGAAGAACGTGTCGTTCATCTTCAACGGCTTGAAGATGCGCTCCTCGAAGAAACGCTCAAGCTTCATCCCCGATACGCGCTGGACGACTAGGCCGAGCACGTCGGTCGCCACCGAATAGTTCCAGCGCGTGCCGGGAGAGAATTCCAGCGGCAGCTTGCCCAGTTCCGCGATGAAGCCGTCGAGGTCGTAGCCGCCGTGCCAGTTCTCTAGCTTCAGCTCGCGGTGCGCGGCGTCGATGTTCGAGCGGTTCTGGAACGAATAAGTGAAGCCGGCGGTGTGGCGCAGCAGATCCACCATCCGCATCGGCTCGTCGGTCGGCTTGGTCACGAAGGGCACGCCCGCGCCGCCGCCGTTATATACGCCGACGTTCTTCAGTTCCGGCAGCACATGGTGAACGGGCGTGTCCAGCGCGACCTTCGATTCCTCCAGCAGGATCATGAAGGCGATCGAGGTGATCGGCTTGGTCATCGATGCGATGCGGAACAGGGAGCCTTCGTCGATCGCCTTCTTCTTCCCCTCGCGCGCCGCGCCCTGGGACGAGAAATGCGCCACCTCGCCGTCGCGCGCGATCAGAAGCTGGGCGTGGGGAAAGGCGCCCGAATCGATATAGCGCTCCTTCACGAAGCGATCGATGGCGGCGAGCCGGCCGGAATCAAAGCCGAGTTTCTCGGGCTTGGCGATCTTCATGCCGTCTCCATACCTCTGTTTCAAATCGTGCATCCGCCCTATCGCTTGAGCGGAGGGGAAATCAATCCTAACCTCGCTTGCGACAAAACCCGTTTTTCTAGTCTGGAGAGGATCGCCGTGGAGAATCAATCGTGGCCGGCCATGTCGCTGGCGGAGGTGACGGCGGTTCTCACCGCGCCGGGCTCACGCTTCGAGATGGAGACCGTGGAGATTCGCGGCGTGCCCACGCGAGTGTGGAAAAACGTGCCGCCGCACATGGCCGCGCTCGTCCGCCTGTCGCGCGGGCACGGCGATCACCTCGCTTCCATTTATGAGGACGAGCGCGTCAGCTACGAGGCGCAGTTCCGCGCCATCGCGGCGCTGGCGGCGGATCTGCGCGCGCATGGGGTGGAGAAGGGCGATCGCGTCGCGGTGGCGATGCGCAACCTGCCGGAATGGATCGTCGCCTTCTTCGCGGGTGCGGTGATCGGGGCGATCATGGTCCCGTTGAACGCATGGTGGACGGGCGACGAGCTTGCCTATGGCCTGAGCGATTCCGGCGCGAAGGTGCTGATCGCGGACGAGGAGCGCTGGGCGCGAATCGCGTCGCATCGAGGGGAGCTTCCGGGGCTGGCGCGCGTGCTCGTCAGCCGGGCGGAAGGGCCGCTGGGCGACGGGGTGGAGCGGCTGGAGGCCGTGATCGGCAAGCCCGGCGACTGGCCGACGCTGCCCGACCGTGACCTGCCGGAGACGGATCTCGCGCCCGATGACGACGTGACGATCCTCTACACCAGCGGCACCACCGGCAACCCGAAGGGCGCGCTGGGCACGCACCGCAATTTCATGACCAACATCCTGTCCACCGGCTATTCCGGCGCGCGAACCTTCCTGCGCCGTGGGGAGCCGCTGCCCGAGCCGGCGCGCAAGGTGGGCCTGACGGTGATTCCCCTGTTCCACGCCACCGCGCTTTCCGCCGGTCTGATGGGATCGATGGCGGCGGGGAACACCACCATCTACATGCGCAAGTTCGAGCCGGTCCGCGCGATGGAGATCATCGAGCGCGAGCGCGTCAATTCCACCGGGGGCGTGCCGACGATCGCATGGCAGATCCTGGAGCATCCGGAGCGGCACCGCTTCGATCTCTCCAGCCTCGAGTCGATCGCCTATGGCGGCGCGCCCTCCGCGCCGGAGCTGGTGCGCAAGATCGCGAGCGAGCTGAAGGCGCTCCCCGGCAACGGCTGGGGCATGACGGAGACGACCGCCACCGTCACCACCCACCTGGCCGAGGATTATCTCAACCGTCCCGAAAGCTGCGGCCCGGCCGTCGCCGTGGCGGACCTGAAGATCATGGACGCCGACGGCCAACGCGAGCTTCCGGTGGGGGAAGTGGGCGAATTGTGGGCGCGCGGGCCGATGATCGTGAAGGGCTATTGGAACAAGCCCGAAGCCACCGCCGCCACTTTCGTCGATGGCTGGGTGCGCACGGGCGATCTGGCGCGGCTGGACGAGGAGGGCTTCTGCTACATCGTCGATCGCGCCAAGGACATGGTGATTCGCGGCGGCGAGAACATCTATTCCAGCGAGGTGGAGAACGTCCTCTACGATCATCCCGCCGTCACCGATTGCGCGGTGATCGGCGTGCCGCACCGCACCCTGGGCGAGGAGCCCGCGGCCGTGGTCCATCTCGCCCCGGGCAAGGCGGTGAGCGAGGCGGAGCTTCAGGCATGGGTGCGCGAGCGGCTGGCGGCGTTCAAGGTGCCGGTGGCGATCCGCTTTTCGGCCGAAACCCTGCCGCGCAATGCCAATGGAAAGATCCTGAAGCGCGACCTGAAGCTGCTGTTCGAGGATCGCGCGGCGGCGTGAGCGGGCATTAGGGGAGGCGGTGACGTGCCTCCCTGAACCACCGGCGATCGCCTGTCGCCCGACAGGGTGGAACAGGCGCGCCTGACGCTGGCGGTGTTCCCTGTTCGTTGCTAGGCTCGGACAATGGCCCCGAACGAACTCCCGCCACCAGCGCCCCCGCCGGCCGAGGGAGCGTTCGGCCTTCCGCTGACCGCGAACGGGATAGAGGATGCGCGGATCGCGCTGCGGCGGGATCGGCTGCTCGCCGCGCTCACCCTGATGGTCGGCCTGGGGCTGGCCATCGGCTTTCCCTTCGCGCTCAAGGCCGGGGCGGAATTCTTCCTGCCGACCACGGTGGCGCTGGTCGTCGGCATCGCGCTGATCCCGATGCTCGAATGGCTGGAAAGGCGCGGCGTCCCGTCGCCGCTCGCCGCATTCACCTGCGTGCTGCTGTTCCTGATCGCGGCCAATATCGTGGTGGCGGCGATCGTCTTCCCGGCGATCGACTTCTTCCGCCTGCTGCCGAAGCGAATCGGGCGGATACAGGAGAATCTCGCGCCGCTGTTCGATCTCTATTCCAGCCTCGAACATTATGCGAACCGCACGCTCCGCCAGATCGCCTCCACCCCGCTCCATCCCGCGCCGACCGCCACCGTAACCCAGCCGGGCACGATCCTGGAGGTGGTGGCAAGCTCCGCGCCGGCGGCGATCGTGCAGCTTTTCTACGCGGTCCTCGTGACTTACTTCTTCCTGTCCGGCTGGACGCGATTGCGCGAACGGACGATCACCAGCCGCACCAGCTTCGGCGGGGCGATGGCCACCGCGCGGGTGATCCAGGACGTGGTGGATCACGTGTCCTCCTATCTGGGCACGATCACCGTCATCAACATCGCGCTCGGGCTGGTGGTGGCGGGCGCGCTCCATGCGCTGGGGATGCCCTCTCCGCTGATGTGGGGCGGGATCGTCGCGTTGCTCAACTATATCCCCTATTTCGGACCGGTGGTGGCCGCGCTGCTGATTGCGATCGGCGCGCTGATGACCTTCGGCGACGTCTGGACCGCGCTGGCCGCGCCGGGGATCATGTATGGCTGCCATGTGGTGGAGGCGAACGTGCTGACGCCGCTGATCGTGGGGCACAGGCTGACGATCAGCCCGGTGCTGATCCTCGTCTCGATCAGCTTCTGGGGCTGGATCTGGGGCACGCCGGGCGCGCTGCTGGCGGTGCCGCTGCTCGTCATCATCCAGACGGTGGTGGCCGCCGCCGGCAAGCCGGATATCGCCGGATTCCTGTTCGAGCATGGCACGCTGGTGCGCCAGGATCGCCGCCGTTCGCGCCGATTTGAAAAAGCTTCGCCAACGCCTGTTGACAGCCATGGATCGCCCGCCTAGTTGGCGCGCCTCACGCTTTCCAAGCGGGTGTAGCTCAGTTGGTTAGAGCGCCGGCCTGTCACGCCGGAGGTCGCGGGTTCGAGCCCCGTCACTCGCGCCATTCCTTAGCGGAAGGCGATTTTCGATATCGGTTATGATGGTGGGCCTTTCCGGCCCGTGGCATCATGCCCGTCTTCGCGCTTTTCAAGCGGGTGTAGCTCAGTTGGTTAGAGCGCCGGCCTGTCACGCCGGAGGTCGCG
>JASGGR010000161.1:0-7493 GCA_047602705.1 Sphingomonas bacterium | reverse complement strand
CCCGCCGATCGCGCTGCCGCCGGCCGCGCCCGCCAGCAGCAGCCAGCCGTCGCCCGCCGTCACCCAGCCGCTGACGCCGCATGTCGCGGCGAGCCGCGCGAAGCTTTCCGGCATTTCCCGAAGCGCCGGGCTTTCGCCCGCCAGCCACAGGACAATAAGCGCGGGCAGCGCGAAGCCGCCCACCTGCCGCGCCACGACCGTCAGGTAGGCACCGGCGCGCCCGCGCCCGAAATCCAGCTTCAGCCGATGCCGCGCATGCCAGCTCGCCGCCAGCAGCGCGGCGAGCAGCAGCGCCGCCGTCACCTCACCGCTCGATGCGATGCTCGCCCTTCACCCAGCGCACCGTGCCGGAAGAGGCGCGCATCACCACGCTCTCCGTGGTCATGCGGTCGGCGCGGCGCTTCACGCCTTCCAGCAGCGATCCGTCGGTCACGCCGGTCGCGGCGAAGATGCAGTCGCCCTTGGCGAGATCGCGCAGGTCATACTGGCGATCGAGATCGGTGATGCCCCATTTGCGCGCGCGCGAACGCTCGTCGTCGTTGCGGAACAGCAGGCGGCCCTTGAACTGCCCGCCGACGCAGCGCAGCGCGGCACAGGCCAGCACGCCCTCCGGCGCGCCGCCCGAGCCCATGTAGACGTCGATCGTCGTGTCCGGATCGGTGGTGGCGATCACGCCCGCCACGTCGCCGTCGCCGATCAGCACCACGCCGCAGCCGATCGCGCGCAGTTCCGCGATCAGTTTCTCGTGGCGCGGACGATCGAGCACGCAAACCATGATCTCGTGCGGGGAGACGCCCTTGGCGGCGGCGATCGCCTGGACATTCTCGGTCGGCGACTTGTCGAGATCGAGGATGCCTTCGGGATAGCCGGGGCCGATCGCCAGCTTGTCCATATAGACGTCCGGCGCGTTGAGCAGCCCGCCCGCCTCCGCGATCGCCAGCACGGCGAGGCTGTTCGGGCCGGACTTGGCGCAGATCGTGGTGCCTTCCAGCGGATCGAGCGCGATGTCGATCTTCGGGCCGTTGCCGGTGCCGACCTTCTCGCCGATGTAGAGCATCGGGGCCTCGTCGCGCTCGCCTTCGCCGATCACGACGGTGCCGTCCATGTCCAGGCTGTTGAGCGCCTCGCGCATCGCCTCGACGGCGGCGGCGTCGGCGGCTTTCTCGTCCCCGCGCCCGACGAGCGTGGAGGCGGCGATCGCGGCGGCTTCCGTGACGCGCACCATTTCGAGCACGAGAACGCGGTCGAGAACCTGACTGGCCTTGGGCATCGAACTCCCCTTGCAAATTTTCATGCGCCGATAAGGGCGCGGCATGTCATTGTCGAGACAGTGTTTGGCTTCTCACAGCCCGATCTCGCGCTCCACGCCGATCGCACGGAGGAACGCGGCATCGTGGCTGACCACCAGCAACGCCCCGTCGAACCCGGCCAGCGCCTGTTCCAGCACCTCGATCGAATCCAGATCGAGGTGATTGGTCGGCTCGTCGAGCAGGAGCAGCCACGGCGGCCGCTCCCCCGCGAGCGTGCAGGCGAGGCCGGCGCGCAGCCGCTCCCCGCCGGATAGCACGCCCACCGGCTTCAGCGCGTCGCGATTGCGGAAAGCGAAGCGCGCGCAGGCGGCGTGCGCGGCCTGCTCGTCCAGCGCGGGATTGAGCCGCCGGAAATTGCCGAGGATGCTCTTCGCCGGATCGAGCAGCGAGACATGCTGGTCCAGCATCGCGATCCGCGCGGTCCGCCGCACCGTGCCGCCATCGGGGACCAGCGCGCCGGCCGCGAGGCGAAGCAGCGTCGTCTTGCCCGCGCCGTTCGGCCCGGTGATCGCCACCCGCTCCGGCCCGCGCATCGCGAGCGACCATGGCCCCAGCGCCCCGGCCGTCGCCTCGCGCATCGCCAGCACCTCGGTATTGGCGGGCAGCCCGGTGGGCGGCAGCGCGATGGTGAGCGGGGTCAGCACCTCCACCTTCGCGCGCGCCGCTTCGGCCTCGCCTGCGGCTTCGCCCACCAGCCGCTCGCCCAGCCGTTGCCCGCGCCCCGCGCTGTTCTCCGCGCGGCGCGCCATGCCGCCCGCCACGATGCGCGGCAGCGAGCCGCTCGGCCGAGCGCCCGGCCTGCCTTGTCGCGCCGTTCCTGCCCCTCGCGCCGCGCCTGCGCATCGCGTCTGGCGGCATGGAGCCGGGCCTCGCTGCGATCGAGATCGGCCGACGCCCGCGCCCGCTCCGCATCGCGCATGGCGGCAAAGGCGCTCCAGCCGCCACCGGCGATGCGGATACCGACGGGGGTCAGCTCGACGATCCGGTCCATGGTTTCGAGCAGGTCGCGGTCATGGCTCGCCACCAGCACGCCGCCGCGCCAGCCCGCCACCAGCGCCTTCACCGCCGCGCGGCCGGCGTCGTCCATGTTGTTCGTCGGCTCGTCGAGCAGCAGCACGTCCAGCCGCTCGATCGCGAGCCGCGCGAGGCCGATGCGGCCGCGCTCTCCGCCGCTGAGCGAGGCCATGGGGCGATCGAGCGCCAGCCCCGGCAGCCCGACCGCCGCCAGCGCGGCCTCGATCCGCGCCTCCAGCTCCCAGTCGGCCGCTTCGAAGTCCGCCGCATCGCCCTCGCCCGCCAGCACGCGCGAGAGCGAAGCCAGCCCGTCGGCCACGCCCAGGGCCTCGGCTATGTCCTGCCCTTCGTCCCATTGCTGGGCGAGCATGCCGATCGTGCCGGTGCGCGTGATCGTGCCGGCCGCCGGCTCGATCTGCCCGGCGATGATGCGCAGGAGCGTGGATTTGCCCGATCCGTTGCGCCCAACCAGCCCGACGCGCTCCGCGCCGAGCGAGAGCGTCAGGCCATCGAACAGCCGCTGCCGGTCAGGCGTGGCGGCGGAAACGGAATCCAGCGTCAGGAAGGAAGACATAGGGCACCATGCGAACGGACGGGACAAAGCGGTCTGCGTTGTTCGTCCGGTCGTTCATGATGCTGGCTCCTATGCTCGGCCCAACGGCCTACCGATGGCGGCGCGGCGGTTCAATCCCGCAGCAGCTCGTTGATGCTGGTCTTGGAGCGCGTCTGCGCGTCCACCCGCTTGACGATCACCGCGCAATAGAGGCCGAGGTTGCCGCCGGTCGATCCGGGCACGACCACCGAATAAGGCGGCACCTCGCCCCGGAACACCTCGCCGGTCGCGCGGTCGATGATCTTGGTCGATGCGCCCAGATAGACGCCCATCGACAGCACCGCGCCCTCGCCGACGCGCACGCCCTCCGCCACTTCCGCGCGCGCGCCGATGAACGCGCCGTCGCCGATGATGACGGGATCGGCCTGCAACGGCTCCAGCACGCCGCCGATGCCCGCGCCGCCGGAAAGGTGGACGTTCTTCCCGATCTGCGCGCAGCTCCCCACGGTCGCCCAGGTGTCGACCATCGTGCCCTCGCCGACATAGGCGCCGATATTCACGAAGCTCGGCATCAGCACCGCGCCCTTGCCGACGAACGCGCCGCGCCGCACCATGCTGCCCGGCACCGCGCGGAAGCCCGCCGCGCGGAACTCGCCCTCGCTCCAGCCGGAGAATTTCGACGGCACCTTGTCGAACCAGTGGCCCGCGCCCGGCCCGTTGTCGATCAGCGCATTGTCGTTGAGGCGGAAGGAGAGCAGCACCGCCTTCTTCAACCACTGGTTGACGCGCCAGCCGCCAGCAGCATCCGGCTCCGCCACGCGCGCCGCGCCGGAATCGAGCAGCGCCAGCGCGCGATCGACCGCGACGCGCACGTCGCCCCCGGTGGTGAGTCCGATCTCCGCGCGGTTTTCCCAGGCGGCGTCGATCGTCTGCTGAAGCGCGGTGTCGCTCATAAAATTCCCTCAAGCCAGTGCGTCAGATCGTGGGTGACGTGATCGACGAAGCTGCGGTCCTCATCCTCCGCCTGCTCCGATCCGTTATCCACCCACACGGTCGTCATGCCGATCGCCTTGGCGGGCGCGAGGTTGCGCGCCATGTCGTCGACGAAAAGCGATCGCGACGGATCGATGCCGAACGCCGCGCACAGCCCGGCATAGGCCGAGGGCGCCGGCTTCGGCATCAGGTCCATCGCGTGAATGTCGTGCACCGCCTCGAACGACGCGCCCAGCCCCAGCCGGTCGAGCACGCGGCGCGCATAGGGGCCGTCGCCGTTGGTGAAGACGATCTTGCGCCCCGGCAGCTTCGCGATCGCGGCGGCGAGCGGCAGGTTCTCCTCCAGCACGTCCATCTCGATATCGTGGACGAAATCGAGATAATGGTGCGGATCGACCTCATGCTCCTTCATCAGCCCGGCCAGCGTGGTGCCGTGGCCCATGAAATAGGCCTTCTGGATGCGATGCGCCTCCTGCAGGTCGGTGCCGAGCAGATCGGCGACATAAGCGGTCATCTTCACGTCGATCCGCGCGAACAGGTCCGCGCTCGCCGGATAGAGCGTGTTGTCCAGATCGAAGATCCAGTTGCGGATCGGTGCGAGGGTCGGAGGCATCGCGGCGGGCTTTACGGCGGGGACGCCGGTGCGGCAAGAGACGCGAAGATGGATTGCGGATCGCAACCAATCACCCCAGATTGCGCGCCATGACAACCTATTCCATGCTCGATCTCGTCCCCGTGGTGCAGGGCGGAAACGTCGCCCGCGCGCTGGCCAACGCGGCCGATCTCGCCCGGCATGCGGAAGCGCAGGGCTATCACCGCTATTGGGTGGCGGAGCATCACGGCATGCCCGGCATCGCATCCGCCGCCACCGCCGTGGTGATCGCGCATGTCGGCCAGGCGACGCGCGCGATCCGCGTCGGCGCGGGCGGGATCATGCTGCCGAACCATGCGCCGCTGCAGATCGCGGAGCAGTTCGGCACGCTCGACGCGCTGTTCCCGGGCCGCATCGACCTCGGGCTGGGCCGCGCGCCGGGATCGGACCAGCGCGTCGCCCGCGCCTTGCGCCGCACGCTGGAGACGGACCCGAACGCCTTTCCCAACGACGTGGTGGAGCTGCAAAGCTATTTCGCGGACGATGGCCGCACCGGCATCTCCGCCACGCCGGGCGCGGGCGCGAAGCCGGAATTGTGGATTCTCGGCTCCAGCCTGTTCGGGGCGCAGCTCGCGGCGATCCTCGGCCTGCCCTACGCCTTCGCCTCGCATTTCGCGCCGGAGCTGCTGGATCAGGCGCTGGATATCTACCGGCGCGATTTCCGGCCCTCGGCTCGGCTGGCGAAGCCTTATGCGATGGCCGGCTTCAACGTCTTCGCCGCCGACACGCAGAAGGAAGCGGAGTTCCTGGCCAGTTCCCAGCAGCAGGCGTTCATCGCGTTGCGCACCGGCAATCCGCGCCAGCTTCCCCCGCCGGTCGAGGGCTATCGCGCCAGCCTGCCGCCGTCGCATGCCGCGATGCTGGACAATGTGCTGCAATGCTCCTCGATCGGCACGCGCGACGGGATCGGCCGCGACATCGCCCGATTCGTCGAGCGCACGAAGGTGGACGAGGTGATGCTGACCAGCATGATGTTCGATCACGCGGCGCGGAAACGCTCCTTCGCCATCGCGGCGGAAGCGATGCGGGAGGCGTCAGGCCGCGAGCTGCACGCGTGAGCGCCCGGCGGCCTTGGCGGCGTAGAGCGCCTGGTCCGCCCGCTTGATCGTTCCCTCGATCGTCTCGCCGCCGCGCTGCTCGGCGATGCCGCAGCTCATGCGCAGGGAGACGGAAACATTGCCGTCCATCTCCAGCGGCAGGCCGCGCAGCGTTTCGGCGAGGCGCTCGCAGATCTTTTCCGCCGCGCCGGCGCTGGTGCCGGGGAAGAAGATCATGAATTCGTCGCCGCCCGATCGCGCCGCCGCATCCCCGTGACGGATGCCGCCTTCGATCAGCCGGGCGAAGTGGATCAGCGCGCGGTCGCCGCCGTCGTGGCCGAAGCGATCGTTGACCTGCTTGAAGCAATCGAGGTCGAGCACCGCCACCGCCATGCCCTCGTGCGCCTCGCGCGTCTGCTCGATCCGCTCGTTGACGGCGGCGCGGTTGAGCAGGCCGGTGAGCGGGTCCGTCACGGTGAGCCGCAGCAGCTCCCGCTCGCGCGCGCGCAACTGGCGCTCGCTTTCCGCGAGCTGCCGCGTCAGCCGCGCGCGGCCGGAAAGGCTCGCGGCGACCGGCAGGCAGGTCAGCAGCATCAGCGCCAGGAAGAGCTGCATCAGGTGCATCCGCCCGCCGAAGGCGGCGGCATAGATCGCGAAAGGCCCGTCGGACATGCGCGCGCCCATCGTGCCGATGATCGCGACGATCATGATCGCCACCTGTATCCCCAGCCGCCCGGTGCGGAACGTCACCAGCATCAGCGGCGCGAACAGCAAACCCGGTATCGGGTGACGGAGCAGCATGAACACCATGACGGCGACCGCCGCCACCAGCAGCAGCATGAAGAGCGCCTCCACCTGCTCCCGCATCGTCTTTTCCGTGAACCAGCGCCGGTATTCGCCGCCCAGCACGGAGATGAAGAAGGGCGTGAAGATCAGCAGGCCCAGCGCATCGCTGAGGAACCAGACGCGGAAAACCTCGCTGAAGGCCTCATGCCGGTGATGCAGGAGCGAAACCGTCGCCCCGCTGAGCGCGCTGATCGTCGGCGCGACGCCGCCCGCCCACAGGATGAAGGTGCCCAGGTTTTCCGGCGCGCCGAGCATGTCGCCGGACTTGATCGACCGGCGCAGCCCCGCCGCGACGATCGTGACCTCGATCACGTCGATCACGCTGAACAACAGCGGCGCGGAGAATATGTGATTGACCAGCATGTTGGCGGACATGTTGCTGCCCACCCCCACCAGCAGCACGTCCCGCCAGCGCGCGCGCAGCGGCTGGAGCATCATCGCCAGCAGCAGCGCATTGGACGGCCATAGCGGCGCATTCCATTCCGAGCTGGCCGTGAAATACATCGTGCCCGCGGTCAGGAAGAAATGAAAGCAGACGACCCAAAGGACATTGTATGAACGCACACGCACCATAGCGACCTTATATTGGCGAAATCGCTATCCGGTGGTTAATCACCCTTAAAATCTGTTGATATCATTGCGCCTTGGGCAAGCGCAGCCGCACGAGCAGACCGCCCAGATCCTCGCTCTCCTCAAGCTCCACGGTGCCTTCGTATATCTCCACCACGTCGCGCACGATCGCGAGGCCGAGGCCGGTGCCGGGCTTGCCGGTATCCAGGCGCACGCCGCGATCGAAGATGCGGGTGCGTTCCGCGTCCGGAATGCCCATGCCGTCATCCTCCACCATGATCTCGACATAGTCGCCGGTGGCGGAAACGGTGACGAACACGCTGCCGCCGCCGTATTTCGCGGCATTCTCCACCAGATTGCCGATGATCTCGTCCAGATCCTGCCGCTCGATATGCGCCACCAGATCGCGCGCGCCGTCGATATCGATGCGGACATGGGGGTAGAGCCGCCGCACCGCGCGCTCCACGGATTCGAGCGACGGCCACACCTGCGCCCGGCTGTGCGCCGATCCGCGCCGC
>JASGGR010000017.1:0-29326 GCA_047602705.1 Sphingomonas bacterium | reverse complement strand
CAGCACGTTGCAGAAGATGGTGTAGAGGATGAACTGCTTCATCATCGACGCCCATTTGATGAGCGCCAGCAGCGGCCCCGAATATTCGAGGATGCGTGCCTCCTCGATCATATAGACTTCGATATGCGTGCTCGAATGGATCGGCAGCCGGTCCGTCTCGGCGAGGATCAGCACGAAGAAGGCGGCGACGAGGAACAGGTGGCTCGGGCTCCAGTAGAGCGCGGGCGTCGCGACCAGCAGGTGGTTGACGACGAACGGGATCATCGAGCGCGCGAGCAGGGTGATGCCGACGAACACCACGATCAGCGTCGGCTCGGACAGGATCGCGATCATCGTCGCGCGGCTCGATCCGATGCCGCCATAGGCCGATCCGCTGTCGAGGCCCGCGAGCAGGATCATGAACGAGCCGAGCGTGAGGATCAGGCCCCCGCCCAATATGTCCCCCATGTCCGAATAAGGCAGGGGATAATCGGTCAGCACCGGGATCAGGATCGGCACCGTCAACATGCAGGTGAAGGCGACGACCGGCGCAGCCCAGAATATCCACGAGGCGGTGTCGGGGACGACGATTTCCTTGCGGAACAGCTTGGCGAGGTCACGATAGGGCTGGAAGATGCTCGGCCCGGTGCTGCGCTGCACCTTTTCCTCGAAAGTGTGGATCACGCCCTGCAGCAGCGGGGAGAGGCCGAGCACGGCCAGCACCTGACAGAACTGGAGCGCGTAATCCCGCATCAGCCCCGGCTTCCGGGAATGATGGTTGCGCTACCGGCACGTGATGTCCGCGCCATGATGTGCTCCCTCGCTCTTCTGGCTCCAGCGGAGCCGGCGTGCGTCGCGTTTCGGACACACGCGGCGGGGACACACACTCCCACCGCGCGCGGCGGTAGGAGTCATCAGCCTCTCGGCAGTTACGGGGAACTCCATCCCCTGTCAGCTACTGACCTTCAAGGTCTAACGGTAAAACCGGGTTAGTCAAAGATCGTTCCACCTTCAGATCATTTTCAGTGCGACATGAACAACGGAAGATCCGCGTGCCGCAGCACATGGCGCGTGGTGCCGCCGAGCAGCCAGTCGACGAACTCGCTATGGCGATAGGCGCCCATCACGAGCAGGTCCGCGCCAAGCTCATGCGCCTTGGTGAGGATCTCGTCGCCCAGCGTCTCGTCGTCGCGCGGGCAATAATGGGCGCGATAGGAAATGTCCTCGCGACGCAGCAGATGCGCGACCGAGCGCTCATAGGTCTCCCCTTCGTTGATCAGCAGCACCGTCACGTCGCGCGCGGCGCGCAGCCAGGGCAATGCTCCCTCGACCGCGTTATGGCATGGCCGCGTGTCGTTCCAGGCGATGACGATATGGTCCGCGAAGCTGGAGCCCGGCTTCAGCGACCATTCCGATGGCACGAGGAACAGCGGATGGTGGATCTTGAAGAAAGCGGCATGGAGCGCGTCGTTGGCGTCGAGATTGTGCGGCATCGCGAGCGCCAGCACGTCGAACTCGCCGGCTTCCTCGGTGACCTTCTCCTCCTCGCCGCCGATCAGGTCCTTCCAATGGAGCGGCACATCGATGGCCGGATGCGCTTCCTTCCACGCGAGATAGGCCGCGCGCGTCGCCTTGGCGCGCTCGGTGGCGGGACCCTCATGGACCTCACGTAATCGCTGGAACGCGATCTCCTCGCTCGCCACGACCAGCTTCGACGGGTCCACGATGACATGCAGCGCCTCGAGGCTGGCGTTCGGCACCTTGCAGGCCGCCGCTTCCGCGGCGTCAAGGCAGGCAGGCACCGTGGCGGCCTCCGCGATGATAGCCAGGATCTTCACACCCATGACCGGCGATCCTCTCCGGGCCGGCGGGGTGTTCATGCGTCCCACCCATGCCCGTTATCCGTGCATTGGCAGGAGTCATCAGCCTTGCGGCGGTTACGGGGAACCCCATCCCCGGATCGGCCAGGACCGATCGATACGCAACGGCAACGCTTATACCGCAAGCAGGTTGCGTCACCGAGCGGAATCTTGCCTTGCGTCAGTATGCTGTGGCGTCGGAAGATCACTCAGCGCGCCCCGCGCTGCGAGCCGATGATGCATTCGATCGCGAACGCCAGCCCGTCTTCGCTGTTGGTCCTGGTGGTCCACTGCGCGGCTGCCTTCACCTCGGCGGGCGCCTGACCCATCGCGATCGCGAAGCCCGCGCGCTGGAGCATCGGAAGGTCGTTGGGCATGTCGCCGATGATCGCCATCCGAGACAAGGGAACGCCGATCGCCGCCGCGAGCCGCGCGACACCCGCCCCTTTGTTCGCCGCCGGATGGGTCACGTCGCAGAAATAGTCCTGCGACCGCGTGACATTGGCCCGCGCGCCGAGCGTCTTCTTCGCCCGGGCTTCGAGATCCCGGATGTAGGCGAAGTCGTCGGACACCGCGACGATCTTGTCGATCCGCCCGTGAAGAGGCTCGAAGGTGGAAACGACGATCGGTTCGAGCGCC
The DNA here is from genome assembly GCA_047602705.1 of Sphingomonas bacterium. Lineage (GTDB taxonomy): Bacteria > Pseudomonadota > Alphaproteobacteria > Sphingomonadales > Sphingomonadaceae > Sphingomonas. The sequence continues at coordinate 26,849 of JASGGR010000017.1, read as the reverse complement.
GAGTTGCGTCGCTCGCGCAGATTGTGCGGGTTCGTATCGTTGCTCACGAACCATTTTCCGTCCGCGAAAACCCAGATGGTGACCGCCGCCGCGCTGAACAGGGCGATCGCGGTGCGGCTTGCATCCGCGCTCAGCCGCGACGCCCGAAGAAGGATGCCCCCGGCGGACGTCATCGTCCCGCCGTTGAACGCCGCGATCGGTTTGCGCAGCCCCAACGCCTCGGCCAGTGGTAGAATCCCGGAGGGTGCGCGGGCGCTGATCAGCGACATTGCGATCCCGGCTTCTGACAGGCGGTGCGCTGCTTCGATGGTGGCCGGCGAAAGCGTCTTGTCCGGGCGGAGCAAAGTCCCGTCGACGTCGGAGATCACGAGTCGAATGGCGTTCTCCGGCTCCGGGAAATCATGCGGCTCCTCGCAAGGAGCCGGCGAACACAGGGTCAAATGCGGGGCATGATGTCCTCGCCCGGCTGAAGCAGTCGACGACCGGGACTGATGAATCGGGCGCTCGCGAGAGGTCATCCACGGACTCCTTCCTCGTTCGGCAGGAGTCATCGGCCAGATGGCGATTGCGGGGAACTCCACCCCCTCATGGATTGTGGCTCGAAGCTAGATCGTCCCGGATGCCTTTTCAATATCCCTCGTGACGAAGCGGAAGCGTTGGCAACCGAGGTCGAGAATTGAGGATGGGGACGTTCGGCCACCCCGGACCGTCCGGTGATTCAGGTCAACCCACTTAAATCGAAGCTATCGATTCGGAACTTCAGTACCCATCCGACCTGCAACGGGAGGACGCACCGACGAAAAATCGGTAACTTGGCGGAGCCCCGCATCAGTTTCCAACGCGTCGAGAAACACGTTCGCCTGCGAGATTCAGAGCATTTTGTGGCAGCCCGCCTTGCCGCTTCCGCGCGAACCAGAAGGACCATGTCGCGAAGCTCCCCAGCATCGTCATGGCCAGCCCCGAGCAGGTCATCAGCAGGCGATAGGCGAGGCCGCCCACCTTTGCCGCATGCACCGGATAAGCTCCGTTGAACACCTGAGCCCCCCTCGGCATGGCCAGCGCATCGACCGAGGCCAGCAACCGCCCGCTGGCGGCGTCGAACCATACAGTCGAGCGTCCATTAGGTAGCCACTCGTTCGCGCGGCGCATCCGCACCATGATCGGTTGGCCCGGCTTGCGCGGGATCGCGAGGATGCGGATACGGGCATCGGGAAAGCGCGCATGGCTGGCCATGACGATGGCGCGCCAGTCGGGATGCACGGCGAGAGGGCCGCTTTTCACTTTGGGCGGCGTGAGCGCGGCGATCGCGCGCGCTGGCGGGGAGAAGGGTGCGATGACGATCGCCGCGAACGGCTTGAACACCATCATCGTCCCGGTGACCGCCGACAGCAGCAGAAGCGGCGCCACGACGATCCCGAGATCGCGGTGCTGCATCACGATCGCGGGCCGGCTCATCCGTTTGGGCCAGAGCCGGAACCGGAACGTCCGCCGGGTGCGCCACCACAGCAACGTGCCGGTCACCACGAACAGGATCGCGGCCAGGCCGGCCGTTCCGATCACCGTCTCCCCGACATCGCCGGAAAACAGATGGTGGTGGAGATCGAAAATCCACAATTCCGGTCGCTGCCACTGGCTGCTCCAGCGCGTGACGATGTCGCCCGCCTGATCGGCATAGGCGCCGGCTCCCCCGGGAAAGCGCAATTGATGCAGGCCGAAGCGATCGTCGGCATAAACGATCCCCTGCGCCTTCGGATTGGCGGTGAGCAATTTTTCCGTCGTCGCGGCGATCGCCGCCTGATCGATGACCATGGCGTCGCGGGCATGCAGAAGCGTCAGCCCGAGCCAGGTCTCCTCATGGACGAGGATGGCCCCCGTCAAGCCCATGACGGCCAGCACGAGCCCCAGGAAGCCTCCGGTCCAGCGATGCGCCAGATCGACCCACTTCATCAGAAGCGGGCATCCCAGCCCAAAGTGAAGGTCCGCCCGTGGCCGGCAAAATAGCTGAGGTTGTCGGTAGGGAGCCGCGTGTCGCTGCTATAGTCGATATACTGCTTGTCGAAGAGGTTCGACACGCTCAACGTGAAGCCGCCCAGCCCGGTCTGATAGCGCAGATAGGCATCGGTCAGCGTATAGCCGCCGAAGTCGTTGCGCGGGTCGCGGACCAGCCCCTTGAACGTGCGCGCCAGATAGAATTGGGTCTGGAGCCGGGCGGTGAGACGACCGGTGGCGTAATCCGCCGCGAGGTTGAGCCGGTCGGGGGAGATGTTGGTGCCGTCGAGATCGGTGTCGACCTTGCCGTCGCCGTTGCTGTCATATTTGCCGACGAGGTGGGCATAGCCGACGTTTGCGTGGAGGCCCTCGACGGGGAGTTTGACGCCGAGGTTGATCTCAAGTCCCTGGATCTCGACGCGCTGGCGCTGGATGTCGAAGATTCCGCCGGGGTTGGCGATCAGCAACTGGCCCTTGTCGCTCGACGACCAGAAATAGGCCACCGAGCCGTCGAGCGGCCCGCGCTTCACCTCCGCGCCCAGCTCGCGGTTGTTCGAGATGATCGGGGCGATATCGACATAGGTGTCGATGTCGATGTTGGGCTTGCTGACCGCGCGCGTGATGCGACCGATATCGGGGATGGTGAAGCCTTCCGCATAGCTCGCGTAGAAGCGGATGCCGGCGGCCGGCTCGACGATCACGCCGCCGTTGAACAGCGCGTCGCTGAAGCTCGGCGTGCCGCCCTTGACGGAGACGCCGCCCGGCGGGTTCGTGGTGGAGGCCAGCGTGTGGTAGTCGTCCACCTTGATCTGGTCGTTCTCCCAGCGCATGCCGCCAGCGAGACGAAGCAGGCCGCCGAACAGCTTGAGGTTGGCTTGCCCGAACGGCGCGAGGCTGCGGAACTGGCTGGGCGGCACCCACACGCGGTTGGTCGCGATCAGCAATTGCGCGGTGTCGTCGAACAGCGCGTCGAAGCCGGCGGTCAGCGTCAGATTCTCGAACCCTGGCACCGCACGCTCGTAGCTCAATTTGGCGCCCAGCTTGCGCGAGCGGTTCTGGGACTGGTCGAACAACGTCCCGATCGGCGCGATCGTCGCATCCTGGAAGGTTGCGATCGGCGCGATCTCGCCGCCGAACGTGTCATGGGTGCGGTTGAAGAAGAACTGGCTGACGAAATGGCCGCCGAACAGGGCGGTGTCGGTATAAGACAACGCCACGCTTTCGGTTCGGCTGGCGGCGGGCACGCCGGGGGGATCGCCGCGCACCGCGCTGGTCGGGAGGCCGGTCAGGCGGTTGCCGGGGACGGCGACGTAATCGCCGTCACCCTTCATCTCGAAGCGGCTGGCGATCAGGTCGACCCGGCCGGTTTCACCCACCTGATAGCCGATGCGCGCAAACAGCGAGGTGGTCCTCGAATCCTGGCTCTCGCCCTGCGTCAGGTTGAGGCCGACCCTGCGGCCGTCGCCGTCGTAGAACACGCCGCGCTTCTCGACGGCGGCGCCCAGCGCGATGTCGAAGCGGCCCGCCTTGTATTGCACCAGCCCCGCGGCTTTTCCGCCGATCCCGTCCGAGTGGAAACCGTCGTCGGCTGTGCCCTGAAGCAGCACTCGGCCGCTCCATCCCTCCTGCTTCGGCGCGCCGACCGTCACCTGATTGACGATGCCGCCGGCGCCGCCAATGCCTTGCAGGGCGTTGGAGCCGTAGATCAGCTCGACCCGATCGACGAAGAAGCCGTCTATGGTGAAGCCGTCGCGACTGCCGTCGCGCAGTGGGGTCGATTGCGGGATGCCGTTGATGGCGTAAAGCGGCGAACGTCCCCGCAGCGATTCCCCGGCGCCGGACAGCTTTTGCCGTGTCGGAGAGAAGGAAGGTGTGAGCGTGGCGACGGCATCGGTGACGGATCCTGAGATCGCCATCTGCTGATCGAGCGTCGTCTTGTCGATAATATCGATGGTGAGGGGCAGGGCGCTCGGCGGCAGGTTCGTGCGCGCCGCGGTGACGACGATATCGCTCTTGGCTCCGGTGTCGCCAGCGTCCGCTATCGGGCCTCGATCGCTGTCGGTCTGGGCTTGGGCCGTGGACGATAGCACGGCCGCGAGCACGATGAGCGGCAGCGAAAAGTGGCTTCGGCGCATTTCCAAGGTTCCCCCATACGCCCCATCAATGGGCGATCGCTCGCCGCTATCAGTCATTAGTTAATACTGCAAGTCATTCGCATTTAATGGGTGTTCTAAAGGGCCGCAGGCGCGAATCGGATAAGCTCTCATTTGATCCGTCCGCGGAAGGTGTTGAGAACGACTCGCATATCCGCTAGGCGCGGAATGGTGTTTGGCCTTACCGGGCGGGTTCATGCGCGGGCGGCGCTTTGCGAACCCTGAAGGCATAAAAGGCGGGTTTGAACTGGAATGATCCATGGATCGAGGTGATGCGTCCGGCCTGCTTCGCGCCTTCAGGGACCATTATGCCGATCTCCTCCGCTTCCTGGCGCGGCGCACCGGCGATGCGGATCGCGCCGCCGACATCGCGCAGGATACCTATTTCAAGCTGGCCGCCATTCAGCCCGAAGGTCGGGTGATCGACAATCATCGCGCCTATATCTACCGGGTTGCCGGCAATCTCGCGATCGACACGCTGCGGCGGGAGGGCAGGGAAGCGGCGTGGTTCACCGGGGACGAGCCGGACGCCGCCATCGCCGATCCCACGCCGTCGCAGGAACGCAGCGCTATCGCAGCCGATCGGCTACGCAAGGTGGAGGAGGCGCTTGAGACGCTGCCGCCCAAGGCCCGGCTTGCCCTGATGCTGTTCCGTGTCGATGGCCTGACCCATGCCGAAATCGCGATGCGGCTTGGTGTCTCCGAAAGCATGGTGGCCAAATATATCGGCCAAGCCATGCGCCGTTGCCGCGACCGGCTGTGGATGCTGGATCGGAAATAAAACGGCGTCCGTGCTGCAAGTTTCGCCTGCCTGTTTCGTCATGTTTATGAGGATGGTGCATCCTTCCTGATTCGGAGAAGTCGCCGTTGCGCCCCTGCGCCCCGCCAGTTGCCCTATGAGCGACGGTCGCCCCGACACCGATCGGCTGGCTCCGCGCAATCTCGCCCTCAGCGATGAGGCGATCGACTGGATCGTGCGTCTTGGATCGGAAGCGGCGACCGACGCGGATCGCTCGGCATTCGAGGCGTGGCTGGCGCGCTCGCCCGCCCATGCCGAAGCAGCGGCCGAAGCGGTTTCCATCATGGAAGACATTGGCGAGACCCGCACGGCGGACGAATATCGGGAGGTCGGCGCTGCGATCCGCCACCCCGTATCCGCACCGCTGCGTTTCAGTCGTCGCAGGGTTCTGGCCGGCGGAATTGCCGCCGTTGCGGCCGGGCTGAGCGCGAGCGGCATGCTGGGGCCGCCATCCGCTTTGTGGTCCGACCATGCCACCGGCATCGGCGGGCGAAAGCGGATCGATCTGCCTGATGGTTCCGTGGCGTGGCTCAACACCGCCTCGGCGCTGTCGGTCGATTACACGAACGCACGACGGCGCCTGACGCTGCATGCGGGCGAGGCGCTGTTTCAGGTGGAGAAGGACAAGGCGCGGCCGTTCGTCGTCCGCTCGGGGGAAGGGGAGGCGCGGGCGCTCGGGACAGTCTGTTCGGTCCGCCACGGAACGATCAACGACGTCGTGGTGACCGAGGGCGTCGTCGAGGTCCGCGCGGGATCGAGGTCCGCGCGCCTCATCGCCGGTCAGCGGGTGGCCTATGGCGACGACATCCTTGGCGCCGTCGAAGCCGTGGACGCCAACGCGGCCACCGCCTGGTCGCGCGGCAAGCTCATCTTCAATCGCCGGCCCCTTGGCGAAGTCGCCGCCGAGCTGGAACGCTATCAATATGGCAAGGTCATCGTACGCGGTGAAAGCCTCCGGCGACTTGAGGTTACCGGCGTGTTCGATCTCGATGACATGGCGGCGCTTTTCCGGGCCGTCGCGGGAACGGTCAACGTGCCTGTCACCCGCCTGCCGCTGCTGACGATCATCGGCTGAGCGGCCGGCCGCACCGCGCGCCGGAATTTTTTCTCACTTTCCGCTGCAAGTCGCCGGACGAAATTTCGTCTCAGTTATTGAGAGGCATTTGCAAAGCTCCGCCGCGACGCCGCGCGGGGCATGCGCTTGCCGTGCTGAAAGGGTGTCAAAGAATGACCTATCGAGTGTTTGCGCTGCGGTCCGGCAAGCGGCTGCACGGGGCTTTGCTGGCCTCCGCCGCGCTGGCGATCGGCGTCGCGCCAGCCGTCACGCAGGCGCAGGCCGTTGGAGCCCGCGCGCAGGCAGCCTCTCGCGATGTGCAGTTCAACGTGCCGCCGCAGGAGCTTGACTCGGCCTTGACCAGCATCGCCGATCAGGGCGGTATCCACATCTTCTTCGCGTCGGCCGAACTGGCCGGACACCGCACCAATGGCGTCTCGGGGAAGATGACGGTCGAGCAGGCCCTGTCGCAGGCGCTGATCGGGAGCGGCTTTAGCTGGCGCTACCGCGAAGCGGGGACCGTGGTGATCGAGAAGCTGCCGGAAGCGCAAGGGGCGATCCAGCTCGGCCCCGTGCGGGTCGAAGGGGACAGCGGTCAGGGGGCCGCCCAGTTGACCTATGGCGGCAACCTGCGCGGCGCCAGTCCCGACCCGATCGCGCAGCGCCTCAACCCGCAGACGACGGTCGGCTCCAAGGACCCGGTGCGCCAGCGCGAGATCCCGCAATCGGTCACGGTCATCACGCAGGACGACATCCAGACCCGCAACATGGTGACGATTGACGACGTGATCCGGTCGACCCCGGGCATGACCGTGTCGGTCGCCAACCCCAACGCGACAACCTATTCAGCCCGGGGTTTCCCCATCACCGCCATCCAGCTCGACGGCGTGCCGACCGCCATCCCGGCGGGCGTGGTCGCGGTCGCCCCGGACAATCTCGCCATTTATGACCGGGTCGAGATATTGCGCGGCCCGGCGGGGCTGTTCAACGGCTTCGGCGGCGACGGCGGCGTCATCAATCTGGTGCGCAAGCGCGCGCCCGACAGCTTCCAGCTTTCCGGCATCCTGTCCGGCGGAACCTATGCCAATGTGCGCGGCCAGATCGATGTCGGCGCGCCGCTCAATGCCGATGGAACGGTCCGTTTCCTGGCGGTCGGCGCGGAGCAATATCAGCACCAGATGCAGGATACGACCTGGCAGCACGACCAGCAGGCCTATGCCACGATCGAGGCCGATCTTGCGCCCGGTCTCACGGCGCGGGCCGGGATCAGCTACACCGATACCAACGGGCGCCTGATGTATGAGGTGCCCTATGTGCTGTCAGACAGCAGCTTCGTCCATATCCCGCGATCCGCCTATCTCGGCGCGCCGTGGAACCATTATCACAACGATCGGCTCGGCGAGTTCGTGGAGCTGTCGCGGGAGTTCGGCAGTGGTTGGACGGCGAAGCTCTCCTATAATCACCATACGCTCGATACGCGGTGGCTGAACGGCATCGTCAACCTGATCGACGATCCCGATAAGATGACGGGAGAGGCATATGACTATAAGGACGATATGAAGGAAGACCAGCACGCGCTGGACGTCTATCTGTCGGGCCCGTTTTCCCTGTTCGGCCGCACGCACCGGATCACGGTCGGCGCGAATTACCTGAATGATCGCACCGACGCGGTCAACTATATCTACAATACCGCCACCGGATATGATGAATGGGGCGACGTATCGAACGTCGATATCTACGACAATTCCGTTTTCGCGCCGCCTTCCGGCTTCGACGGCACGCTTGCCGATATGAACACGATCCGGACGCAGCAGATCGGCATCTACGGCAATGTGCGTTTGAGCGTTACCGATCGCCTGACGATCGTCGGCGGCGGCCGGGTCACCTGGTGGCATTCGCGCAAGAGCGTGCCCGATGACCTCGATCACAATTATTGGGGCAACAGCAATGCCAACGACCGGCTCGGCCCCAAATTCTCGCCCGTCGTCGGCGCCACCTATGACCTCAACCGAACTTTCACGGCCTATGCCAGCTACACGTCGATCTACGTGCCGCAGACCGGCGCCTATACCTTTTCCGGCGATCTCATCCGCCCGATCGAGGGCGAGCAATATGAGGTCGGCATCAAGGGCGAGCATCTCGACGGCCGCCTGACGACCTCGATCGCGCTTTACCGCACGACCGAGACCAACAACGCCGTGCAGGACCCCCGGCATAACGGCTATGTCCTGCCGTCGGGCCGCGTTCGGAGCCAGGGCGTCGAGGTGCAGGCGCAAGGTAAGATAACGGACGGCTGGACCGTGCTGGCGGGCTATACCTACAACGATTCGAAGCGCGACGAGAACAATTCCAGCAACAATTTCACGGTCACCGAAACGCCGGCGCATCTGTTCAAGCTGTCGACGGATTATATCCTTCCCGGCGCCCTGAAGCGTTGGACGATCGGTGGCTCGATCAACGCCCAGTCGAAAAGCTACTGGATAGATTGTTGCGGCACGACGCTTCATGCGCCGGGTTACACGATCGTCGGCGCGCGGATCGCTTATGCCTTCACGCCGAAGATTTCCCTGACGGGCAGCGTCACCAATATCTTCGACAAATATTATCTCGATTCGATCGGTGGTGCGATCAACACGCTCGGCGATCCGCGCAAGCTGCTGTTCACGCTGCGCGCAGCCTATTGACCGGCACATGCGCGCGGCATCGGTGCGATCCTGGCAGTTCGTCCATAAATGGTCGAGTCTCGTCTGCACGGCGTTCCTGCTGCTCATCTGCGTGACCGGGCTGCCATTGATCTTCATGCAGGAGATCGGCGACCTGACGGAGCGGACACCGGCCTATGCGATCGTTCCGCCGGGGACGCCCGCATTGAGCCTCGACCGGCTGGCCGTGCGGGCGAAGCAGGTCTTCCCCGGCCAGATCGTGACGTCGATCTTGATCGATGACGACGAGCCGCAGGTCTTCGTGTGGATGGCCCCGTCCTTCGCCGCCGTGGAGCGTGATCCCGCCGTCGAGCACTTCATCCGCCTCGACACGCATGACGGCCGGGTGCTGGAGCGGCCGAGGCCGCCGGGGCAGGGCGATGCCGATGTCATGACCGTGATGCTGCGGCTGCATACGGACCTGTTCGCCGGCCTGCCCGGCGAACTGTTCCTCGGGGCGATGGCCCTGCTGTTCGTGACCGCCATCGTGTCGGGCGTCGTTCTCTACGGACCCTTCACCCGCAAGCTCGATTTCGGGGCGGTGCGGACGCGGCGCTCCCGGCGGGTGCGCTGGCTGGACCTCCATAATCTGCTCGGCATCGTCACGCTTGCCTGGGCGCTGGTCGTAGGCGTCACCGGCGCGATGAACGAACTGTCCACGCCACTGTTCGCCCTCTGGCAGCGAACCGACGTGGCCGCGATGCTCGCGCCATGGCAGGGCAAGGCTCCGCCCCGGCGGGATGAGGTGTCATCGCCGCAAGCCGCGCTCGAAACCGCCACGCGGGCGCTGCCGGGCATGGTCGTCACCAGCATCGCCTTTCCCGGCGAGCGGACCGGCAGCTCGTATCATTACCTGCTTTGGGCGCACGGCAAGACACCGCTCACCGCGCAACTGTTCAGCCCGGTGCTGGTCGACGCCCGTACCGGGGCGTTGACCGCCGTGGTGCGGATGCCGTGGTATCTGCGCGCGTTGGAGATTTCCCGGCCGCTCCATTTCGGCAATTACGGGGGCCTGCCGCTCAAGGTGATCTGGGCGCTGCTCGATCTCGCGACGATCGTCGTGCTCGGCAGCGGGCTCTATCTCTGGCTCGGCAAAGGCAGGCACGCCCCTGCGCGGCCCGTCCATCACCTTGCCGAGCGTCTGGAGGCGGCCGAGTGACGCGCCGCCATTCCATCACGGACCGGCAATGGCGCTGGCCGATCGGCCTCGCTGCGCTGACCATCTTTGGCCTGCTCTCCGCCCTGATCGGCGAAGGCGGCGTCTGGTGGTTGCTGTCATGGGTCGCGCTCGCGATGCCGCTTGTCATGATCGCGTGGCATGTGCTCCGTTCCGTCAGAAAGGAAAGTCCGCGTCATGCTCGCCGCCGTGCGTCCTGATCGGGAAGAAGCTTGGCCGGAGGCGAAGGCGATCGGCGTTCCGGTCGTTCCACCGCCGATCCAGCGGCACGGCTACGCGCCGCCCGCCGGCACACGCCTCTATGGCCTGATCGGCACCTGCGCGCTCTTCGCTCTGGCGATCGCCGGGTTCTTCGTCACGCTCACCGTCACGTTCATCCAGCCGCCCGTGCGCCCGGCGCTCACCGTCGTTAACCTCAGGCCGCTCGCCTCGCCGCCGGAGAAGCCTCCGGAAAGGAAGGAAGCGCCCCGGCCGGTCGAGAAGAAGGAGACGCCGCCCGAACCGCCCAAGGCGCAGCCAATCGATCGCAGCATCGTTCCAATCGCGCCGATACCCATGCCTGCGGCGATGCCAAGACTTGCCGATCCGGCGCCGAAACAGCCGGAGACGGCCGCGCCCAAGACCTTGCCCGCGCCACCCGCGCCACAGCTTGCCAGCAATGCCTCCGATAGCTGGGAAGGGCGCGTGCTGGCCGCGCTCGACAAGCGCCGACGCTACCCGATTGGCGCGATGGCGCGCCGCCAACAGGGCGTCCCTTACGTTCGCTTCGTGATGGACCGCAACGGCAAGGTGCTGTCGTCCCGCCTCGAACGTAGTTCGGGCTTTCCCGAGTTGGACCGGGAAGCCGTGGCGCTCCCCAGGCGTGCGCAACCGCTCCCCAAACCTCCCGACGACAAGCCCGGTGACGCACTTGAGCTGGTGGTTCCGGTGGAGTTCTTCATGTCTGGAGGTCGTTGAGCCTATGGGGCATCCAACGCAGGCGGTCGTGTCGATCTCGGCGGCGACCGGCCAGTTCACTTGGCGTTCGGTCTAGGGAAGTTCCTGGATCTGGGAATGACCATCAACAGCTTTGCTGTCGTATCGCACACTCACGGCAACCTTCCCGCTCTGGAGGCCATGATGCGCCATGACCTGCTCCCCAGAATTCATGCCATTGGTAAGTTAGCTCGTCAGATGGAGACGAGCGATGCGGCGAAGCCGATTTACCGAGGATCAGATCATTGGCGTGCTGCGTGAGCACGAGGCGGGCGTAAAGACGGCTGACCTGTGTCGGAAGCACGGGATCAGCGATGCGACCTTTTACAACTGGAAGTCGAAGTACGGCGGCATGACGGTGTCGGAGGCGGCGAGGTTGCGCACGCTGGAGGACGAGAATCGGCGGTTGAAAAGGCTGCCGGCGGAGTCGATGCTGGACGTGTCGGCACTGAAGGATCTGCTGGGAAAAAACTGATCCCGTCTGCGGAGCGCTACGCTGCGGTGGAGAAGCTGATGGCCGATCACGGCTTCTCCGAGCGTCGCGCCTGCAGGCTGATCGGGGTCAACCGGTCGGCATGGCAATATGAGCCGCTTCGCGGGCAGGACGATGCTGTGCACGTGCGGATGCGCGAGATCGCGAACGAGCGGCGTCGGTTCGGCTATCGTCGACTGGCGATCCTCCTCAAGCGTGAGGGCAAAGGCATGAACCTTAAGAAGGTGTATCGGCTATATCGCGAGGAGCGGCTGACGGTGCGCAAGCGCGGCGGCCGCAAGCGTGCGCTTGGCACGCGGGCGCCGATGGCGGTGCCGCAGGAACCCAACCAGCGCTGGTCGCTCGACTTCGTGTCGGACTCGTTGGCCTGCGGCCGGCGGTTCCGCATGCTCAACGTCATCGACGACTACAGCCGGGAATGCCTGGCGTGCATCGTCGACACCTCACTGTCAGGCCGGCGCGTCATCCGCGAGCTGACCGCCATAGCCGAGCGTCGCGGGCTGCCGTGCATGGTGGTCAGCGACAATGGCACCGAGCTGACCAGTCACGCCGTGCTCGCGTGGTGCCAGGAAACCGGGGTCGAGTGGCATTACATCGCGCCGGGCAAGCCGCGGCAGAACGGCTTCGTCGAGAGCTTTAATGGTCGCTTGCGCGACGAGTGCCTGAACGAGCACTTGTTCCCATCGCTGGCTGCAGCAAGACGGATCATCGAGGCATGGCGGACGGACTACAACACCGTGCGTCCGCACAGCAGTCTTGGCGGGTTGGCACCCGCCGAGTTTACGAACCGCCCCCGCCAAGGGCATATGGACACCCAAGCTAAGTTATCAGCGGCCTGAAAACGGGGAGCAGGTCAGAAGGTCCGCTGTTTTGCCTTGTCGATCTGAAAGCCGTCAGTCAGCAATCGGCCCCATTCCAGCCATTCCTTAGGCAAGGGAAGCTCAAGCTCAGCGCAAAGCGATAGCCCGAATCACGGTGAGCAAATCGGCGCTTCGTCCCGGCCGTGAGACGATATCTATTGAGTTGCGAGCGTGAGTATGGGCGCAATCGAGCGGAGCTTCGGTAACGTAGTGCCCAAAAGCGGCACGTCAGTGCCCCATCCAAGCACTTCAGTGCCCTGGCCATTGAGGGCGGTTGTGAAATCACTCACACCAAGGGGAGGAAGTGGCGGAGTCGTTGTGAACCGCCAATCTTCTGAAAGTGTCCAGCGGGTCTTAGACGGGAAGGGAGCAGAGCGAAATGAGGTCTGAAGCCTGTGGAACACCTGAGAACGTGCATGAGGCAATTCAGTCGGTGAAGATGGACGGGAGGAGGGTAAATGCAACGCGAACAAAAAACGCTGCAATTCCAACGAATTGCAGCGCATTAATTTTCGGCGATTTAACCCATTTGGTACTTTCAAACCTTAACCGATTGAAAAACAATCGAAATAAAGTGTTCGAATATGACTGGCTCCCCGAGTTGGATTCGAACCAACGGCCGCTCGATTAACAGTCGAGAGCTCTACCGCTGAGCTATCGGGGAATTCCGTGTTGGAGGCGCGTCTATAGCCGGTGGATTTTCAGATGCAAGCCTGTTCTTGCAGCTTTTTCAGGCGATGAATTGCTCCATCGTGATCCGGTCATCCAGCGCATGTTCGGGGTCGAACAGCAGGGTGAGTTCGCGGGCGCGGTCCATGGCGATATCCACCTGCGCCACCTCGCGGATCTCGCGCTGGTCGGCCACGGCGGAGACGGGGCGCTTGGCCGGATCAAGGATGCGGAGCGAAACGCGCGCGCGGTCCGGCAGGATCGCGCCGCGCCAGCGGCGGGGGCGGAACGCGCTGATGGGGGTGAGTGCCAGCATCTGCGATCCCAGCGGCAGGATCGGGCCGTGCGCCGACAGATTATAGGCGGTGGAGCCGGCGGGCGTGGCGACGAGGATGCCGTCGCAGGCCAATTCCTCCAGCACGATCCGGTCGTTGACCGTCACCTCCAGCTTCGCGGTCTGGCGGGTTTCGCGCAGCAGGGAGACTTCATTGATCGCGGGCAGGGTGTGGATGCGGCCATCGACCCCAGTCGCGGTCATCATCAGCGGCGTGACGTTGAAGGCGCGCGCGCGCTCCAGCCGGTCGTCCAGCCCGTGCCGCTTCCATTCGTTCATCAGGAAGCCGACCGTGCCCAGGTTCATCCCGAACACCGGCGCCGGCGGGCGGCGCGCCTCCAGCATCCCGTGCAGGGTCTGGAGCATGAAGCCGTCCCCGCCCAGCGCGATCACGAGATCGGCTTCCTCCATCGGGCACCAGTCCCACGAATCATAGAGTTCGGCGCGGGCCGCCTGAGCCGTGGCGGTGGGCGAGGCGAGCAAGGCCCGCCGTGGATAAAGTGTCATCCGCAGGCCGTGCCCGTTGCGGGTTGAAGATCGCGAACCGCCATGTCGCCTGAAAAGCTAGGCGGTCGGGCGGGATGCGGCAACCCCCGCGAATCCGCTACGAAATCCTGACGCGAAATGACTGGCGCGGGCGCGCAGGCTCGCTAACATCGGGGTTAATGAAGGGGTCGCGAAGATTGCAGAAGCCGACGGCAACCGTCGCTATCGCGCCCGATGGCGCGCGCGCGGCGCTGGAGCCGGTGCTGGCCGCGGGCGGCTGGCTGACGGCGGACACCGCGCCGCTGGTGCGGCTGGTCGATGCGCGGGGCGACATGGCGACCCTGAGTGCGCTCGCCGCGCTGGCGTTCGAGGAACAGGCGGCGCTGGTCGCGATGGTGGATTGCGAAGCCGCGCTCGCGGCGGCCTATGACGCGGGGGCGACGCATGCGGTGGTGGGGGACGATGCGACGTCCCTGCTGCTGACCCTGCGCTATGCCGCGCGCCATGCGCGGCGCGTGCGGCGCAGCGCCTTCGCACGGCGCGGGGACGAAACCGCGCCGGGAGAGGTGGCGCGCTTCCTCGCCGCGCGGGAGGGTGAAGGCGACGGGCTGGCGATGATCGTGATCGGCCTGACGCGCTTCGACATCGTCAATGCGGCCTTTGGCCGCTCGGTGGGGGACACGTTGCTCGCCGCGGCCTTCGCGCGCGTGGTGGATGCGCTTTCCGGCATCGCGCCGGAGGACCGGCAGGTCGCGCGCGGCGATGGGGCCGTGGTGGAAATCGCGCTGGCGGTGGATGCGGACACGCTGGCGGTGATCGTCGCCAGCATCGAAAGCGCGCTGGCCCGTCCGTTCGACACCGGCGATGCGATGGTGAACCTCGGCGCGCGCATCGGCGTGGCGCGCGGCGGCCCGGCGGCGGAACTGCCCGCCAGCGCGCGCGAGGCGCTGGATGCGGCGCGCGGCAGCGACAGCGCGACCGTGCGGGAAGCTGCGCGCACCTATGCCGCGCCGCTCGTCCGGCTCGCGGCGGACCTGCACCGCGCCATCGACCGGGACCAGATCGCGATCCTGTTCCAGCCGCAGGTGGCGTTGGCCTCGGGCGAGATCACGGGGGTGGAGGCGCTGGCGCGCTGGGACCATCCCTCGCTCGGCACGTTGGGGGCGGAGACTTTGTTCGCGGCGGCCGATCGCGCTGATCTCGGCGCGGCCCTGTCGGAGCATATCCTCATGCGCTCGCTGGCGGCCGCGTCGCGCTGGCCGGAGCGGTTGAGGAGCTTGCGGCTCGCCGTGAACGTCACTGCGGCGGACGTGGCGCGGCCGGACTTCGCGGCGCGCTTCATCGCCCATGCCGATGAAAGCGGCATCGCGCGCGAACGCGTGACCGCCGAGATCACCGAGACGGGGCTGATCGCGGATCTGGGCACTGCCGCCGCCGCCTTGGGAGCCTTGCGCGAGCAGGGCGCGCGCGTGGCGATCGACGATTTCGGAACGGGCTATTCCAGCCTCGCCTATCTGAAGGCGCTGCCGCTGGACTATCTCAAGATCGATCGCAGCCTGACGCGCGATATCGCCGGCTCCGCGCGCGACCGGGTAATCGTGCGCGGGGTGATCGCGATGGCCCACGCGCTCGGCCTCGCGACGGTGGCGGAGGGCGTGGAAACAGCCGCCGAGCGCGACATGCTGGCGGGCGAGGGGGCCGATCTCTATCAGGGCTATCTGTGCGCCGGGCCGCTCGACAGCGCGGGCCTGGCCGCGCTGGTCGAGAATTGGGCGCTCATCCCGCGGCCTTCGCCAGCCCCTTCGACAATTGCAGCGCACCGTTGAGCCGCGCGTCCGCATCCGGCCATGACCGGGTGAGCGCGAATTTCGAATCCGGCCTGAGCTTCGCGATAGCGCCGAGCCGCTGGACATAGGCGAGCAGTCCTTCGACGTTCGGCGGGGAATCGTCGTGGAACGTCACCAGCGCGCCCTTCGGCCCGATATCCATCTTCGCGACGCACGCCTTCTTGGCGTTCATCTTGATCTCGATCACGCGGATCAGGTTCTCGGTGGCGTCGGGCAGCTTGCCGAAACGGTCGATCATCTCCGCTGCGAAGGCTTCCAGGGACTGTTTGTCGTCCAGCTCGTTGAGGCGGCGATAGAGGCCCATGCGCAGGTCGAGGTCCGGCACATATTCTTCCGGGATCAGGATCGGCGCGTCGACGGTGATCTGCGGCGAGAAATCGCGCGGGCGCTGGGTGAGGCCGCCGGCCTTTGCCTCCAGGATCGCCTCCTCCAGCATCGACTGGTAGAGTTCGTAGCCGACTTCCTTGATATGCCCGGATTGCTCGTCGCCGAGCAGATTGCCCGCGCCGCGGATATCGAGATCATGGCTGGCGAGCTGGAAGCCCGCGCCGAGCGAATCGAGGTCGGACAGCACCTTCAGGCGCTTTTCCGCCGCATCGGTCATCTGCCGCTCCGGCGGTGTCACCAGATAGGCGTATGCGCGCGTCTTGGACCGCCCGACGCGCCCGCGAAGCTGATAGAGCTGGGCGAGGCCGAAACGATCCGCGCGGTTGACGATCATCGTGTTGGCGGAGGGGATGTCGATCCCGCTCTCGATGATCGAGGTGGAGACGAGCACCTCGAACTTCCGGTCGTAGAAGGCGCTCATCCGCTCCTCCACCTCGCCCGGCGCCATCTGGCCGTGCGCGACGACGTAGCGGATCTCGGGCACCTCGGTGCGGAGATAGTCCTCGATATCCGGCAGGTCCGCGATGCGCGGCGTGACGAGGAAGCTCTGCCCGCCGCGATAATGCTCGCGCAGCAAAGCCTCGCGCAGCACCACCGGGTCCCACGGCATCACATAGGTGCGCACCGCGAGGCGATCGACCGGCGGCGTCTGGATCACCGAAAGCTCGCGCAGGCCGGACATCGCCATCTGCAAGGTGCGCGGGATCGGCGTGGCGGTGAGGGTGAGCACGTGCACGTCGCTCTTGAGCGCCTTCAGACGCTCCTTGTGGGTGACGCCGAAACGCTGCTCCTCATCGACGATGACGAGGCCGAGCCGCTTGAACTCCACGCCCTTGGCGAGGATCGCGTGGGTGCCGATCACGATATCGATATCGCCCGACGCCACCCGCTCGCGCGTCGCCTTCGCCTCGCTCGCGGAGACGAGGCGGGAGAGGCGGCCGATATTGACCGGGAAGCCTTCGAACCGCGCGACGAAATTCTGGAAATGCTGGCGCGCGAGCAGGGTGGTGGGACAGACCACCGCCACCTGCATCCCGGCCATCGCCGCGACGAAGGCCGCGCGCAACGCCACCTCCGTCTTGCCGAAGCCGACATCACCGACGATCAGCCGGTCCATCGGCTTGCCGGCGGAAAGATCGCCCAGCACGTCCTCGATCGCGCGATCCTGATCGTCGGTTTCCTCATAGGGGAAGCGATCGACGAAAGTGGGGTAACCGCTGGAGTCCGGCTCCGCGACCTCGCCGGAGCGCAATGCGCGTTCGGCGGCGACTGCGATCAGTTCACCCGCGATCTCGCGGATGCGCTCCTTCATCCGCGCCTTGCGCCGCTGCCACGCCTCGCCGCCAAGCTTGTCGAGCGCCGCGCCTTCCTCGCTGGAGCCGTAGCGCGAGAGGACTTCGAGATTCTCGACCGGAACGTAGAGCTTGTCGCCGCCCGCATAGGTGAGCGCGACGCAATCGTGCGGCGCGTTGCCGACCGGGATCGAGGTCAGCCCCTCGTAGCGCCCGATGCCGTGATCGACATGCACCACCAGATTGCCCGGCGAGAGCGTCGCCAGTTCGGCGAGGAAGGCGTCGGCGGACTTGCGGCGCTTGTGCCGGCGGACCAGCCGGTCGCCGAGCATGTCCTGCTCGGTCAGCACGGCTATGCGCGGCGCGGTGAAGCCGTGGTCGAGCGGCAGGACGACCAGCGCGACCTGCGTCTCGCCGACGCCGAGCGCCTCCTGCCAGGTATCGACCGGCTTCGCGCCGTTCAGGCCATGGTCTTTCAGCAGGTTGCCGAGGCGATCGCGCGCGCCGCCGGAATAGCTCGCCAACACCGGCTTGCGGCCATCCTTGCGCAGCTTCGCGACATGCGCGACGACCGCCTCATAGACGTTCGCGCCCGACGCGCGCTCCGGCGCGAAATCGCGCGCGCCGTCCACGCCGAAATCCACCACGTGGGCGGATTCCGGCTCGTGAAACGGCGTGGTGACATGCGCGGTTGCCGTTTCCAGCGCCGCGCGCCATTCGCCGTCGTCGAGGTAGAGCGTCTTCGCGGGTAGCGCGCGATAGCTGCCGGGCTGGGCGGCCTCCGCGCGTTTGCGGTTCTCGTAATAGTCCGCGATCGATTCGAGGCGTGACTCAGCGGCGGCGGTGACGCCATTGTCGCGCACCACCAGCGCATCCTCGCCGATATGATCGAAGATGGTGGCGAGCTTCTCCTCGAACAGCGGGAGCCAATGCTCCATCCCCGCCAGCCGCCGTCCGTCGCTCACCGCCTGATAGAGCGGGTCGCCGGTGGCGGTCGCGCCGAAGGTTTCGCGATAGCGGCTGCGGAAACGCTTCACGCTGTCCTCGTCCAGCAAGGCCTCGGACGCGGGGAGCAGGGTGAAGCCGTCGATCCGCCCGGTCGTGCGCTGGTCGGCGGGGTCGAAGGTGCGGACGCTCTCGATCTCGTCGCCGAAGAAATCGAGCCGCAGCGCCTGCTCCTCGCCGCTCGGGAACAGATCCACGATCCCGCCCCGGATTGCGTATTCGCCCGCGTCGTGCACCGTGTCGGTGCGGACATAGCCATTGGCCTGAAGCAGCGCGGCAAGCCGGTCGAGGCTGATCCGCTCGCCCGGCTTCAGGTTCGCGACGAGCTGGCGGATGCGGAACGGGGTGAGCGTGCGCTGCGTCGCGGCGTTGGTGGTGGTGAGGACGAGCTGCGGCCCGCGCGGCTTCTGTTGCAGGCGATGGAGCGCGCCGATCCGCTCCGCCATCACGCGCAAGGTGGGGGAGGCGCGGTCGTAGGGCAGGCAGTCCCACGCCGGGAACTCGATCACCTCCAGTTCCGGCGCAAAGAAGGGCGCGGTGGCGGCGATCGCGCGCATCGCGGCCTCGTCCGGCGCGATGAACACCGCGCGGCGCGGCGCCGCCCGCGCAAGGTCCGCCAGCAGCGAGGGCAGGAAGCCCGCCGGCACGCCCGCGAGCGTCAGGATTTCGGTGGCGGAGAGGATCTGTTTGAGTTCAGGCATGATTTTCTTTGCAAAGGCCCCTTGCGAATGGAAGGGGACGAGATGCTATTCCGGCACCTGCACGTAATTCAGCCCGCGCATCGCCTGCATCATCGGGCCATCCCATTGCGGAGGGCAGGGGAGGGAGCCGATGGCCCATCCCATGATGTCTACGTCCTGCTCCTCCAGCAGGTGCTCGAACCAGTCGATCTGTTCTGCGCTCCAGTTCGCGTGATGCGCGTCGAAGAAGCCGCCGATCATCATGTCGGCTTCGCGCGTGCCGCGGTGCCAGGCGCGGAAGCGCAGGCGTTTCAGGCGGATTTCGTGGTCCATCGGTCCTCAACGTCAATTGCCCGGCGGGCGCTGGCGGCGCGCGTCGGGTGCGGGTAATGGCTCATCTAGCCATGAGACCCGATATCCTCAATCCGCTGTTCGCCGAAGTGACCGCGCTGAAGGGCGTGGGGCCGGCGCTGGCGAAGCCGCTGGAGCGGCTGGGGATCGCGCGGGTGGTGGATGTGCTGTTCCATCTGCCGACCGGCTGGATCGATCGCTGGCCGCGCGACACCCTCGATGCGGGCGATGCCGGGCGGACGATCGCGATCACGCTCACCCCGCGCGATATCCGCAGCACCGGCTCCGCGCGCGCGCCGACGCGGGTGAGCGCGACGGACGCGGCGGGCAACCACGTCAGCCTCGTCTATTTCGGCGGATCGTCCGGCTGGGTGCGCAAGCTCTATCCGATCGGGAAGCCGGTGCGCGTCTCCGGCAAGCTGGAGACATACGGGCAGGAACTCCAGATCATCCACCCGGATATCGAGGGCGATGAAGGGTTCCGCGAGCGCGAGCCGATCTATCCCTTGTCCGAGGGAATCACCTCGCGCCGCCTCGCCGGAATGGTGGAACAGGCGCTGGCCCGCGTGCCGGAGCTTCCCGAATGGATCGAGCCGGGCCTGAAGGCGAAACGCGGCTGGCCGGACTGGCGCGGCGCGCTCGTCCGCATCCACGCCGATCCCGCCGATCAGGTCGCGCGGACGCGGCTCGGCTATGACGAGGTGTTCGCCAACCAACTCGCGCTGATGCTGGTCCGCGCGGATTCGCGGCGTCGGCGCGGGCGTTCGCTCAACGGCAACGGGCGGTTGCGCGACATGCTCCAGCTTCCTTATTCGCTGACCGGCGCGCAGGCGCGGACGGTGCGCGAGATCGAGGGCGATCTGGCGCAGGAGGCCCCGATGCTCCGTCTGCTGCAAGGCGATGTGGGGTCGGGCAAGACGCTGGTCGCCGCGATGGCGCTGCTGGTCGCCGTGGAGGCGGGCGCGCAGGGCGCGATGCTCGCGCCGACCGAAATCCTCGCCCGGCAGCATTATGAGACGTTGCGCCGCACGCTCGCCGGGCTGCCGGTGGAGATCGCCGTGCTCACCGGCCGCGACAAGGGGCGCGCGAGAGAGGCGACATTGATGGGGCTGGCAGACGGCTCGATCGATATCCTCGTCGGCACGCATGCGATCTTCCAGGAGGCGGTCGGCTATCGCGACCTCGGCCTCGTGGTGGTGGACGAGCAGCACCGCTTCGGCGTCGCGGAGCGGATGGCGCTCACCGCCAAGGGCCGCGTCACGCCGCATCTGCTGGCGATGACCGCGACGCCGATCCCGCGCACGCTCACCCTCGCGCAATATGGCGAGATGGACCAGAGCCGGCTCGACGAGATGCCGCCGGGCCGCGAGCCGATCGAGACGCGCGTCATCAGCGAGGAAAGGCTGGACGAGGTGATCGACGCGCTCGGCCGGCATCTGTCGGAGGGGAAGCAGGCCTATTGGGTCTGCCCTTTGGTGGAGGAGAGCGAGAAGACCGACCTCGCCGCCGCCGAGGCGCGCGCCGCGGCGCTGGCGAGCCGCTTCGGGGATCGCGTCGGATTGGTCCACGGGCGGATGAAGGGGCCGGAGAAGGATGCGGTGATGGCTGCCTTCGCCGCCGGCCGCCACGGCGTATTGGTCGCCACCACGGTGATCGAGGTGGGGGTGGACGTGCCCAACGCCACCCTGATCGTGATCGAGCATGCCGACCGCTTCGGCCTCGCGCAGCTCCACCAGTTGCGCGGGCGCGTCGGGCGCGGCGGGGGACATTCCGTGTGCCTGCTGCTGCGCGGCAATGGGCTTTCCGAAACCTCGCGCGCGCGGCTCGCCCTGATGCGCGAGACGAATGACGGCTTCCGCATCGCGGAGGAGGACCTGCGGTTGCGCGGGGCGGGCGAGTTGCTCGGTACGCGGCAATCGGGGGAAGCGGCGTTCCGGCTCGCCACGCCGGAGCAGCTCGGCGAACTGCTCCCGCCCGCTACCGACGACGCGCGCCTGCTGATCGACCGCGACGGCGGCCTCTCGGGCGAGCGCGGGCAGGCCGCGCGCACCGCGCTCTATCTGTTCGAGCGCGACGCGGGGGTGGCGTTGCTGCGATCGGGGTAAACCTGCCGTCATGCCGGACTTGATCCGGCATCCAGAGTTACAAGCGATAACCTTTGCGGCTCTGGATGCCGGATCAAGTCCGGCATGACGGTAACGGCGAGGGATCAGATATCGCGGAAGCTGTCCACGTCCCGCGCCGGGCCGTGGCCGTGCGGGGCATGGGGCGGCTCGCCGTCGATCGGCTCGGGCGGATCGAACCCGCCCTCCCATTTCGCGACCACCGCGCTCGCCACCGCATTGCCCACCACGTTGGTCGCGCTGCGCCCCATGTCGAGGAAATGGTCCACCGCGAGGATCAGCAGCAGCCCGGCCTCGGGGATGTTGAACATCGGCATGGTCGCCGCGATCACTACGAGGCTGGCGCGCGGCACGCCGGCGATGCCCTTCGACGTCACCATCAGCACCAGCAGCATCGTGATCTGCGTCGCGATGGGCAGGTGGATGCCATAGGCCTGCGCGACGAACAGGCTCGCGAATCCCATGTAGATCATCGAGCCGTCGAGATTGAACGAATAGCCCAGCGGCAGCACGAAGCTCGCGACGCGCGGCGGCACGCCGAAGCGGTCCAGCGCCTCCAGCATCCGCGGATAGGCGGCTTCCGACGAGGCGGTGGAGAACGCCACCAGCAGCGGCTCGCGCACGTAGCGCACCAATTCCCTGATCCGTCCCCCGATGAAGATGAAGCCGACGCCCAGCAGCACCAGCCACAGGATGAACATCGACAGGTAGAAGGTGCCCATGAAATAGGCGAGCTGCCCGATCACCTTCGGCCCACGCTCGGTGAGCGTCCCCGCGACGGCGGCGAACACCGCGAAGGGGGCGAAGCGCATCACATAGTCGGTGATCTGGAGCATCACATGCACCAGCGCGTCGATCGCGCGGACCAGCGGCGCGGCTTTCTCCCCCACGGCGGTGATCGCGACGCCGACGAACAGCGAGAAGATCACGATCTGCAGGATCTCGTTCTTCGCCATCGCGTCGACCATCGAGGTCGGGAAGATGTGCGAGATGAAATCCTTCAGGTTGAAGGTGGACGTCTCAAGCCCGGTTCCCGCCGTGACCGGCGGCAGCGGCAGGTTCACGCCGACGCCTGGCTGGAAGACGTTGACCAGCACCAGCCCCAGGGTGAGTGACAGCAGGCTGGCGCAGACGAACCAGCCGATGCTCCGCGCGCCGATCCGCCCCAGCGCCGCCGTGTCCCCCATCTGCGCGATGCCGGAAACGAGCGTCGCGAATACCAGCGGTGCGATTATCATCTTGATAAGACGGAGGAACACCGTGGTGACGATCGAAAAATAGCCCGCCAGCGTTTCCAGCCGCGCCTGAGACGCCGCGCCGCCATCGCCGATCGCACTGTTCAGCGCCAGCCCGCATATGAGGCCGAGCACCAGCGCGATCATGATATAGGTGGTCAGCCTTTTGCCCATGAGAACTCCCGGAAAATCGACACGCACGCAAAGGGGATTGCGACCGCGCGGTCAAGCGTCCTATCGTCCCGACGCATGATGATCGACCGCTTTATGCCGACGCGCCGGGGTATTCTCGGCGCCGCAGCACTGCTTCCGCTCGCCGGCTTCGCCAATGTTTCGAGCGTGCTCCGCGCGGCGGAGCCGGATCTGGCGGGGCTGAACGATCTCACCACCGGGCTGAAGCCGATCGATTCGGCGGAGCGCGCCGCGCGGCTTTCCCGCGCGCAGGCGCTGATGCGCCGGCACGGCATCGGCGCGGTGCTGATCGAGCCGGGATCGAGCCTGATCTATTTCACCGGCGTCGCCTGGTGGCGCAGCGAGCGGCTGACCGCCGCGATCATCCCGGTGGAGGGCGAGCCGTGCATCGTCACGCCCTTTTTCGAGGAGCCTTCGATCCGCGAGACGCTCGCCGTGCCGGCCGAGGTGCGGGTGTGGCAGGAGGACCAGAATCCGCTGGAGCTGGTCGCCGGGTTCCTGCGCGATCGCAAGCTTGCCGGCCGTCCGGTGGGAATCGAGGAGACGGCGCGCTTCTTCGCCTCCGACGGCCTTGCGCGCGCCTTGCCGGGCGTGAAGCTCGTCTCCGCCAATCCGGTGGTGCGCGGCTGCCGCATGATCAAGACGCCGGCGGAGCTGGCGCTCCTGCAGGCCGCGAACGACGTTACGGTCGCTGCCTATCGCTGGGTCCATCCGCGCGTTGAGAAGGGCATGACCGGGCCGGACGTGAGCGCGCTGATGGTCGCCGCCACGCGCAAGCTTGGCGGCAAGGCCGATGACGCGATGGTGCTGATCGGCGAAGCCTCGGCTTATCCCCACGGCAGCCGCGAGGTGCATCGCGTGGCCGACGGGCAGGTGGTGCTGATGGACTGCGGCTGCACCGTGCAGGGCTATCATTCCGATATCTCGCGCACCTGGGTGCATGGCACTGCCAGCGCGGCGCAGCGCGAGGTGTGGGATCAGGTGGCGCAGGGGCAGAAGATCGCCCTGGCGGCGGCGAAGATCGGCGCGCCGGCCGGAACCGTGGATGATGCCGTGCGCGCGGCTTATGTGAAATGGGGCTATGGGCCGGGCTACAAGCTCCCCGGCCTGTCGCATCGCACCGGCCATGGCATCGGGATGGACGGGCATGAGCCGGTCAACCTCGTCCATGGCGAGACGATGCCGCTGGCGGCGGGCATGTGCTTCTCCAATGAGCCGGGCCTCTATATCCCCGGCCAATATGGCATCAGGCTTGAGGATTGTTTCCACATGACGGCGGAAGGGCCGCGCTGGTTCAGCACGCCGCCCGCGTCGATCGACACGCCGGTCTAGACATTCCATCGTCGTTCCGATTATGTTCCGGCGATGATCGAAGCCGCCATCGCCCTTGTCGCCATCGTCGCCGGTTTCGCGCTGGGCTGGATCGTCGCGCGGCGTGAGATGGCGGCGGTGCGCGCCGAACGCGATCAGCGCGCGGAGGATTTCCGCCGCGCGATCGTCGATCTCGCCGCCGCGACCGAGCGGGCGAAGGCCGCCGAGGGCCTGCGTGCCGAGCTTGATGCGATCCGCGCCGAGCGCGACGCCGCCCGCACGGAGCTTGCGCGGCGCGAGACGGAGGCCGCGGGGTTCGAGACGCGGCTCGCCGAGTTCAAGGCGGCGAAGGACGATATGGCCGGCCGTTTCCGCGAGGTGGCGGGCAATCTGTTGAGCGAGGCGCAGAAGGCGTTCCTCGAACGTGCCGACGAGCGCTTCCGCCAGTCAGAGGAGAATGCGGGCCACGGGCTCAAGGCGCTGCTCCAGCCGGTTACTGAACGGCTCCAGCGCTATGAGGAGGGCGTCGCGAAGGTGGAAGCGGAGCGGCGCGATGCGTTCGGCGCGCTCTACGGTCAGATCGAGGCGATGCGCGTCGGGCAGGAATCGGTGCGGGCGGAGGCGCAGAAACTGGTCAACGCGCTGCGCGCCGCGCCCAAGGCGCGGGGCCGCTGGGGCGAGCAGCAGCTCCGCAACGTGCTGGAGACGTGCGGCCTCGCCGAACATGCCGATTTCGCGATGGAGGTGAGCGTCACCGGCGATGACGGCGAGCGGCTGCGGCCCGATGCCGTGGTGCGCGTGCCGGGAGGCAAGTCCCTCGTGATCGACGCCAAGGTTTCGCTCAACGCCTATCAGGACGCTTTCGCGGCGGTGGACGAGAAGGAGCGGCAGATCGGCCTCACCGCCCATGCCAATGCGATGCGCGCGCATGTCAACACATTGGGCGCGAAAGCCTATTGGAGCCAGTTTCCCGACGCGCCGGATTACGTCATCATGTTCGTGCCGGGCGAGCATTTCCTTTCCGCCGCGCTGGAGCATGATCCCACCTTGTGGGACGCCGCGTTCGACAAGCGCGTCCTGCTTGCCACGCCGACCAACCTGATCGCGATCGCCCGCACAGTGGCGGCGGTATGGCGGCAGGAGAAGCTGGCGAGCGAGGCGCGGCAGATCGGCGCGCTGGGCAAGGAGCTATATGATCGCCTTGCCAAGGCGGTGGGCGATCTGCGCGTCGTGGGCAGCGGGCTGAATACGGCGGTGAAGAATTACAACACCTTCGTCAGCAGCTTCGAATCGCGCGCGCTGGTGAGCGCCCGCAAGCTGCGCGACCTGAATATCGAGCCGGGTGCGCGGGAGATCGAGACGATCGCGCCGGTGGAATTGCTCGCCGGCCATGCGCTGAACGAGGAAGGCGCTGCGGCGGAGGATGAAGCGCGGGCGGCGGCGGAATAGCCGCTCAGCCGCCGCGCCGGGCGGAGGCGCGGGCATCGAGGAGCTGCCATAGCCCGCGATGCTGCGCGAGAAGCTGTTGCGCGCCGAAGGTGACGGCGCGATGCGTCGTCATGCCGCCGTCTAGGCTGGCGATCATCGCCAGCGTTTCCTGCGCGGCGGGAAGCGGGGCGGGTTCGGGATCGAGGCCAACGCGCTCCCCCGCGATGGCCAGTATATCGCGGATCGCCTCCCAATCGAGCAGGAAGGTCGCGGCCGCACCGATCGCGCAGCCATAGCGATGCGATTCGGCCAGCATCGTCAGCGCGTGGCGCTGGGCGACGATCGCCGCTTCCGACTGTGCCTGCCCGGGCGTGGAGGGCAGGGGACCGACTGCCGCCGTCAGCGCCGCCAGCATCGCCCGCTCCGTATCGAAGGCGACGGTGGCCTGCGCCAGCCATTCGCGCACCTCGCCGGCGGTGCCGGGCGCCCCGGTTGCCTGCTCGATCAGGCTGGGGGCCATGCCGTGCAGCGCGCAAAGCGCATGGACCGCGTCGGCGAGATCGCGCAGCGGCGTGGCCGGCTCGCGCAGCGCGGCCGCCCAACTCGCGTTCCCGGTGCCATCCGCCTCGACCAGCGCGATGAGCGATTGGCCCAATGGGGCGGCGGAGGATGTCAACACGGTCTGCACGATCGTCCCTTATACGCAACGCCTTGCCGCGAATTCGCGGCACGGAGGGTGAACATCCGCCCGTCATAACCGCATGATGTAAAAACGAGGTTTATGCGGAAGCAGGGCGTTCCGCATCGGCGGGATCGAACCCGTGGACGATCATCGCGATCAGCGTTTCGATCCGCCCCGCGATCGTCACCGCGGCGATGCCTATCGTGACGGGCAGAGGATTCGCGCCATGGACCAGGCATTCCGCCGCGATCCGGCGTTGCGAGGCGCCGCTTGCCACCGCCTCGATCGCCTCGGCGACTTCCACCCGGCTGGCGACCGTGAACAGCGAGGCGAAACGCGCGCCGGCCAGTGAATCGCGCGCGATGCCGGTCAGCGCCGCCAGCCCGTCCGATGCGGCCGAGACATGGCCGCGCACGCTGAGCCGCACGCATATCGCGCCCGCCGCCGCGCTCGCGGCATCGGCAGCCTGCAATTCCCCGCGCGCGGCGATCAACGCCTGCTCCGTCGTCAGGTCCACCGTGCGCAGCAGGCAGCCCGTGGGGAAAGCGGTGATGTCGCAGCGCAATTGCCGCTGGCGATGGCTCTCCGGCACGATCTCGATCGATTCCGCCATGCCGCTGTCGAT